>JBBRLJ010000017.1:0-108675 GCA_038231435.1 Planctomycetota bacterium
CGGCGACATCGAACCGCGACAAAGCCCGTGGGGTAGGCCCGCAGGGCCGTAGGGGCGGAGCCCCTGAAAATGATGCCGTGCTTGGGGGCCCCATCGCTCCGCGATGGGGCGGGCGCCGAGCGGTGGTCGGCGGATACAATGGGCGTAGCCCATCCGCCGACGATGTCGCCGGCATCCGGCGACATCGAACCGCGACAAAGCCCGTGGGGTAGGCCCGCAGGGCCGTAGGGGCGGAGCCCCTGAAAAAAGCTAACTGCGCCAAGCATCATGGAACGCGACCCATTGGCTGGGCGCGGCGGCGACGAAGCGGGTCAGGACGTTGGCGAGTTGCTCGGTGAGCGACACCACCTGGTGTTGCTTGGGCAGGGCGGGGTCGGCGTGGAGCGGCTTGTCGACGATCAGTCCGAAGCTCGTCGGGCCGGTGCGGACGAGGTACATGGGGATGATCGGCGCGCCGGTCTGGGCGGCTAGCGCCGCCGGCCCGAGCGGGAGCACCATCGAGTGTCCGGCGAACGGCACGCGCACGCCGTTGCCGGTGTAGTCGCGATCGGCGAGGATGCCCAGGATGCGTCCGGCCTTGAGCGCTCGCAGCGCCGCGAGCGGGGCGCGGTCGAGCAGCAGGCTGCGGCAGCCGACCTGGCCGCGCTTGCGCTCGAACAGATGGTCGATGGCGGGATCGCCGTGGCTCAGCGAGATCGCCTCGACCTGCTCGATCAGGCGCAGCCGGTGGGTGGCGGCGAGCATCAGCTCCCAATTGGAGTGGACGGTCACCAGGATCGCCGGACCCGCCAGCGGGCGGCGCGCGAAGACCCGCCAGGGATCGATCAGCGCGAGTCGGTCGGCGGCAAGGTACCAGTCGGGCAGGCGGTCGATGCGCAGGCCTTCGCTGAGCTGCGCAGCGAATGAGCGGTAGGCGTGCCGCACCGCGCGGCTGCGCGCCTCGGGGCACGACGCGGGGATGAAATGCGCGAGGTTGCACGCCACCGCCTTGCGGCCGCGCGGGTCGAGCGCCCACATCAGCGATGAGACGATCACCGAGAGGATGCGCGTGAACGGCATCGGCAGCCGGCCAGCGACGAACGCCATCGCCTTGTAGACCAGGCGGCGCAGCGCCGGGCGCTTGGACAAGACGTCGCGGCTCATCGGGGGGAGCCAGTTGTTTGTCGTCCGTGGTCGGATTGCGGAGAGGACATCCGCTTCCGCGGTGCTCGCGCAGTCGCATGCAGCGGATCCGCTGGGCTCGTGGTCTGGACTGTTTCGCGTTCCTTGGCCGTCGACGACGGACGACCGACGACGGACGACGGACCATCCATCCTCAAACTGATTTCCCATCCACGTAGACCAGCCTGGGAGCGAGTTCGCCGCGCCAGCGGCTGGCCTCGGGGCGCACCAGCACATCGAAGCGCGAGCCGGTGGAGCTGAAGTCCATGAACTGCTTGCGCACGCGCCAGGCCAGGAGCTCGCGCATGCCGCCCCCGGGATCGGTCAGCGCGCCCTTGAGATGGTCGCCGTCCTTGCCGAAGAGCTTCGGCCGAGAGACGAACGACACCTGCTTCAGGTGCAGGATCGGCTCGGGGTTGGCGATGCCGAAGGGCGCCATGTCCTCGAGCGTGCCGAAGAAATCCGCGTCGAGTTCGGCGATGGCCGCGTCGCCATCATAGTCGGTGCGCGGCACGCAGTGCCCGGCGGGCACCCGCGCGCCGACATGGCGCTCGAAGGCCGCGCTGAAATCGGCGATCCGCGCCGCGTCGATCGACACTCCCGCCGCCATCGCATGGCCGCCGCCCTTGAGCAGATGCTCGCGGCAGGCGTCCAGCGCCTGGCCGAGATGGATCTGCGGGATCGAACGCAGGCTGCCCTTGCCGACGCCATCGGCGATCGCGATCACCGCCGCGGGCTTGCCGAAGCGGTCGACCAGGCGGCTGGCGACGATGCCGACCACGCCCTGGTGCCAGCCTTCGCCGGCGAACACCAGCGTCGAGCGCGAGTTGGTGGCAGCGTCGCCCTCGGCGCGGGCGACCAGGTCCTCGGTGAGGATCTGGGTCAGGCGTCTGCGCTCGTCGTTCTCCATGACGATCTGGTTCATCTGTTCGATGGCCTCGATCGATGAGCGCGCGGTGAGCAGCCGGATGTTGGCCATCGCGCTGCCCACGCGTCCGGCGGCGTTCAGCAGGGGGCCCAGCTTCCAGCCGACATCGCCAGCGGTGACGGCCTGGGCCAGGCGCGCCTGCTCGAGTAGGGCGCGCAGCCCCGGGTTGACGGTCTTGGCCAACGCCTTGAGGCCGTGGTGGACGAGGATGCGGTTCTCGCCGGTGAGCGTGGCGCAATCGGCGACAGTGCCGACCGCGACCAGTGACAGGGCGTCGAGCATGAACTCACGCAGCCGCTGGGTGATCTTGTCGGACGCGCACAGCACCTTGGCGGTCGCCCACGCGAGCTTCCAGGCGACGCCGACTCCGGCGAGGCCCTTGTCCGGGTACGGGCAGCCGGCCTGGTTCGGATTGCAGACGGCGGTGCAGCGCGGCGGTGGGCCCGAGGGCAGGTGGTGGTCGGTGATGATCACCGCGCAGCCGGTCTCGGCTTCGATGCGCGCGGCCCAACCGTGGTCGGAGATGCCGCAGTCGACGGTCACCATCAGTTGCGAGGCGTGTTCCTTGGCAGCAGCCAGGCTCGCCTCGCCAAGACCGTAGCCGTCGATGCGCCGGTGCGGGATCCACGCCACCGCCTCGTGGCCGCACTCACGCACGAACAGCGCCAGCAGCGACGCCGAGGTCGAGCCGTCGACGTCGTAGTCGCCGTGGATGATGATGCGCTCGCGATCGTTGATGGCCTTGGCGAGGCGATGGGCCGCCACGTCCATGCCGAGCATCAGCTCGGGACGATGGAGATCCTGCAGTCGCTTGGCGAACCACGACTGCGCGTGCGCGGCGCCCTGCACGCCGCGCAGCGCCACCAGCCGTGCGGTGATGCGACTCAGGCGCAGCTCGTGCTCGAGCTCGGACACCACGTCTTGCGGTGGTTCACGGCCCACCCATGGCCGCGCGGGCGCTAGCATGCGCCCCGGCCCGCGCCTTGGTGCCCAGCGCCGTGACCGTGGCCAGCGCCGCATCCGAGGAAGACCGAGGCGGATCCGTTCATCTCGGCACCGTACCCGCGCACCTGACCAGTCAAACTTTGCTCAGGGGCTTCGCCCCTACGGCCCGGTGGGCCTACCCCACGGGCTTTGTCGGGGCTCGATTTCTCCGCTGCGCTTCGAAATCGTGGGCGGATGGGCTTCGCCCATTGTATCCGCCCACCGTCCCTCGGCGCCCGCTGTTTGCACAGGGGCTTCGCCCCTACGGCCCGGTGGGCCTACCCCGCGGGCTTTGTCGGGGCTCGATTTCTCCGCTGCGCTTCGAAATCGTGGGCGGATGGGCTTCACCCATTGTATCCGCCCACCGTCCCTCGGCGCCCGCTGTTTGCACAGGGGCTTCGCCCCTACGGCCCGGTGGGCCTACCCCACGGGCTTTGTCGGGGCTCGATTTCTCCGCTGCGCTTCGAAATGGTGGGCGGATGGGCTTCGCCCATTGTATCCGCCCACCGTCCCTCGGCGCCCGCCCCATCGCGGAGCGATGGGGCCCCCGGATCGCGGAGCGATGGGGCCCCCGGCAAGTCGTCGGCGCAGCTGCCGGCCGCCGAGTCCTGGTTTGCGTGAATAATGGATGCAGCCCATCACGCAAACTTCTTGGCCGCCTCGCGGACACGAAGAGGGACGACAAGGGCGTGGGGGCCCGGGGGCGAAGCCCCCGCACAGAGGGGGCTCAGACGGGGAAATCAGGTGCACGACGCGGCGGCCCTGGGAGCCTGTGCGCCCCCAGGAGTCCGCCGTGAACCGATCCATCCTCTCTGCCGGTATCCGTGTGTCGTTCCTTGCGCTCGGCGGAACCCTCGCTCGCGCAGTGATCGCGGTCGCCTGCGCGCTGGGGTCGTCGGCGATGGGCTGGGCGGCCGATGCGGCGCCCACCGCTCCGCAAGCAGCCGTACCGCCCTTCCCCCAGGATCATTCCGAGATCGCCCCGGATCCGGCGGTGGTCTGGGGCCGCCTCGAGAGCGGGCTGCGCTGGTGCGTGATGCGCAACCAGCAGCCGAAAGACAAGGTCACCATCCGCCTGCAGGTCGAGAACGGCAGCCTCGCCGAGAGCGAGCAGCAGCGCGGGCTCGCCCACTACCTCGAGCACATGGCCTTCAACGGCAGCACGCACTTCCCTCCTGGCAAGCTGGTCACCCTGCTCCAGGGCCTGGGCCTCGCGTTCGGCGCCCACACCAACGCCCACACCAGCTTCGACGAAACGGTGTACAAGCTGGATCTGCCGGATGCGCAGGAGGGCACACTCGCCACCGGCCTGCGCGTGATGGCCGACTGGGCTGGCGGCCTGTCGCTGCCGAGCGACGCGATCGACAAGGAGCGCGGCATCATCCTTGCCGAGATGCGCGACCGCAACACTCCGGGTTTCCGCGAGTTCATCGCCTTGTCCAAGGCGCGCTATCCTGGCCTGATCATCGGCGAGCGCGCGCCCATCGGTCTCGCCGAGACCGTGAAGAACGCCGATCGCGAGCTGCTGAAGTCGTACTACGACGATTGGTACCGTCCCGAACAGATGGTCCTCGCGGTGGTCGGCGCCATCGAGCCCGCGCAGGCCATCGAGGCGATCAAGTCCGCGTTCGCGGATGTCGCCGCGCGTTCTCCCAAGCGCGAGCGCCCGTCGTTCGGAACGCTGCGCGCGGGAGTGGACGTGCTCTGCCACCATGAAGCCGAGGACGATGGCACCGAGGCCATCGTCGAGCTGGTCCGCCCACGGCCCCGTCCCCACGACTCGGCGCAGCTGCGCCACCTCTACCTGCTGCAGGATCTGGGCGAACGCGTATTCAATCGCCGCATCACCGACCTGGCGGAGCGCGATCCCCAGGGACCTATCCTGGGCGGTAGCCTGAGCTCCGGCCAATGGCTCGACCTCTTCATCGCCACCGCCAGCGCGCATGCGCGGCCCGGCAAGGCGCTCGAGGCGCTGCGGGTGCTCGACACCGAGCGACGCCGCCTGCTCGCCTTCGGTCCCACCGCGGCCGAACTGCAGGTCGCAGCGCGCACCCTCGGCGCTTCGCTCGACCAGGCGGTCGAGCAGGCAGGCACGCGCACCAATGTGGCCCTGGCCACCGGCATCTACACCGCGGTCCACGAGGACGAGGTGTTCGTCAGCCCGCAGACCCAGCGCGACCTGCTGCGACCGTTCATCGCCACGGCGACGCCGGCCGATGTGCTCGCGGCCCTGAAGGAGGAATGGCTCGACGAGCACGCGCACCTGATGGTGGCGGTGGTCGGTCGCGACGATCTCGGCGCCGACGGGCTCGCCGCGGCGCGCGCCGCCTTCGACCAGGCCGAGGCCGCGCACCTCGATCCGCTCGAGGAACGCAAGGCGGTCGCCTGGGCGTATGGCCAGATCGCCGACACCGGAGCGGTGGCCAAGCAGGCCCTGGGCGCGCACGAGATCCACCAGCTGCGCTTCGCCAATCACGTCGTGGCCAACATCAAGCACACCGATTTCCAGCCCAACCAGGTGCTGGTCGAAGTGCGCCTGGCGGTGCCGCCGGTCGAGCGCCAGCCCGGGCTGAGCGACCTGGTGTCGATGGCCTTCCTCGATGGCGGGCTGGGCAAGCACCCCACGCAGGAACTGCGCGAGATCCTCGCTGGCACCAGCGTGCTCAACCACGTCGGCGGTCCCAGCTTCAGCGAGGATGGCGCGGCGTTCAGCGCGACCGTCCTGCCCAAGGATCTCGAGCTGTGCCTGCAGGAGCTGCGCGCCTACATCGTCGATCCGGGCTGGAGGCCCGAGGCCGAGGTGCGCGCCAAGGCCTCGTGGATCGAGGCGCTCGAGAGCATCGACACCGATCTCGACGCGCAGGTGTCGCGCGGCTTCGCATTCGCGGCGGTGGTCAACGCGCCCCAGCGCCGGCCAGTCGCCGTCGACGAGGCCAAGGCCGCGACCTTCGCTGCTGCCCGACGCTGGTTCCAGCCGATCCTCGAGAGCGCGCCGTTGTCGCTGTCGATCGTCGGCGACATCGATCCGGCGGTCGCGGCCGGGTTGGCCAAGCAGTACCTGGGCAGCCTCGGCGAGCGCCGCGAGGCCCCGGTCATGACCGATCCGCACGCGCCCAACGTGCTCGCCAATTGCCCGCCGATCCCGGCGGACCTGCGGCATCTCGACGTGCCCGGAACCAATCCGCGCGCGCTGCTGATGTTGGGTTGGCCCACCGACGACTTCTACGACATCGCGCAGACGCGCCGGCTGGGCATGCTCGCCGAGGCCTTCAGCGAGCGCCTGCGGGTGAAAGTGCGCGAGCAGCTCGGCCAGGCGTACAGCCCGCACGCCTGGCGCGAGGCCAGCGAAGCCTATCGCGGCTACGGGTACCTCGGCGTGATGGTCGGCGTGGCGCCGGAGCGCATCGAGGACGCGCGCGCCGCGGTGCTGGCGATCGCCGCCGAGCTCGCCGACAAGGGCATCGACGACGAACTGCTCGGCCGCATCAAGGGGCCGCAAGTGAAGAACATGGCCGCCTACCGCCAGCAGAACCGCTATTGGCTGTCGTCGGTGCTCGAACGTTGCCAGGAGCAGCCGTTCCGGCTCGACTGGGCCGCATCGATGGAGGACGACTACGCGCGCATCACTGTGGACGACGTCAACGCGCTGGCCAAGCGCTACCTCGACAACAGCAAGGTGCTGCAGGTGATCGGCGTCTGCGCCGGGCCGGCGAAGGGGGACGTGCCGAAGCTCGAGAAGGCGGAGGCACCGAAGGATCCGGCCGAGCAGCCCAAGCCGAAGGCGCCCGAGCAGCCGAAATCGCCCTGATTCCCGCACGCCACGCCCGCGCGGTCAGCGGCGATCGAGCGGGAGTAGAGGCGAATGAGGGCAATGATGAGGGTAATGCAGGTCGATGCCAAGTCGACGAAGGGAGATGAAGCGGAACTGGCCGCCCCCTGCTACTCCCCCGTCGCAGCGGCCCAGGGATACAGGCGGTCGTCCACCGCCAAGCCCTCGCGCGTCGCCACGGGCGGATGCGCTCCACGCAAGGCTTCCGGAAGTTTGACCTCGATGGGGACGGACACCGACTTCGGATCGTGTCCGGCCTGATCTGCCGGCGGCGGATACATGAACGCGCGGTGATCACCCAGCAGCACCAGCGCGGCATGTCGCCCCGGCAGCGGAACCATCCACAGCGCGGATCCGGGCAACGCCACCCGCGTCGCCACCGCCACGGGGGCCGCCGTGGTGAATCCACGCTCGGCACCGCCATCGCTCGACACCCTCGACGCGTCGAGCGCCGCATCGACCATGACCAGCTCGTCCGCCGCCGCGAACTGGCTCAGCATCGCCAGCCGGGTGCGTGACAGCACGCGCGTCTGCGACGGCAGCAGATCGATGCCGCTCGAGATCGCGACCAGGCGTCGCTCTCCGGTGGCCGCGTCGAGCACCACCAATCGCGAGGGGCCCTCTGCCACCAGCGCGCAGCCATCGGTGATCGCCAGCGAACGGCTGTGCACGGTGGGATCGGCGGGCCAACGATGGCGCCAGCGCAGGCGCCTGGTGCCGGCGTCGCGGCAGGTGAGGCGCGTGAAACCCTGGCCGTGATCGAGCTGGATCAGGGTGCCGGCGTGCAGATGCGCTTGGCCGAGCTGTGGATCGAGGACTAGGGCATCCTCGGGATCGGCGGCCATCCCCGCCGGCATGGCGACAGGCGCATCGCGCACCAGCGACTCCCCGGTGCGGCCGACCGGGGCCCCGGCGAGCCAGCGCTCGAGCGCCAGGGCCAGCGTCGCGCCGTCCACCGCGTGCGACCACGATGCGCTCGGAGTTCCGATCTCGGCCGGTGACCAGGCGATCAGGGTGTCCGGGTGGGCGTGGAGGAATGACACCAACGCCTGTGCATGCGCGCGCGCGCGATCGGGCTCGCTAGGCCGTTCCGTGCTGAAATCAGCGCGGAAGCGCGCGTACCAGACGGCCGCCTGCTCGTCCGCGGACTGCGCCAACGCGGCGACCTCGTCGGCGCATCGCGCGACGTGCTCGGGCCCCATGCCGGCGTGGGCGGCGAAGGCCACCTGGCGGCCCTCGGCGGTCGCTGCATCGGCGGACGAGCGCGCCAGCTCGTCGAGGGCGTCCGACCAACGGCTGGCTTGGGTGAGCAGGCGCGCGCGCGCGACTGGTGCCGCCTCGGCGAGCTGCGTGGCGAATGGTTCGAGGCGCCATGCGGTGCCGTCAGTGGCGATGATGGTGGCGCTGATCCCGGCCGTGCCGCCGAGGCCATCGGCCGACAGCCGCCAACCGGGCTGCGCATCCAGGAAGTGGCGGATGCGATGCACCCGGGTCCCGAGTTCGAACAGCAGCAGCTCATCGCGCGTTAGCCACAGGCTGCGGCCGCCACGCACCAGCGGCGGGCAGAGCGGCTCGGCCCCGAGATCGAGCTGCAGCGGCGTCTCTCCAGGCGCACTTCGCTGTTCGGACAGCCGCTCGGACGTCGACACGGGAAAGGGCAGGCGCCATGCGCGTTCGCCGGTCGCGAACCAGGCTGCTCCGCCGGTGACCGACAGGCAGCGCGTATCTCCGGGAGGTGGCGTGAGCGTCGAGACCACTCCCTGCTCATCGATGGCGCGCAGGCCCGCGCTGTCGCGCACCAGCGTCGCGCCGGCCCCGGGCACCACGTCCGCGCCCAGCTCGACGCGGTATTGCCACAGCACGCGTCCAGCGTCGTCGAGCGCGAGCAGCCAGCCGCGTTGGGTCGACCAGCCCACGGCCAAGCCACGGCATTTGGGCGCGGGAGCGGCGCTCGAGATCCGCACCGGCGTCCCCGGCTCGATGAGGCGCGCGAGCGCGTCGACCACTGGGCCTCGCGCGCTCAGCAGCAGGGCGGCCTCCGCGCGCTGAACTCCCGCGACGTCGCTTCCACCGTGGGAGGCGGGCGTCAGCAGCAGCTCGGCGAGCAGGACATCGGCGAACCGGCCGTGGTCGAAGGCGCGCGCGGAGGCGAGCGTGAGCTCGGCGATGGCGGTCGGAGCGGGCAGGAAATCCTCGGCGCGCAGCGCGCGCTCGCGCGCGTCGGAGGCCAGGGCGAGATCCTTGCGGCACAGCGCATCGAGCCCCGCGAGGGCGAGTCCACGCGCCGGGGAGGCGAGCCGCGCGATCGCGCGCGGCACCAGTTGCGACCAGCGTCTACCCAGGTCGCCATCGGCCCTATCGGGTACCGCGACATCGGCGTGGAAGAGGTCCGGCGAGAGTTGCCCAATGGCCTCGGCGTCGCCCGCGCTGATCACCATCAAGGCATGGATCACCTCGTCGGCCCGCCCGCCGCGCAGCGCCAGAGGCTGCGGCGTGCGATCTGCGGTTTCCTCGGCTGGTCCGGACGCGGGCTCGGAAGCGGCTTCGCGGGGGGGGGCAGGCGCTGGTCGAGGAGCGACCAGCGGCGGCACGGCATCAGCGGCCACGGCTCCGGCAGCCGACAGAGCCGCCAGGAACGCCCAGGCCATCAGGCTCCGCATCGCACCCATGGGGACATCCTACCAGCGGGTGGCGACGGACAATCCCGCCAGCCTGCCGCAGCGGCGCGCACCCCGGGCGGAGGCTGTCGGTGTTCTCACCACCCTGGCCCCACCCGGGCCCCGCCTAGCCTCGATCCACCCGGCCTTGATCGCCCAGGGGCTGCGCCAACCTCGCGCCATGACTCCCGCCGAGCTGCTCGATGACCACGCGCGCCGTCCGCGCAACATCGGCAAGCTGCTCAATGCGAGCGCGGTGGGGGATGTCGGTTCGATCGTCGCCGGCGATGCTCTGCGCTTCTACATATCTGTCGCCAAGGACGCGGACGGAGCCGAGCGCATCACCGCGGCGAAGTACCAGGTGTTCAACTGCCAGGATCAGCTCGGTCCGGCATCGGTGGTCAGCGAGATCGCACAGGGATTGACGCTCGACGAAGCGACCGCCCTCGGCCCCAAGGAGGTGTGCGCGAAGCTCGGCGGCCTCGACCATGCCGATCTGCCGCCGCGCCTGTGGGCCAGCGAGGGGCTGCGCGCCGCCATCGCGTCGTGGAGCGGCGACGAGCTCCCCGCCGACGCGGAACTAGATCCGCTCTTGTGCCGGTGCCTGGGCATCCCCGAGGAGACGGTGCGACAGGCGGTGTCGGTGCGCGGCCTGGCGACCGTGGACGCGGTGGTCGAGGCGACCGGCGCCGGCAGCGTCTGCGGCAGTTGCCGGACCGACATGCCGCGGCTGCTCGGCACTGGCGAGAAGCCGTCCGCCGCCGCATCTGCCTCTTCAACCGGAAGCATGGCGCCGATGACGCGCATCCAGCTGATGCGTAGGATCCAGGCCGCGGCCGAGGAGAAGTTCCTACCCGCGCTGCGCGCCCAGGGCGGTGACCTCGAGCTGTGGGATTTCCGCGACGCGCGCGTCCTGGTGCGCGCCAAGGGCGCGCTCGCGGGTGACGACCACGCCCGCCGCGCGGCCCTCGCGGCGTTCGAGGCGCTGCTGAGGTCCGAGATCGATCCCACGCTCGGCGTGGCCGAATGAAGCTCGTCTAGCGCGCGGTGCGCGCGCGTCCATCGATGACCTCGCGCACCGTGCGCGCCAGGTCGTCGATGCTGAAGGGCTTGGTGATCACCGGCACGTTCACCAGATCCGCGTCGCCGACGAAAGCGTCGGCGGTGTAGCCGGACATGAACAGCAGGCGCACCCCCGGATGGATGCGCATCAGCTCGCGGGCGAGCGTCGGGCCGTTCATCTGCGGCATCACCACGTCGCTGAGCACCAGGTCGATGTGCCCGCTGGTGCTCGCCATGCGCAGCGCCTGGGCGCCATCGTGGGCGGCGAGGACCCGGTAGCCGCGCCCGATCAGCGCTTCGCCGAGCAGTTCGCGCAGGGTGTCGTCGTCCTCGACCATCAGGATGGTCTCGGCGCCACCGCGGGCGGGGATGAGCTGGACGCCGCCAGAAGGCGTGGATTCGCCGGCGAGGTCGAGCGGGAGATAGACCGAGAAGGTAGAGCCCTTGCCCAGACGGCTCTCGACGTGGATGCCGCCTCCGGCCGCATGGACGATGCCATAGACGCTCGACAATCCGAGTCCGGTGCCCTTGCCGAGCTCCTTGGTGGTGAAGAACGGCTCGAACAGGTGGCGCAGGGTCTCGGGATCCATGCCCACGCCGGTGTCAGACACCACGATGCATGCGTAGGTGCCCACGGCCAGGCGCAGCCGCGCCGCGCCATCGGCGTCGACCGCGCACACCGAGGTGGTCATGGTGAGCGTGCCTCCGGCAATCATCGCGTCGCGCGCGTTGACCGCGAGGTTCACCAGCGCGAGCTCGAGCTGTCCTGGATCCATGCGCACCCGTCCGACATCGTGGCCGAGTCGCACCACCAGCTCGATGTTCTCGCCGATCAGCCGGCGCAGCAGGCTCTCGAGCTTGGAGACCAGGCCATTGAGGCCGATGCTCTTCGGCTTGAGCACCTGCTGGCGGCTGAACGACAGCAGCTGATGGGTGGTCGCGCTCGCGCGATTGGCGACCTGCAGGATGCCATCGACATGGCGATGCAGAGGATGGTCAGGCGGCAGCTTGTCCTTCATCAGGTCGGCGTAGCCGATGATGGCGGTGAGCAGGTTGTTGAAATCGTGGGCGATGCCGCCGGCGAGCCGGCCTATCGCTTCCATCTTCTGCGACTGGCGCAGCTGCTCCTCGACCAGCGTGCGTTCGGCGACGATGCGGCGCTTCTGCAGCGCGAGATTCACCTGGGTGGAGGCGGCCTCGACGAACACCACCTCGTCTGGGCGCCAGTGGCGCCGGCTGCTCACCTGGTTGAGCGCGATCATGAAGAAGCCGTCGACGCGGAAGCAGAATGGGTGCCAGAGCAGGCTGCGGATCTTGAGCTCGCCGTGGCAATAGGGCGCGGAGCCCTCCTTCACCAAAGGCTCCGACATGGCGTCGGCGTGGCTCACGATGGGCGTGCGCGTGTTCCAGAGATGCTTCCAGCTCTCGCGGAAGACCTCGAGCGGATAATCGCTGATGATCGAGAACGCCTCGGGGTTCGCCTGGTTGAGCCATTGGCTCACGCCGGCGGCGAGGTCCCGTTCGCGGTCGACGTCGAACAGCAGGCAGCGGTCGAGCCGCAGGGTCTCGCCCATCTCGCGCACCAGCATGTCCAGGACCGCGCGCGGTTCTTCGAGCGAGGCGATGGCGTCGGACATGCGCCGCAGCGATTGCGCGTAGCGCAGCTGGCGATCGAGATCGTCGCGTTGGGCCGCCAGCGCCGCCTCGGCGTGCTTGCGATCGGTGATATCGCGCGTCGAGACGATGATCGCGCCGATGGACGGATCGCCGAGCAGATTGGTGCCGGCGCTTTCGACCATGCGCCAGCTCGAGTCCTTGCAGCGCAGCCTGAACTCGACCGCGTAGCGCTGGCCGGGATGCGCCAGGCTGGCTGCGTAGGCGTTCCTCAGTCGTTCGAGATCGTCGGGGTGGATCAGGGCGAAGGCGTCGCCGCCGACGATCTCGTCGATCGGCCAGCCGAAGAGCCGCGTGAGCGCCGCATTCGCCCAGCGGATGCGCCCGTCACCTGAAACCAGGCAGATGTAGTCGGTGTGCTCATCGAGCACGGTGCGCAGCATGCACTCGCTCACGCCACCTGGCGCCACCGGGTCCGCATCGGATTCCATGCAGTCGATTCTGGAAGCCGCGGCTGACTACTCAACCCATGGTCGCGCGTGCATGGTTGGCGAAATCCCCGCGTGTCATTTGCGCGGTCATGGACGCGGTTTCCAGCCCAGGACCGCGGTCCGGAACGCCGCCAGGGCCGCCGAACGCGTCCGATCTTTGCGTTCAACCAGCGCCAGCTGACGCGACAGCGCCTTGTCGGCGGCGCGCAGACCGAGCCCCGCGCCATCGGCCAGGCTCGACACGAACCCCAGGCCGATGCCGGCCTCGACCATGCCGGCGATGGTCGCGATCGAGCGCAGTTCCATGACCACCGAAGGGGACACCGCATGCTCGGCCAGGCGGCGGTCGAGCAGTTGGCGCACCGCCGAGCCGCTCTCGAAGGCGATGAGCGGCTGGTTGTGCAGGTCGGCCCACTGGAAGCGGCGCTTGCGCCCATCCTTGGTTTTGGCGGCGAGCGGATGATGGCGCGGTACCAGCAGCACCAGTTCGTCGACCAGCCACGGCTCGACGGCGAGCCGCGCGGCCGCGAGATTTGCCGGCACCGGCAGGGTGACGAAGCCGAGGTCGAGCTCGCCGCCGAGCACCGCCTCGACGATGGTGCGCGAGGGGGCTTCGCGAATGGTGAAGCGGATGCCGGGATGGCGGCGGTGGAAGTCCTTGATGATTCCCGGGAGCAGGCAGGTGGTGCTGGTCGCGCCGCCGCCGATCGCCAGCGTGCCGCTCGCGAGCGCGCCGAGTGAACCGAGCGCCTGGCGGCCGGCGGTCAATGCGTCGAGCGCGTCTCCGGCATGGCGCCGAAAGGTCTCTCCCGCCGGCGTGAGGGTCAGGCCACGTCCCTGGCGGTGGAAGAGCGTGGCACCGAGCTCGTCCTCGAGCCGCTTGAGCTGGCCCGAGAGCGCCGGCTGGGTGAGGTGCAGCGCTGCCGCGGCGCGGGTCATGTTGCCCGACTGCGCGAGGGTCAGGAAATTACGCAGCACGTCAGTGTCCATTGCCAGTGTCCATGGCCGCATCATCTGATGATTCACGGAGCAGCCATAATGAATCCTTATGGCTCGCGGGCGCGCCGGGATTGGTGGGCCGGCGCCCAGCGCTATGCTGGGCGATGCCTTGACTCGCCGGATCCTGAGTCCCAGGGCATAGAGGAATACGCCATGCTCTCCGCCTACCGTGCCGCCGCTGCCGAACGCCAGAAGCTCGGGATCCCGCCCCTGCCCCTGACCCCGGACCAGTGCGCGGAGCTCTGCAAGGTGCTCGAGAGCCCGCCCGCCGGCGAAGAGGCCTTCGCCAAGCAGCTGCTGGTCGACCGTGTGTCGCCCGGCGTCGATCCCGCCGCCAAGATCAAGGCCAAGTGGCTCGGAGCCGTCGCCCACGGCGATACCAAGAGCCCGGTGATCCCGCGCGAGGAAGCCATCCGCCTGCTCGGCACCATGCTCGGCGGCTTCAACATCCCGTTCCTGATGCGCGAGCTCGAAGGCCCCCACGCCGCGGCGGCGGCTCAGGCGCTCAAGCACACCATCCTGATCTTCGACAACTTCTCGGTGGTCGCGAAGCTCGCCGAAGGCGGCAACCCCTATGCCAAGGCGGTCATCGCGAGCTGGGCAGAGGCCGAATGGTTCAGCGAGCGCAAGGCGCTGCCCGAGTCCATCATCGGCGTGATCATGAAGGTGCCTGGCGAGACCAACACCGACGACCTATCGCCGGCCCAGCAGGCGTCGAGCCGACCGGACATCCCGCTCCATGCGCTGGCGATGTACGAGCTGCGCGACAAGGAGTTCCAGGCCAAGGTGCGCGCGCAGCAGCACGGCGGTAAGCGCGTGATCATCGCTGGCGACGTCTACGGCACCGGTTCGAGCCGCAAGTCGGCCACCAACTCGGTGATGTGGGCGACCGGCGATGACATCCCGTTCATCCCCAACAAGCGTTCAGCGGCGGTGGTGCTCGGCAGCATCATCGCGCCGATCTTCCTGGACACCTTCCGCGACGCTGGCGGCCTGCCCATCGTGGTCGACGTCTCGAGGCTCGAGACCGGCGATCAGATCGAGATCAGGCCGCTCACCGGCGAGCTCTACAGGAATGGCCAGAAGATCGCCGGCTTCACCCTGCGCTCGCCGTCGATCCCGGACGAGTTCCGCGCCGGCGGCCGCACCAATCTGATCATCGGCCGCGCGCTCACCGCGCGCGCGCGCGCGTACCTGCGCCTGCCCGAGAGCACGCTCTTCAGCAAGCCGACGCTCGCTCAGGCGGGATCCACGGGCTACACCCTCGCGCAGAAGATGGTTGGCAAGGCCTGCGGCGTAGCCGGCGTGGGCCCCGGCGCGAGCTGCGAGCCGAAGATGACCACCGTCGGTTCCCAGGACACCACCGGTCCGATGACCGCGGACGAACTCAAGGAGCTCGCCTGCCTGCGCTTCTCGGCCGATCTGGTGATGCAGTCGTTCTGCCACACCGCCGCGTACCCGAAGGATGTCGACGCGAAGATGCATCGCTGGCTGCCCGAATTCATCGTCGAGCGCAACGGCGTCGCGCTGCGCCCGGGCGATGGCATCATCCACAGCTGGCTCAACCGCATGTGCATGCCCGACACCGTCGGCACCGGTGGTGACAGCCATACCCGCTTCCCGATCGGCATCTCGTTCCCCGCCGGCTCGGGGCTGGTGGCGTTCGCCGCGGCGATCGGCTTCATGCCGCTCGACATGCCCGAATCGGTGCTGGTGCGCTTCAAGGGCAAGCTGCAGCCCGGCATCACCCTGCGCGACCTGGTCAACGCCATCCCGTGGGTGGCGCTGAAATCCGGCGACCTGACGCTGGAGAAGAAGGGCAAGAAGAACGTCTTCAACGGCCGCATCCTCGAGATCGAGGGCCTCGAGCACCTCACGGCCGAGCAGGCCTTCGAGCTCAGCGACGCCTCCGCAGAGCGCTCGGCTGCCGCCTGCGCGGTGAACCTGAGCGAGAAGTCGGTAGCGGACTATCTCTCGTCGAACGTCGAACTGCTCAAGGCGATGATCGCCGACGGCTACGGCGCGCGCGAAACCATCGAGCGGCGCATCGCCGACATGCAGGCGTGGATCGCGAATCCGGTGCTGTTGCGCGCCGACCCGGGCGCCGAGTACGCGAAGGTGTTCGAGATCGATCTCGACACCATCACCGAGCCGCTGGTCGCGTGCCCCAACGACCCAGACAAGATCAAGACCCTCAGCGAGATCGCCAACGAACCGATCGACGAGGTCTTCGTCGGATCGTGCATGACCAACATCGGCCACTTCCGCGCCCTCGCGAACGTCTACAAGCATTCGAAGGTCGAATACCTCAAGCCGACCACCTGGATCTGCCCGCCGACGCGCATGGATGAGGCGGTGCTGATGCAGGAGGGCCATTACGGCCTGTTCGGCAAGATCGGCGCGCGTCGCGAGATCCCCGGCTGCTCGCTGTGCATGGGCAACCAGGCCCGCGTCCGTCCGGCCGCCAAGGTCTACTCGACCTCGACGCGCAACTTCGACGGCCGCATGGGCCGCGACGCCCAGGTCTATCTCGGCTCCGCCGAACTCGCCGGCATCGTCTCGATCCTCGGCCGCTTCCCGACCAAGGACGAATACCTCGAGCAGATGCGCCGCTGCATCGATCCTTTCGAGGCATCGATCTACAAGTACCTCGACTTCACGCAGATGTCCGCGCGCATCCCCGATTTCAAGGCGTGACTGTCGGTTGGGGGCTGCGGACCCCCAACATCGACCTCCGGCCTGTCCCCAGGAAGCAGGAGCCAGCCCGGTCATTGCCCAGTTCAGTTCTCCACCCCATGCATTGCTGCTTGGGGGCAGCGCGGAGCGCGATGTTGGGGGGCCGTAGTCCCCCAACAAAAAGCTACCAGGTCATGCCGCCGGCCCACTGGAGCCACGTCCGTTCAGCGGTGGCGGGCTGCGACGAGCGGATCGACCAGGGCAGTGGGTAATCGCTGGTGCCGATCGCGTCGGTCAGGCTTTCGGGATGGAAGCGCAGGTCGATCGACCAGCGGATCCCGTCGGAGAGGTTCGGCAGCGAGCGGTGCCAGGTGAGATTGTTGAAGATCAGCGCGTCCCCCGGCGCCATCTGGCAGGTCACGACCACGTCCTCGCGCGGGTCGGCGCCGGTGATCTCGAGGAAGCCGCCTTCGCCGCTCTCGACGTGGTGCGGCATCAGCCCGTAGCGGTGCGACCCGGCAGCCACCTGCATGCAGCCGTTGTGCGCGTCGACTGCAACCAGCGGCAGCCAGGCGGTGGCGATCAGCTGGCGAGCGCTGCCTGCCCCGAAGTAGGCGCTGTCCTGATGCCAGGGCACGACGGTCAGCTGCTGGTGCGGCAGCTTGGGGCGGGCGTTGTAGACGGGATGGCCCATCACGCCCTCGCCGAACCAGCTCGCTAGCGCGTCGATCAGACGCGGGCTGCGGTGCAGGGCGAAGAGTTCGGGCGAGGCCACCTCTTTGCGCCAGCTGCGTCCGAAGCGCGCGGCGTGTGTCCCGGCGGCAACCGCCAGTCGCGTCTCGAGCGGCAGCTCTGGACGGGTGTCCGTGATCACGCCGCCCTGCCGCAGTTCCTCGAGCATGCGCTCGCAGACTCGCGCGAAGGCGGCGCGCATGCCGGCGATGGCCTCGGGCGCGATCACGTTGCGCAGCACCACGAAGCCGTCGTCGCGCAGCGCGCGGAGCTGGCCCGGGTCCAAGCCGACCATGTCCAAGCCGGCGATGCCGCCACCGGTCTGGGCCGAGGTCGCCGAGCTGTCGATCACGCTGGTTCCGATCATGGATGGTCCTCCTGGCGGTGGCGGGCGGGAATGCGTTCATCATGCGGATTAACCTCGGGGATCGCAATTGCCCCGGCTCACTCGCATTGGTACATATTCACCCATGAGCTCCATCTTGGCCGCTGCTCCGCTGTATCCCGCGGGCCTGTCCGAGCCGCCGCGCATCGATCAGATCGCAGTGGCCGTGCACGGCGCGAACGAGCGCGAGCGTTACCACCTGCCCGGGCGCTGGTGCCTGCACTTCTACACCTACGAGGCCGAGATCAGCGTCGATGGGGTCGATCTGCCCATCCGTCCGGGATACGTCGGCGTCTGCCCGGCTGGCGCCGACATGCGCTACCACTACCGCGGCCGCGGATCGATGCATGCGTACGCGCACTTCCGCATGTCAGCTGGTTCGGCGGCGGCCTCCTTGCCGGCGATGCAGGATCTCGGTCCGCGCTTCGCTGCGCTGAGCACCGCCTTTGGCGAAGCCATCGGCTGGCACGCGACCGCGCCGCGCCGCGCCGAGGCGCGGCTGTGGGACGTGCTGTGGGAACTGGCGGTGCGGCGCGATCCGGCCTGCCACGCGCTGGTCGAGCAGGCCCGTCACCATATCGAGATGCGCCTGTCGGACCGCCTGTCGGTGGCGGGGGTCGCAAGCGTGCTCGGCTGTTCGCACAATCACCTCACGCGGCTGTTCCAGCGCGACCTGCGCATCACCGTGGTGGGCTACATCCGCAACCGGCGCGCCCAGCGCGCTCGCCATCTGCTCCGCCATTCGACCATGGCGATCGGCGCGATCGCCGCCGAGGTCGGCATCCGCGATCCACACCTGTTCAACAAGGTGATCCGGCGCGAGCTGGGAAAATCGCCGCGCGGGGTGCGCGAGGCGGGGTGACGTCAGCTCAGACCGGGAATCGGATCAGGCCAGGCGCGCGCGCAACTCGGCGAGATCCATGACCTCGCCCGGAGTCGGCCGGTCCATCGCCACCATCGCCAGCAGGTTCGGCTCGCCCTGCAGCGGCGCCGGCCACGGCGGTGGCGCGTGCAGCCAGATCCCGTCGCGGCGCATGTGCGAGCGGTCGCTCGAGAGCGTGGCGTGGTATGCGGCACCGCCCATGACGCGGAAGAGCGGACGCAGCTCGACGGGAATCGGTTCGGCGAACGCGGCGGCGAGGTAATCGCCGGCGGCGACAGGGGCGCCCAGCGTGCTGTCGAGATCCCACGCCTGCCATGGCGAGCCCGCGTGGCCGCGCGAGAACAGCAGGACATGGTAGTCCCAATCGACATGTTGACCGCCGGCGATGGTCTGGCGCTTCACGCGCACGCTGCCCGACAGAGACGAGACGATCGCCACCAGCACATCGCCCTTGGCCACCAGGGGATGGCGGCACAGCCGCCAGACGTTCTCCTCGCAGAAGAATGGCTGGTGGTCGAAGCCGAAGCCATGGCCTCCGCAGCCGACGCTCACGCGGGTGTCCGAGCGATGATCATGCTCGAGGCGCGGGCTTGCGGTCGAGCAGCTGGCCAAGCGGCTCACGGTTGACCCAGATGTACTCGACGATCGAGGCCACGCTCACGACCGCGCATACCCAGGTCGCCCAGAAGGCGTAGGTCAGCTGCCACGGGTAGCGGTGGTTCCAGAAGGCGGGCAGGGCCATGATCGAGATCAGGGCGATGCCTTGCAGCCAGGCCTTGAGCTTGCCCGAGGCGCGCGCGGCGAGCACCACGCCCTTGGTCGCGGCCATGGCGCGCAGCGCGCCCGCGATGATCTCGCGCAGCACCATCAGGAAGACCGGCAGCCAGGGCACCATCGCCGCGCCGAGTACTGCCTGGCCAGCGGAGGCGCCGACGACGTACACCGGCTGCATGCCGCGGATGGCTTCATAGGACACCGTCTCGGGGGCGGACATCGTCGCGCCCGCGGCCTGCTGCGCGGCGCCAATGACCACCTCGTACCCGATTCCACCGGCCGGCAGCAGGAAGGCGAGGAACACCGAGATGCGGTAGAGCACGTCGCAGAACGGATCGGCGAGCTTGCCGAAATCAGAGACCTCGCCCCGCCGGCGGGCGATCCGCCCGTCGGCCAGGTCGGTATATTCGGCGAGCGCGCACAGCAGGCCCGCTGCCCAGAAGCAGTAGTTACCCTCGATCGGCAGCAGCAGGTACGAGCACACGATGCATGGCATCAGCACCAGGCGCGAGAGCGTGATCTTGTCGGCGAGGGTGATGTACATGCGGAGCCGCAGAGAGACTACGTACGACCCGGTGCGCACCAACGGGCAACCAGGAGGAGAGCGGATACCGACAGCCGGAGGGCGGCCAGCGCCGCCCGGGCGAGCGTTCAGGGCAGCAGCTGGTGCTTACGCATGCACGCCAGCAGCGCATCCTTCTTCGCCGGGGTCATGGTGATCATCGGCAGGCGGAACTGCTCCTTGCAGAAGCCCAGCGCCGCGACCGCGGTCTTCACCGGGATCGGATTGGTCTCGCTGAAGGTGACCTTCTGCAGGTCGCACACCAGCGCGTGCAGGCGTCGGGCCTCGGCGGGATCGGGCTTGGCGCAGGCGTCGACGTACTGGCGCATCAGCTTGGGCGCGAAGTTGGCCACCACGCTGATCACGCCGATCGCGCCCAGGGCCATGAAGGGCAGCGTGTAATGATCGTCGCCGCTGATCACCGGGATGCCGCGCTCGACCATCTCCTGCACCTGCTCGCAGTTGCCGGTGGATTCCTTGACGCCGGCGAGGTTGCCGAGCGCCATGACGCGCGCAGTGGTCTCGGGCAGCAGGTTGACGCCGGTGCGCCCGGGGACGTTGTAGAGCACGTACGGGAGCTTGGTCGCCTCGCGCACCGCCTTGAAGTGCTGGAAGAGGCCTTCCTGCATCGGCTTGTTGTAGTACGGCGTGATGGTGAGGATGCCGTTGGCGCCGAGGCGCTCCGCCGCCTGGGCCAGGCTCACCGCTTCGCGCGTGCTGTTCGACCCCGCGCCGGCGATCACCGGCACGCGGCCCGCGGCCGTCTGCACCACCTCGCCGATCACCTGGTGCTGCTCGTCGTGCGAGAAAGTCGCGCTCTCGCCGGTGGTGCCGCAGGGCACGATGCCCTGGGTGCCTTGGGCGATGTGCCACTCGACCAGCTTCTTCAGCGCCTTGAAGTCCACGCGATCCCCGTCGAAGGGCGTGACGATGGCGACGATGGAGCCGGTGAATGGGGGGGCCATGACATCCTCTTGTGGACGCGCAGACTCAAGCGGGCGTGGACGGGTGCCAGCGAAAAGGGCCGGTCGCTGCCAGGCAGGCGCCCGGATCCATGGCGGCGTCCGTTGCCCGTGATGGCGCTTCCGCCATGCTGCCGGCCCCGATGACCGCCTTCAGCGCCAACCTCAACAAGATCGCCCTGCTGCGCAACACCCGCGACAACGGCATCCCCGATCTCGAGCGCTTCGGCGAGCTGTGCATCGCTGCCGGAGCGGATGGCCTCACCGTGCATCCCCGGCCGGATCACCGCCACACCCGCCCCGCCGACGTCCACGCCCTGCGCGCGCTGACCGCGCGTCGCGGTGTCGAGTTCAACATCGAGGGCTATCCCACCGAGGACTTCCTGTCCCTGACGTGCGCGAGCCGGCCGCAGCAGTGCACGCTGGTGCCAGACTGGCCGGACCAGCGCACCTCTGACCACGGCTGGGACGCGGCGACCCACCGTGACCTGCTCACCCGGGTGGTGGCGCGGCTGAAGGCCTGCGGCATCCGCGTGTCGCTGTTCCTCGATCCGCAGCCAGCGCTGATCCCGCACGTCGTCGCCACCGGCGCAGACCGCATCGAGCTCTATACCGAACCCTACGCCCGTGCCTTCGCCAGTAGCGAGCGCGCGGCGATGATCGCACGTTACGCGGAGACCGCGCGTCTGGCCCAGGTGGCGGGGCTCGGCGTCAACGCCGGACATGACCTCAACCTCGAGAACCTGCGGCCCTTCCTCGACGGCGTGCCGGAGGTGCTCGAGGTCTCGATCGGGCACGCGCTGGTGAGCGAGGCTCTCGAGCTCGGCATCGCCGAGACCGTGCGCCGGTACCACGGCATCTGTCACGCGCCGAGGTCTGCATGAGTGCGGACGCGGGCAGTTGATGGGACACGAGCCGCCGCCGACTTGGGAGCAGATGCGCGCCAGCGTGCGCGCCGATCTCGACGCGTTGCAGGCCGCGGGCCGGCTGCGCCGCCGGCCGGTGATCGATTCGCCTGACGGCCGGGTGATCGTGCTGGCAGAGCTCGACGGCCCGGGCTCGGTGAACGGTCGGCGCAAGCTGGTGAACTGGGCGTCGAACGACTACCTCGGCGCCGCCAACCGCCTGGCGGTGAAGAACGCGTCGGCGCGCGCGCTGCGCACCTACGGCGCGGGCGCGGGCGCGGCGCGCCTGCTCGCGGGTGGCCTGCGCTGCCACCGCCGGCTCGAGGAGCGGCTCGCGCACTGGCTCGGCACCGAGGACGCGCTGGTCACCACCACCGGCTTCCAGGCCAACCTCGCCGCGCTGGTCAGCCTATGCGCGCATCCCGAGGACGTCATCATCCTCGACCGCGCGTGCCACGCCTCGACCTATGACGGCGCGCGGCTCGCCGCCGCCACCATGCTGCGCTTCGCGCACAACGACATCCAGGATCTCGCCAAGCAGCTCGAGCGCACCGTAGGTGCGCCGCGCCGCGTGGTGTGCGTCGAGTCGATCTATTCGATGGATGGCGACGAGGCGCCGGTCGCCGCCATCCACGCCCTGTGCCGCGCCCACGGTGCGCTGCTGGTGGTTGACGAGGCGCACGCGATCGGCGTGGTCGGCCCTGCCGGCCGCGGCCTGTGCGCCGAGGCCGGCGTTGCGCCCGACCTGCGCATCGGCACCTGCTCGAAGAGCCTCGGCTCGCAAGGCGGCTTCCTCGCCGGCGACAGCGACCTCATCGAGCTCGCGGTCAATCGCGGGCGCAGCTTCATCTTCTCCACCGCGCCGGTGCCCGCGGCGATGGGGGCGGCGGTCGCGTCGCTCGACCTCTTGCGCGAGCAGCCGGACCTGCCACGCCAGCTGATCGCCGCCGCCGCCGAGGTGCGCGCCGGCCTGCGCGCGCAGGGCTGGAATGTCCCCGAGGGCCGCTCACCGATCATCCCGGTGATCGTCGGCGACGAGGCCGCCGCGCTCGACCTGTCGGCGAAACTACGCCTCGCCGGCCATTTCGCCCCCGCGATCCGCCCACCCACCGTCCCCACCGGCGCCTGCCGCCTGCGCCTGGCCGTGACCCTCGCCCACCAGGACAGCGACCGCCGCCGCCTGCTCGCCGTAATGGCCAAGATCCGCGCCGGCGAACCGATCCCCATGCCCGTGGTGAAGAAGAAAGACGATTAGCCCGAGAGGTAGGCCGCAGGCCGCAGAGACGAAGCCTCTGACCAAACTCATACCCGGGGGCCCCATCGCTCCGCGATGGGGCGGGCGCCGAGGGGTGGTGGGCGGATACAATCGGCGCAGCCGATCCGCCCACGATCTCGCCGTCCGCGGCGAGATCGAACCCCGACAAAGCCCGTGGGGTAGGCCGCCAGGCCGTAGGGGCGAAGCCCCTGGAGGACGAAGCCTCTGATCATTCAACCGGGGGCCCCATCGCTCCGCGATGGGGCGGGCGCCGAGCTGCGGTCGGCGGATACAATGGGCGCAGCCCATCCGCCGATTTTTTCGCCGGTATGGCGAAAAAAAGCAGCGACAAAGCCCGTGGGGTAGGCCGCAGGCCGTAGGGGCGAAGCCCCTGGAGGACTAAGCCCTTGGATGCGCCTTCCGATAGACCTCGCGCAGCGCCTCGATGGTCAGGTGCGTGTAGATTTGCGTGGTGTTCAGGCTCGCATGCCCGAGCAGCTCCTGCACCGCGCGGATGTCCGCTCCGGCGCGCAGCAGGTGGGTGGCGAAGCTATGGCGCAAGGTGTGCGGGCTGGTCTTGGGCGCGAGTCCCGCGAGCGCGATGTGCCGCGCGAGGATGCGCCGCACGTCGCGGTCGGCGAGACGCTTGCCGCCCTTGCGCTTGGCCGACTTGATGCTCAGGAAGGTGCCGCGCGCGTCGCTCGCGCGTCCGTGCGCCTGGTCGCGCGCGCGCTGGTAGCGCTCGAGTGCGCGCACCGCCGGCACGCCGAGCGGCGCGAGCCGCTGCTTGCGACCTTTGCCCTGTACGATCGCCACGCCGCCGATCAGGTCGATGCGCGCGTCGTCGAGCGCGACCAGTTCGCCGACGCGCATGCCGCTGCTGTAGAGCACCTCGAAGATCGCGCGGTCGCGGCAGGCGCATTCATCGTCGCCCTGGGGCGAGCCGAGCAGGCGCTCGACGTCCTCGGTCTCGAGATAGTGCGGCAGCTTCCGCCCGACGCGCGGCGCGCGCAGGAGCGCCGCGGGATTCGCCGCCAGGCGCTCGCTGGTCGCGAGATAGCGCCCGAATGCGCGCACGCACGCCACCGTGCGCGCCACGCTCGCCGCCGCCAACGCGCCGCTCGCGCGATCCGCGATGTACGCGCGCAGCACCTGTGCCCCCAGTGCTTCGGCCGACGCCACCTCGGGAGCCTGTTTGGCGATCCACCCCAGCAGTTCGTCGAGCTCGCGTGCGTATGCCCGCAGCGTGTGCACGCTCGCCTGCCGCGCATCGCGCAGATGCGCGAGGAAAGCCGCCACCGCCTCGCCGAGCGTCTCCGCCATCGCCATCGCCATAGCGTACGACGGTAGCGGTGGGGAAACAGAGGAGCGGAGAGGTTGAGCGGGAAAGCGGAAGCGAAGAAGGGGGAAGATCGAAGCGGGAAGACAGAAGGCCAAAGACCGATACGTCACTGGCCGCGCCAACACGCGAGCTGAGTTCTACCTCCCCACGTCCCTCGACGATCGGGTGGGGGCAGTCCCGGAGGGACTGGCGTTGGGGGGCGAAGCCCCCCAGTTGCAGGACATTCCCGATCGCGCAGCGATCAGAGCGGCCGCAGGCCGCGCCGCGCAGCGGCGCAGGGACCATCAAGACAGCAGCGGGTCGATGGTGTTCAACTGCCCGCAGTGGACGCACACCACGCTGTATGCCTCGGGCTTGTTCACCACCGCGAACGTCTTGCCGCACGAGGCGCAGCCCACCGCGCGGCTGTTCTCCGGGTGTGCGGCGCCAGCCGGGGGATTGGTGCGGGTGATGCGCTCGGTGCCGGTGACGGTGCGGCGCAGGCGGGTGGTGACCGGAGCGAGCGGCTTGGAGGGGGGATTCGCCTGGCCGGGCGAGGCGTTGGGCCTGGGCACCGGGATGGCCTCGGGAGCGACCGGGATCGCGGCTGGCGGGCGCTGCTGGCGGTCGGTGGTCGGACGGGACTCGCGGCCGGTGCCGGGCCGGTATTCCGGCCCCGTCGGCGGCTTCTGTCCACTGGCAAGGGGGGCATCGCTGGAATTGTGCGAGTACGACTGCACCTGGCGGCGGGGCAGGCGATCGGAGCCCTCGTCGAAGGGCAGCGGCGAGGGGTACTGCATGCTGGATGCCTCGGGCGCGGCTGGCGCAGTGGGTGGAGCATCGCGCCGCTCGAGCCCGGCGCTCATCGGCCCCGGTTCGCGGCGGATCGACGCGGTCTTCACATCGGCGGCGCGCACGGTGCGCGACGTGCCGAAGAACGGCTGTTCGGTCTTGCTGGTGCCGGGCGACGCGCGTTTGCGGCCGCGAGTGAGGGTGACGATCTCTTCCAGCTTCTGTAGGTCCGCCGGCTTGTCGACGATCGCCAGGCAGCCGACGCGGTCGGCATCCTGGCGCAGGGTGGGATGCATGGCTGCATAGGCGGTGCACACCACCACCTCGATCGGCTCCTGCCGGCGCCGCAGCTCCTTGAAAAGCGTGAGGCCGTCCAGGCCCGGGACGTTGAGTTCGCTGATCACCAAGTCGTAGGGATCGTTGGCGGCGCGCCGGCGCACCACCGAGGCCAGCGCCTCCTTGCCATTGCCGATGGTGGCCACCCGATGCTTGCGCGAGAGCAGGAATTCGGTGAGGAACAGCACGCTCTCCGGGCGGTCGTCGACCACCAGGATATGCAGTGATGTTTGCAGGGAGGTGTCCACGGTCGTTGTCTTTCATTACCCCCGTTGGGGGGCAAAAGCCAGCGCCAGATAGCGGGTTTTGCGCTGGTCGAGCGCACGCGCTTGCACCGCGGCGCGCCGCGCGAACCATGCGCCATGCCATCGCGTCGGGTGATCTTGGTGATCGTGGTGGGGGTGACCCTGCTGTTGGCGACCACCCACCTCGGATCGTGGGCCTGGGGCAAGCTGGCGCGTCTGGTCAGGCCAGTCCAGAGCGGCCTCGCCCCCCACCCCGGTCCGGCCGACGACGAGGAGATCGTCACCTTGCGTGAGCAGGTGATCCGGTTGAACGCCGAGAACGTGGTTCTGCGCACGCGGCTATCCGAATACCTGTCCATCAAGGGTGAGGGCGGCGTGCCTCCGGACCAGGTGGTGGTGGTGCGCGCGCGCGTGATCGCACGCACCCAGCGCGCTGGCCGGCGTTACTGCGAGCTCGACGCGGGCGCGATCGATGGCGTGGTCAAGGGCCTGCCGGCATGCAGTGGCTGGAGCCTGGTCGGGGTGGTCGCCGGCGTGCAGGACGGCCGCTGCCTGGTGCAAGAGATCTCGGACGTCGAGAGCCGCATCCCCGCCGCGATCATCGACGGCAAGCAGAAAGTCGCCGAAGGCGTCATCGCCGGCACCGGCAAGCCGCGTTCGCTCGCTCTGGACTTCGTCGAGGACCACGAGGGACTCGACATCACCACCGGCATGCAGGTGGTCACCGCGGGAGCCGACGGCCGCTTGCCGGCCGGCCTGGTGCTCGGCCAGATCACCTCCGCCACCCGCGCGGGGACGTCGGGGCATTGGCAGATCGGCGTCGAGCCGCTGCGCGATACCGCCAACGTCGAATCCCTGGTGCTCATCAAGTTCGCCGCCGCCACCCGCTGATGCCCGCTGCGCGGCATTGCCGCGCCGGCAGGGACGTGGCGCTGAGGTCGTGGTTGCTCCCCAGGTAGGTAAACGTTACGGTGGAGGCATGCGCCTGCCCATCCTCGCCGTGATGATCGTGTCCATCGCATCCATCGCGAGCGCGCCGCTGCACGCCGAGAGCCGCCCGGACACCCCGGTGCTGAAGGACGCGTACGCGGTACTGCGCATCGAGGACGCGAAGTGGCTCGACCGCCAGGCGACGCAGCTGGCCGCGTCCTGTGGCCAGGATCCGGCGCCCACGCGGGAGCGCATCGCGCGCGCCCTGTTCTGCAGCGCGTCGTTCGCCGGCGTCGATCTCCAGCGCGCTAGCCTGCTCGCTTGGAGACCAGGCAAGTCCGGGTTGGTGGCGGTGATCCCGGTGTCGAACCGCCGCGCCTTCGTCGACAACTTCGGCGCGATGCCCCCCGGCGAACCGCCGCTGGTGCGCGTCGGCGACCGCGAAGGCACGGTGATCTATTCGCAGAACCGCATAGGCGGCAAGGAGGAGTATCGCCTTTTGGTCAGCGATAACACCGCGTACCTGGCGCGCAGCAGCGACGAGTGCCGCCAGCTCGCCTCGCATCCGCTGACCTCGTCTGGCGACGACTGCGCCGTCGGTTTCACCGCCTGGGGTCCCTTCGCGACCGATCTGCCGATGGGCGTGAACCTCGAGTTCCCAGCCATCGAGCGCCTGCGACCGTCCGCGCTCGCGCGTTCGGTCACCGACGCGATCGTCGAGCAGGCGCGCGCGGGGCTGCTTGGCCAGGTGTCATCATGGTCGTGGCAGCTGCGTTCCGCCGGCACCGGCGGAACTTTCTCGGCGACGCTGAAAGCAGTGCCGGATTCACCCTTGGCGGAATGGATGCGCGCGCAGGCGAACCAGGGCAGCCGAGTCGCCGCCGCGCTGACCACCGCGGACACCGCCTTCGTGGTCTCGGGACAGCTGGCGTGGCAGGGTCAGTGCGACGCGTTGGGGCAGCAGCTCGCGACGACGCTCAAGCCCGCCCACGCCGCCGCGTGGACGCCGGCCATCGACGAGTCGTGGCGGTCGTGCTGGAGCATGCTCGATCGCACCGGGGCGTTCGCCTGGGGCGTCGACCTTCGTGGCGATGGCAGCTCGGTGTCGTCGCTGGTGATCGAACAGCCCCAGGCCGAGAGCTTCACCGACCACGCGGCGGCATTGCAATCGGCGTTGGGGGATCGCACGGCGCAGAGCGAGCCGGCGTTGCCGGGGTTCGTCCTGCGTGGCACGGAGACGCCGCCGCGCACGCTCGCGCTCGCGAGCGCAGACCGCTATGTGATCGAGGTCGAGAGCGCCGATGCCGATGCGTCGGCGGCGGCGGCAGCGGTGGCTGGCCGGCTCGGCGGCGCGAGCGCGCCGAGCGGGCCGACCGGCGTGCTGGTGGCGACGCTCGACCTGACGCGCATCGTGCGCGATGTGTTCAAGGATCGCCTTGAGCCGGATGGAACGCTGCCCATGGTCGCGATCTCGGCGGTGGTCAAGGTGGGGCACGATCAGATCCATCTCGACGCGAGCCTGCCCGTGACCGATGCGTCGCAGCTCCTGAACAAGGTGGGCTGGAACCTCAAGTGATGCGCGAGTAAGCTCGCTCCGAGCTCAAGACGGCGTGGTCACGGCTTCTAGATCAGCGAGTCGCCTCCGCCGGCAGGATCTTTTCGATTGGCGTGATCCCATCGTCTGGCTATGACCCCGCTCGCCCGCGCTGGGCCCGGAGGTGGATCATGTCCAAGACCAAGCACAAGGTGGCGATGCTGACGGCCGGCGGGCTCGCGCCGTGCCTGTCCTCGGCGGTGGGCGGCCTGATCGAACGCTATGACGAGATGGCGCCTGAGGTCGAGATCGTCGGCTACCTCGGCGGCTACAAGGGTCTGCTGCTGGGCGAGAGCATTGTCGCCGGCGCCGAGGTGCGCGCACACGCGGGGGTCCTCCACGCGCACGGCGGATCGCCGCTGGGCAACAGCCGGGTGAAGCTGACCAACGTCGCCGATTGCGTGAAGCGTGGACTGGTGAAGGAAGGCCAGGATCCGCTCAAGGTGGCCGCCGAGCGCCTGACCAGCGATGGCATCACCATCCTGCACACCATCGGTGGCGACGACACCAACACCACCGCGGCCGACCTGGCGAAATATCTCGCGGCCAACGGCTACCAGCTGACCGTGGTCGGGCTGCCCAAGACCATCGACAACGATGTGGTGCCGATCCGCCAATCGCTCGGGGCGTGGACCGCCGCCGAGCAGGGCGCGCGTTTCTTCGCCAACGTCGTCAACGAGCAGTCGGCGAATCCGCGCATGCTGATCGTCCACGAGGTCATGGGCCGCAACTGCGGGTGGCTCACCGCCGCCACCGCGCGCGAGTACCGCACCTCGCTCTCCGGCCAGCACTTCCTGCCGGGCTTCAACCTCACGCGCCTGCACATGGACATCGACGCGGTCTACATCCCCGAGATGGAACTCGACGTGCAGGCCGAGGCGAAGCGCCTCAAGCAGGTCATGGACCGCAAGGATTGCGTCAACATCTTCGTCGCCGAAGGCGCGGGCGTCGAGAACATCGTGCTCGAGATGCAGTCGCGCGGCGAGGCCGTCGACAAGGATGCCTTCGGGCACGTCAGGCTCGACAAGGTCAATGTCGGCGGCTGGTTCTCGAAGCAATTCGCCAAGCTGCTCGGCGCCGAGAAGACGCTGGTGCAGAAGAGCGGTTACTACGCGCGCGCCGCCGCCTCGAACCCCGAGGACCTGGGCCTGATCAAGAGCATGGTCGACCTCGCGGTCGATTGCGGTCTGCGCGGCGAGAGCGGCGTGATCGGTCACGACGAGGGCCGCGGCGGCATGCTGCGCGCCATCGAGTTTCCGCGCATCAAGGGCGGCAAGCCGTTCGACTTCACCGTGGCGTGGTTCGACGAGCTGCTCAAGGGCATCGGCCAGCCAGCCGGCCGCAAGGTGGTGGTGAAGCACGGGGACGCGGAGTAGGCACGAGCCGAGCCTTGTCGGGTCGGGCTCGGCGGTGATCATGCCGCCGGTCCGCCAGCCCCACCCGTCCAGGAGCCCCCATGCCAACCCCCGGCGCCGTCGTCATCGGTCAATCTGGCGGCCCCACCGCCGTCATCAACCAGACCCTGATCGGCGTGGTGAAGGCGTGCCTGGCGCAGCCGCAGACCTTCACCCGCGTGCTCGGCGCCATCCACGGCATCCAGGGCATCATCGATGGCGCGTTCTGCGATTTCGGCCAAGAGGATGCGGCGAACCTCGAAGTGGTCGCGGGCACGCCTTCGGCCGCGTTGAAATCGGTGCGGCTTAAGCCCACGCCCGAGGTGTGCGCGAAGGTATTCGAGCGCTTCAAGCAGTTCGGCGTGCGTTCATTCTTCTATATCGGCGGCAACGACACCGCCGAAACCACCAACATCATCAACGAGATGGCGCACCAGGACGGCTACGACCTGGTGTGCTTCCACTGCCCCAAGACCATCGACAACGATCTGATGGTCACCGACCACTGCCCGGGCTACGGCTCGGCGGCCAAGTTCGTCATCCAGGCGTTCATGGGCGACAATCTCGACAATCGTTCGCTCAGCGGCATCAAGGTGAACGTGGTGATGGGTCGCAACGCCGGCTGGCTGACCGCAGCGGCGGCGCTCGCGCGCGTCTTCCCCGACGATGGCCCGCACCTCATCTACTGCCCCGAGGCGGATTTCTCGCTCGAACGATTCGGCGCCGACGTGCTCGCGGTATACAAGCGGCTCGGGCGCTGCGTCATCGCCGTCTCCGAAGGCATCCACGGACCCGGCGGCAAGGAGATCATTGACCTCGGCGAAGTCGATTCGCACGGCAACAAGCAGCTCTCGGGATCCGGTGCGCTCGGAGATTTCCTCGCCGGCAGGCTGAAGGAATATTTGGGTAAGGCGTGGCCAGAGAAGAAGCACCGCATCCGCGCCGACACCTTCGGCTACCTGCAGCGCTGCTTCCCTGGCGTGGTCAGCGACGTCGACGCGGCTGAGGCACGGCGCGCTGGCGAGGCGGCGGTCGCGGCCGCCCTCGCGGGCACGCGCAGCGGTTCGATCGCGTTCCGTCGCGCCGCCGGAGCCTCCTACGCCGTCGAGACTTTCGTGACGCCGCTGCCGACGGTCGCGAAGGATACCAAGCCGATGCCGCGCGATTGGCTGAACGCAGACGGCAACGACGTGGTGGCGACGAAGCTGGTGCCATACCTGCGGCCGCTGGTGGGGACGCTGCCTGCCATCGGCCAGTTGTCTCTCACGGTCGCGAAGACGTGAGCCAGGGCGCTCGGGTAACGCGCATCACTCCGCCTGCCTGAGGATTTCAGGCAGGTAATTGCCCGCCGGGGGCATTCCCGGGTCGGCCCGGGCGTATGCTGTGGGCATGAGCACCATGGCCCGAACCACGCAGCCCTCCGTAGTTCCAGTTCCTGTCAGCGTCTCGAGCGCTCGCGCCGAGTACGAGCGCATCGGGCATCATGTGGTTCGCGGCCTGCTGCCGCTCGCCGAGGTCGAATCCCTGCGCGAGCATTTCATGCGTCGTCGCGCCGAGGGCGCCAAGCCCGGCGACATGGGCGGCGATCCGGCCAAGGGCGCCAGTGATCCGCTGAACCGCTATCCACGCATGATCAACATGCACGACTGGGACGCCCGCACCGATTCATGGCGTAAGGATCCCCGCCTGTTGGCGGCCGCCAGGGATCTGGTGGGCGCCGAACTCGCGCAGTGCCAGACCATGCTCTACTTCAAGCCCCCGGGCGCGCGCGGGCAGGCCCTCCACCAGGACAATCAGTACATCCGCAAGACGCCCCTGATCGGCTGCTGGCTGGCGCTCGACCGCTGCGACCAGGCCAACGGCTTCATGACCGTGGTGCCGGAATCCCATCGCCTGGGCGTGCTGCCGGTCGAGGAGGCCGATACCAGCATCTCGTTCACGGGCGGCGGATCGGTGCTCCCGGCCGGAGCCAGGCAGGTAGGCATCGACATGGAGCCGGGAGACGTGCTGTTCTTCCACGGCATGACCATCCACGGATCCTATCCGAACCGCACCGCCGACCGCTTCCGCCGGGCGCTGATCGTGCATTACCTGGGCGCCTGCGCGGTGGATCTGCCCGAGGACCCGGCCACCAGCATGGCCGGGCTCGAGGCGCGCAAACGCGGCGCCAACTGACGGTTTGTTTCGGGGGCTCCGCCCCCGGGCCCCCACGGCCTTTGTCGTCCTTCGTTCTGCCCCTTCGGGTCAGAACGTTTGCGTGATGGGCTGCGCCCATTGTTCACGCAAACCAGGACTCGGCGGCCGGCTTTTTTGTCGGGGGCTGTGCCCCCGGGCCCCCACGGCCTTTGTCGTCCTTCGTTCTGTCCCTTCGGGTCAGAACGTTTGCGTGATGGGCTGCGCCCATTGTTCACGCAAACCAGGACTCGGCGGCCGGTGGCTTCGCCACGGCTCAGGCGGGGCTTTGCCCCGTGCCCCGACGGCCTTTGTTGTCCTTCTCTTTTCTGACCGCCGGGCGGCGCCGCGATGGTTCTCAGGCCGCAGTGGCGAAGCCCTCAGCACGCCCATACTCGGGGGCCCCATCGGCAGGCGATGGGGCGGCGCCGAGTGGCGGTCGGCGAAAAAATGGCGTAGCCATCCGCCGACGATTCCGCCGGCCCCCGGCGGAATCGAGCCACGACAAAGCCGTGGGGTAGGCCCGCAGGGCCGTAGGGGCGGAGCCCCTGAATGTCGGAAGCACGTGCTCCTTCCCAACTTGACACCTCGGGGGCCCTATCTATCCTCCCCATCCCTTCTCGTCCGGGGGAGGGGTCTGCCACCTTAGCTCAGTTGGTAGAGCTACTGTTTTGTAAACAGTAGGTCGCCGGTTCGAGTCCGGCAGGTGGCTCCAGCCACATTCCGGGGTCTTTCGACGCTCTTTGATATCATGGATGTTGTCGGTCGTGCACACGGGTGGATACCGAAGTGGTCAAACGGGGTAGACTGTAAATCTACTGGCTCTGCCTTCGAAGGTTCGAATCCTTCTCCACCCACCACACCCGTGGGCACCTGTCCCTACTCAGGGAGGCACGCCTTCCTGGCTGTTCGAGATCCCGTGCCCACCAAGGCATAGGAGCGAGAGCAGGCACAAGCGGGTGTAGCTCAATGGTAGAGCAGCAGCCTTCCAAGCTGAATACGAGGGTTCGATTCCCTTCACCCGCTCCACCGCACACGCCCGTCCGACGACTCGGGGCATCATGCTGCCTTAGCTCAGTTGGTAGAGCGCGTCCTTGGTAAGGACGAGGTCTTGGGTTCAAATCCCAAAGGTAGCTCCACTCGACCCCCATCCAGCCTTTCTTCTTCTTTTCACCGCCGGCCCTGCAGCCGGCCTCTCAGCGGAGCCTCCCATGGCCAAGGAAAAGTTCGTTCGCAACAAGCCGCACGTCAATGTCGGCACCATCGGCCACATCGACCACGGCAAGAGCACGCTCACTGCCGCTCTGGTCCATGTGTCGGCGCTTCGCGGCTTGGCCGAGAAGCGGTCGTACGCTGAGATCACGAAGGGCGGTACTGTTCGCGATGCGAACAAGACCGTGACCATCGCGGCCTCGCATGTCGAGTATTCGAGCGAAAAGCGCCACTACGCGCACGTCGACTGCCCGGGACACGCCGACTTCGTCAAGAACATGATCACCGGCGCCGCGCAGATGGACGGCGCGATCCTGGTCGTGTCGGCCGGCGACGGCCCGATGCCCCAGACCAAGGAGCACGTGCTCCTGGCCCGTCAGGTGGGCGTCAACCACATCGTGGTGTTCCTCAACAAGATCGACCTGGTCGACGACAAGGATCTGCTCGACCTCGTCGAGGAAGAGATCCGCGACCTGCTGAAGAAGTACCAGTTCCCTGGCGACACGACCCCGATCATCCGTGGTCGTTCCAATGCCGCGCTGGCCGCAACCGACGCCAAGAGCGCCGATGCGAAGCCGATCCTCGATCTGCTCGACGCGCTCGACTCCTTTGTTCCCGAGCCGGTCCGCGACGACGCCAAGCCCTTCCTGATGCCGGTCGAGGACGTGTTCTCGATCTCCGGCCGCGGCACCGTCGCTACTGGCCGCGTCGAGCGCGGCACGCTCAAGATCGGCGAGCCGGTCGAGATCGTCGGCCTGCGCGAGGAGCCGCTGCAGTCGGTCGCCACCGGCATCGAGATGTTCCGCAAGGAGATGGAGTCGACCCAATCGGGCGACAACTGCGGCATCCTCCTACGCGGCGTCGAGAAGGAGCAGATCGAGCGCGGCATGGTCATCTGCAAGCCGAAGTCGGTCAAGATCCACAAGAAGTTCGAGGCCGAGGTCTACATCCTCAAGGGCGAGGAAGGCGGTCGCAAGACGCCGTTCCAGAACGGCTACCGTCCGCAGTTCTACTTCCGCACCACCGACGTGACGGGTACCGTCACGCTGCCCGCGGATCGCGAGCTGGTGATGCCGGGTGACAACCTGCGTTTCACCGTCGAGCTGATCAGCAAGATCGCGATGGAGGAAGGCCTGCGCTTCGCCATCCGCGAAGGTGGCCACACGGTCGGTTCGGGCGTCGTCTCGAAGATCCTCGAGTAAGCGCTCGGCTTGACGCCGGTCCGGGGCAGCCGCCTCGGGCCGGCTTTTGCGTCTCAGTAGATGTCCGAAAGAAGCGGATCGAAGCATCCGAAGCAGAGAGAAAGGGTAGCACATGGCCAAAGACAAACGCGAGCACGTCATGCTGGTCTGCGTGGAGACCGGGGATGTGAACTATTACACCAGCCGGTCGAAGACCGCCCAGAAGCTGGAGCTCAAGAAGTACCATCCCAAGCTGCGCAAGCACACGCTCCACAAGGAGAAGAAGCGCAAATGATTTTCGGTTGGGGGGCTACGGCCCCCCAACATCGGCCTCCGGCCTGCCCCCCAGACAGCAGGGACACAGGGTGAGTCAGAGGGAAGCCTTTCACCCATACGGGGGTAGCTCAGCTGGTAGAGCAGTGGATTCCAAATCCACCGGTCGGGGGTTCAAATCCCTCCTCCCGTGCCATCTCTGGTAGCGTCGATCCATGTATAAATGGCCTCAAGGGCGGGTAATCCGCACCATCTGCCTGATTCTCGCATTGGTCATCGCGGCCGATCTGGGCTATACCGGCGCATGGGCGAAGTTCACCGCTCCGCTCGATCCCCAGCATGCTTCCGCCCACTATCGTCAGCTGATCCTCGCGGTGCTGTTCACGATCGCCTCGGTCGGCGCCTTGGTCTCTGGCCTGGTCGCGGCGGGATTCCACCACCGTTCGGTCGAGTTCCTGATCGAAGTCGAGCAAGAGATGGTGAAGGTCGAATGGCCGGCGCCGAACACGCTCGTGCGCAGCACCATCGTGATCGCGATCGCGATCGCCATCCTCGCCGGGCTCATCTTCCTCGCCGACTTCGTCTTGTTGCATGTGTTGAAATACCTTCTGTCCCTTGGAGCGAATTTCTAATGCGGTGGTACGTGCTGAAGGCCGTTTCCGGCCGTGAAAATTCTTGTCGGGACATGATCCAAACCCAATTGAAGGGGAAGAAGCTCGAGCCGCACGTCGGCCAGATGCTCATCCCCGCCGAGCGCGTGACCGAGGTCAAGCGCGGCAAGAAGGTATCGACCGAGCGCAAGCTGTACCCCGGGTACATCTACGTCGAGATGGACCTCAACTTCGACGTGCTCGAGACCATCAACGCCGTCGACGGCGTGACCGGTTTCTTGGGTGCGGATCCGCGCAATCCGGATCCGTTGACCAAGGACGAAGCCGAGCGCATCGTGCGCATCGCCACCGCCCAGTCGCCCGACGAGCAGCGCAAGGAGCTGGTCCAGATCCCGTTCAAGGTCGACGATCGGGTCAAGGTCAAGGAAGGTACCTTCGCGGGCATGGAGGGCGTGGTCGCCGAGATCAACGCCACCAAGGGCGAGCTGCGCGTCATGATCACCGTCTTCGGTCGCCAGACCCCCGTCTGGCTCGAGGTCTGGCAGGTCGAAGCCGCCGTCTAGCTGCGGCCGTTCTCGTTCGCGATGCCGGCATGCCTCGCCTGACCGTGGATGATCCGGCTGGCGGCTTCGGCGCCTTGGCCTCGCAAACGATGACGGTCCTCGCGTGCGGGATGGCGTGTACAGAGGATGGATAGGGCTTTCCGCTAAATTCCCCTTTGATTTCGGAGTACGCACCTAGACTCCGCGACCCTAATTTCCGGTTCTGCATGGCTGCCGCCATGACGAATCGACATAAGCGACTGCACTAGAGCGAGTTATGGCCAAGCAAAAAGAAATCGTAGGCACGATCAACCTGGTCATCCCCGGCGGCGGGGCGACTCCGGCTCCTCCGGTCGGCCCGGCGCTCGGCGCCAAGGGCGTCAACATCGGCGCCTTCGTCAAGCAGTTCAACGACGCTACGGCGAACTTGAAGGGTGAGATCATCCCCGTGGTGATCACCGTCTTCAAGGACAAGACCTTCACCTTCATCATGAAGCAGCCACCGGTCAGCGCCCAGGTGCGCAAGGCCGCGGGCATCGAGAAGGGCGCCGGCAACGCTGGTCCCCTGACCTCGGTCGGCAAGATCACCAAGGCTCAGGTCAAGATGATCGCCGAGAAGAAGATTGCCGAGATGACCGCGGGCTCGCTCGAGGCCGCCATGAAGACCGTCGCCGGCACCGCTCGCTCGATGGGCGTCACGATCGAAGGCTGATTCAGCACTTTCCGTTCTTTTCATTCGGACGTCAGAACATTTTGGACACGTGGGAGACTGGCGGCGCAAGCCCGGTCGTTCGGACCACAGGAGCATCCATGAGACATCGCAGCAAGCGGTACCGCCAGCTCGTCGAGGCGACCACCAAGGGTGGTGCCAATCTCCAGGAGCCGCAAGGCGTTCCGACCGCGGTCGGCCTGGTCAAGAAGATGGCCAAGGCCAAATTCACCGAGTCGATCGACCTCTCGGTCCACCTGAACCTAGACACCAAGAAGGCGGACCAGCAGTTCCGCGGCAGCTTCAGCCTCCCGCACGGGACCGGCAAGAGCATGCGCGTGATCGTGTTCTGCGATGACGGCGACAAGGTCCAGGCGGCTCTCGCCGGCGGCGCGGTCAAGGCCGGCGGCGAGGACGTGGTCACCGCGGTCAACGACGGCTTCATGGATTTCGACGTCGCCATCGCGACCCCGAAGATGATGCGCTTCGTCAGCAAGCTCGGCAAGGTCCTCGGACCCCGCGGCCTGATGCCGTCGCCCAAGTCCGGCACCGTCACCGACGATGTCGCCACCGCCGTGAAGGAGTTCAAGGGCGGCAAGATCGAATACCGCTCGGACGCCGCCGGCAACGTGCACGTCCGCGTCGGCAACTCGACCTTCGAGGAAGCCAAGCTCGCCGATAACATCAGCTCGGTCCTCACCCATGTCAGCGAGCACCGTCCGTCGTCCGTGAAGGGCGATTTCGTGAAGAACGTCGTCGTCTCGTCGACCATGGGCCCCGGCGTCCGCATCGCCTTCATCCAGAGCCAGGAGTAGTCCCATGCCCAGTGCCATCAATCAGATGATGCTCGTCGAGGTGAAGGCCTTCATGGGCGACAGCGCCTCGATGATCCTGGTCGACGCCTCGCGCCTCAAGAGCAACGAGAACCTCAAGATGCGCAAGGATCTGCGCGGTATCGGCGCGAAGTTCAAGGTCGCGAAGGTCGCGATCCTGCAGCGCGCGGTGCCCGCTGGCGCCGCCAAGATGTGCGAGGGCACGCGCTCCTCGCTCGGCGTGGTGCTCGCCCCCGACATGGTCGCCGCCGCGAAGATCGTCGCCGATCTCGCCAAGGAGGACAAGGTCGCCGTGCGCGGCGGCCTGATGGATGGCGCTGCGCTCACCGCGGCGCAGATCACCCAGATCAGCCAGCTGCCGAGCAAGCAGCAGCTGCGCGGCATGCTCGTCAACATCCTCGCCTCGCCGATGTCGCGGCTGGCGCGCGTGCTGGCTGCCATCGCCGAGAAGAAGCAGGCCGGCCCCGGCACCGCGGCCTGATTCCGATTACCGACACCCCCTGACACCCAACACCAACATTCACCGCGGCCATCGCCGCACCCGGAGTATCTCATGAGCAAGTTCGATCAGTTCCTTTCGGACGTGGACGGCTGCACCGTCATGGAGCTCGCCGAGCTCGTCAAGTCCCTCGAAACCAAGTGGGGCGTGAGCGCGGCCGCCGCGGCCGCTCCCGCTGGCGGCGGTGCCGCCCCCGCGGCCGCCGAGGAGGCTCCGACCTCCTTCAAGGTCACCCTCGTCGCCGGCGGACCGAACAAGATCCAGGTCATCAAGGTCATCCGCGAGATCTCCGGGCTCGGCCTCGCCGACGCCAAGGCGTTCGTCGAAGGTGCGCCCAAGATGGTCAAGGATGGCCTCGAGAAGCCGGCCGCCGAGGAGCTGGCCAAGAAGATCAAGGACACCGGCGCCGACGTGAAGGTCGAGGGCGCGTAAAGGGGGGTCCGGGGCTCGTGCCCCTGCTCCTAAGCCCTTGCCAAGGGCCCCTTACCGGACACTCCTCGCGCAGGAGTCAACCGGTTGGGGGCCTTGTCTTCGCTATCCAGGTCGCTACCCTCTGATCCCCTTTTGGAGCGCCCCTCCCAGGCCTACCGGCCACGGATGAGCGCCCCACGTTCCAGTCGATGCCGGCAAGCGCTGCCGGGGTCGGCCATGAAGAGGTATCCATGCAGATCCGGTCCTTCGGCAGAACCAAGGAAGTCATTCCGGTTCCCAGCCTCGTCAACCTCCAGTCGAAGAGCTACGACGAATTCCTGGATACCGAAGCCGCGCCGGAAGCCCGCAACCAAGCCAAGGGACTCGAAGCCATCTTCAGGGAATTCTTCCCGGTCTCCGGCTACGACGACCAGGTGGTGGTCAGCTACCACGGCTATCTGTTCACCCCGCCGCAGCACAACATCGACGAGTGCCGCGATCTCGGCCTCACCTTCCAGCGCGGCCTGAAGCTGAAGATCCGCGTCAGCGGCCAGAACCATCCGACCTTCAAGGACGTTCTCGAGGAGGACGTGCACATCGGCTACTTCCCGATCCGCATCGGCGGCGGCGAGTTCATCATCAACGGCGCCGAGCGCACGATCGTCACCCAGATCCAGCGCTCGCCCGGCGTCGACTTCTCGTCCGAGACCGGCGCCTCGGGCCGCCGCGCGTACAGCTGCCGCATCATCCCCGAGCGCGGCTCGTGGATCCAGGTCGAGCAGACCTCGAAGGACGTCCTCCAGATCAAGATCGACAAGTCCGCCAAGGTCGTCGCCACGTGCTTCCTGCGCGCGCTGTCGAAGGACTTCGGCACCACCGCGGCGATCATCAAGGCCTTCTTCGAGACCGAGAAGGTCTCGCTGACCTCGAAGACCGTGAAGGACAAGGTCATCGGCAAGATCCTCGCCGCCGACGTCCTCGACAAGGAGTCGGGCGAAGTCCTGGCCAAGGCCTGCGAGATCGTCTCCGAGGGCAACCTCAACAACTTCAAGGATCTCGGCATCGATTCGGTCGAAGTCATCTCGTCGGTGGTCAAGCCCGACGACATCCTGCTGAACACCCTGCGCGAAGACGAATCGCAGAGCCACGAAGAGGCGCTGCTGCGCATCTATCGCCGCCTGCGCCCTGGTAACCCGACGGACGAGGCCAAGGTCCGCGAGTTCTTCCAGGACCGCTTCCTCAACGAGCAGCGCTACAATCTCGGCTCGGTAGGCCGCTTCCGCATCAACCGCAAGCTCAAGCACGATGGCGAGGCGCGCGTCCTCACCGTCCAGGACTACATGAAGGCCCTGGAGTACCTGCTCACCTTGATCCGCAGCGGCTCGTCCGCCGGCGAGCTCGACGACATCGATCATCTCGGCAACCGCCGCGTGCGTCCGATCGCGGACCTGCTCTCCGACGAGCTGCGCGCCGCGATGCTCAAGCTGCGTCGCGCCGTGAAGGAGAAGCTCAGCCGCGATCTCCAGCAGGAGGACGTCGCCCAGGCGCTCGCTCCGCGCAACCTGTTCAATAACCAGGCCGTCGACAGCGCGATCCAGAATTTCTTCCAGCGCGGCGAGCTCTCGCAGGTGGTCGACCAGTCGAACCTGCTCTCGCAGCTGACCCACGAGCGCCGTCTCTCGGCCCTTGGGCCTGGCGGTCTCAATCGCAAGCGCGCCGGCTTCGAGGTGCGCGACGTGCACACTTCGCACTACGGACGCATCTGCCCGATCGAGACGCCTGAAGGCGCCAACATCGGCCTGATCGTGTCCCTCGCCATCTACTCGGCCGTGAACGAATACGGCTTCCTGGTGACGCCGTACCGCAAGGTCCATAACGGCAAGGTCACCGACGACATCGTCTACCTGATGGCCGACGAAGAGGCCGAGGCCAAGACCGTGCAGGCCACCGTCGAGCTCGACAAGAACGGCAAGATCCAGCAGGAGATCTGCCAGGTGCGCTACGCCGGCCTGTTCACCGAGGTGCCCGTGGCCGAGGTGACCTATGCCGACGTCTCGCCGAAGCAGATGATCGGCGTGTCCGCCGCGCTCATCCCGTTCCTCGAGCACGACGACGCCAACCGCGCCCTGATGGGCGCGAACATGATGCGCCAAGCGGTGCCGCTGCTGATCAACGAGGCCCCGGTCATCGCCACGGGCATGGAGATGGAAGTCCCCAAGAGCTCGTCGATGGTCGTCATGGCCAGCGAGGACGGCGTGGTGACGTCTGTGGACGCGAAGCACATCACCGTGGGCGCGCACCGCTACGAGATGCGCAAGTTCCACGGCCTGAACGAGCGCACCTGCCTGAACCAGCAGCCGATCGTCAACCTCGGCGACAAGATCAAGGCCGGCCAGATCATCGCCGACGGCGGCGGCACCGACGGCGGACAGCTCGCCCTGGGCAAGAACATCCTCGTGGCGTTCATGCCCTACGACGGCTTCAACTTCGAGGACGCGATCGTCGTCAACGAGCGCCTGCTCGCCGAAGACCGCTTCACCTCGATCCACATCGAGGAGTTCAAGGTCGAGATCCGCGAGACCAAGCTCGGCAAGGAGGAGTTCACGCGCGAGATCCCCGGACGTTCCGAGGAAGCGCTGCGGAATCTCGACGAGCGCGGCTTCGTCCGCCCCGGCACCCTGGTCAAGCCCGGAGACGTGCTGGTCGGCAAGGTGACGCCCAAGAACAAGTCCGAGCTCTCGCCTGAAGAGAAGCTGCTGCACGCGATCTTTGGCCGCGCCGGCGAAGACGTGCGCGACGACTCGCTGGTGATGAAGCCCGGCATCCGCGGAGTGGTGGTGGCGGTCAAGCGCTTCCAGCGCCGCGCCGCGCTGACCGAGAAGGACCGCAAGGAGGAGCAGGGCCGCATCAAGGTCATCGAGGACCGCTTCGCGGTGCAGATGGCCCTGGTCGCACGCGAGAAGTTCAACCAGATCTGGGAAGTCGCGGGCGCCAACGTCGTGAACATCGAGACCGGCGAAGTCGTCGAGTACTCGGCGGACATGTCCGATGAGGACGTGATGAAGCTCCACCGCGAGCTGCCCGTGACTGCGCTGAATTTCGTCGGCTCGAAGCGCAAGCGCGCTCGCGCCATCTACGACGAGTTCGATCCGAAGATCGACGAGATCAAGGGCGACCTCGAGAAGGAGATCGTCAACGCCAAACGCGGCGACGATCTGCCCACCGGCGTGCTCGAGATGGTCAAGGTGTTCGTCGCCCGCAAGCTGACTCTCAAGGTCGGCGACAAGATGGCGGGCCGCCACGGCAACAAGGGCGTGATCTCGACGATCGTGCCCGAGGAGAACATGCCGTTCCTCGCCGACGGCAACACCGTCGACATCGTGCTGAATCCGCTGGGCGTGCCTTCGCGCATGAACGTCGGCCAGGTACTCGAGACCCATCTCGGCTGGGCGGCCAAGGCCCTCGGGATCCAGTGCGTGACGCCAGTGTTCGACGGCGCCAGCGAGGCCGAGATCAAGGGCGCGCTGAAGGAAGCCGGACTGCCTGAAGAGGGCAAGGTGTTCCTGTACGACGGCCGCACCGGCGACCGCATGCACCAGAAGACCACCGTCGGCATCATGTACATGCTGAAGCTCCACCACTTGGTGGAGGACAAGCTGCATGCGCGCGCCACCGGTTCGTACTCCCTCATCACCCAGCAGCCGCTGGGCGGCAAGGCGCGCTTCGGCGGCCAGCGCTTCGGTGAAATGGAAGTCTGGGCACTCGAGGCCTACGGCGCGGCGCACGTGCTGCAGGAGATCCTCACGGTCAAGTCGGACGACGTCGACGGCCGTACCCGCATCTACGAGTCGATGGTCAAGGGCGATGGCTCGCTGACCTACGGCACGCCGATGGCCTTCGAAGTGCTGATGAATGAAATCCGCGGTCTCGGCCTCGACATCCGCCTACACCGCCCAGAGGACATGTCCTTCGACGCGGCTCCGGCGACCCTCGACTTCGGCGCACCCGCGAAGGAGAAGGCCCCTGAGGAAGTCGTGCCCGACCAGGAGTTCATCGCCGAACCGGCCCCCAAGGGCGACGCCGAGTGAAGTCCACCGGGCCGACGGAGCTCACTGCTCCCCGGCCCGGCCCGGCCCTTCCCTCCCTCACTTTTTCTCAACGGCTGACACGGAAGCATCTTCCGAAGAAAGCGCCCACTCATGATCGACCTCGCCGAACAGAGCCTGCAGAGCCCCGACTACAACGCCGTCTCCATCCGCCTGGCCTCTCCCGAGGTCATCCGCAGCTGGAGCCAGGGTGAGGTGAAGCGGCCCGAGACCATCAACTACCGCAACTACAAGGCGGAGCGCGATGGACTGTTCTGCGAGAAGATCTTCGGACCGACCAAGGACTGGGAGTGCTTCTGCGGCAAGTATTCGGGCGTGAAGTACAAGGGCATCGTCTGCGAGAAGTGCGGCGTGCTGGTCACCCATAGCCGCGTCCGCCGCGAGCGCATGGGCCACATCAACCTGGTCTCGCCGGTCGCCCACATCTGGTTCTTCAAGACCATGCCGTCGCGCCTCGGCATCCTGCTCGGCATGAAGTCGTCGAACCTGCAGCAGGTCGTCTACTTCCAGAAGTACATCGTCACCGATCCCGGCACCACCCCTCTGGAGTACATGGAAGTGCTCACCGAGGAGCAGTACCGCAAGGCTCAAGAGAAGTACGGCGATGATTTCAAGGCCATGATGGGCGCCGAGGCCGTGCAGGAGCTGATCCGCCACCTCGACATCGAGAAGCTCATCGGCGACCTGCGCCAGGAGCTCGCCGGCACCAAGGCCAAGCAGAAGATCGAGAAGATCATCAAGCGCCTGAAGCTCTCCGAGGAGATCAAATCCTCGGGCAATGATCCGCAGTGGATGGTCATGACCGTCGTGCCAGTCATCCCGCCCGACCTGCGTCCGCTGGTGCCGCTCGAGAACGGCAACTTCGCGACCTCAGACCTCAACGACCTCTATCGCCGCGTCATCTACCGCAACAATCGCCTCAAGAAGCTGATCGAGCTCAATGCTCCGTCGATCATCATCCGCAACGAGAAGCGGATGCTCCAGCAGGCGGTGGACGCGCTGTTCGACAACGGCCGCTGCCAGCGCGCCGTATTCGGCTCGGGCAACCGACCGCTCAAGTCGCTCACCGACATGATCAAGGGCAAGCAGGGCCGGTTCCGCGAGAACCTGCTCGGCAAGCGCGTCGACTACTCGGCCCGCTCGGTCATCGTGGTCGGCCCGCGGCTGAAGCTGCACCAGTGCGGCCTGCCGAAGTCGATCATCCTCGAGCTCTTCCAGCCGTTCATCATCCGCCAGCTCAAGGAGCGCGGCTACGCCGAGACCGTCAAGGCCGCCAAGCGCAAGCTCGAGCGCCGCGACGAGGAGGTGTGGGAAGTCCTCGATGACGTCATCAAGGGCCGCGTGGTGATGCTCAACCGCGCGCCGACGCTCCACCGCATGGGCATCCAGGCCTTCGAGGTGGTGATGATCGACGGTTCGGCCATCCAGCTGCATCCGCTGGTCTGTCAGGGCTTCAACGCCGACTTCGACGGCGACCAGATGGCCGTGCATCTGCCGCTCTCGATCGAGGCGCAGACCGAAGCGCGCGTGCTGATGCTGTCGACCAACAACATCTTCTCGCCGTCCAACGGCAATCCGATCATCTCGGCCGACCAGGACATCGTCCTGGGCTGCTACTTCCTCACCATGGCGCAAGAGAAGCAGCCGGGCGAGGGCAAGGTGTTCAGCGGCTTCAACGAGGTGCTGATGGCCCTCGATACCGGCACCGTGACCCTGCATTCGCTGATCAAGATCCAGCTGCTCAAGGGCTCGCGCATCGATGATGGCGGCCCGGTGAAGAAGATGCTGCCCGAGACCGTGCTCGTCGAGACGACTCCCGGCCGCATCATCTTCAACGAGGCGCTGCCCAAGGGCATGCCGTTCTACAACAAGCTGCAGGACAAGCAGGGCCTGCGCCGCGTGATCGCCGACTGCTTCGAGTACCTCGACCGCCGTTCGACCATCACCGTGCTCGACACCATCAAGGATGTCGGCTTCAAGTACTCGACCCTGTCCGGCATGTCCTTCGGCGCGTCCGACCTGTACGTCCCCGAGGAGAAGGTCGCGATCATCGCCGAGGCCGACAAGAAGTCGCAGAAGTTCCACAAGGCCTATCAGCGCGGCCTCATCACCGCGTCGGAGAAGCACCGCAACGTCGTCGAGACGTGGACGCACGCCACCGAGGAGCTCTCGGGCGTGCTCATGGAGCGCCTCAAGAACGACACCCGCTACGGCAAGGAGTACATCAACCCGGTGTACGTCATGGCCAAGTCGGGCGCTCGCGGCTCGGTCGCGCAGATCCGCCAGCTCGCGGGCATCCGCGGCCTGATGGCCAAGCCGAACGGCGAAATCATCGAGACCCCGATCCGCGCGAACTTCCGCGAAGGCCTGAAGGTGCTCGAGTACTTCACCTCGACGCACGGCGCGCGTAAGGGCTTGGCCGATACCGCGCTCAAGACCGCGGACTCGGGCTACCTGACGCGCAAGCTCGTCGACGTCGCGCAGGACGTGATCGTCAGCGAGCACGACTGCGGTACCGTCGGCGGCGTCACCAAGGCGGTGGTGTACGACGGCGACCAGATCAAGGTCACTCTCGCCGACGCCATCACCGGCCGCACCGCGCGCGACACCATCGTCGACATCATCACCGACGAGGTGATCGTGATGGAGAACGAGATCGTTTCGCGCGAGAAGGCCAAGATCGTCGAAGGCATGGGATTCGAGAAGATCCGCGTGCGTTCGCCGCTGACCTGCCAGTCGAAGTCGGGCATCTGCCAGAAGTGCTACGGCATGGATCTCAGCCGTGGCCTGATGGTCGAGATGGGCGTGGCCGCCGGCATCATCGCCGCGCAGTCGATCGGCGAACCGGGCACCCAGCTGACCATGCGTACTTTCCACATTGGTGGTGTCGCCGGCGTGAAGACCGAAGACACCAACTACAAGGCGCGCAAGCCTGGTACCCTGGTGTACGAGAATCTCCGGACCGTGACCAACGGCGCCGGCGACAACGTGGTGCTCAATCGCAACGGCGAGGTGATCATCAACGACACCAATGGCCGCACGATCGAACGCTTCAAGGTGCCGGTGGGCTCCAAGCTCAACGTCAAGGATGGCGCGCTGCTCGAGAAGGGCACGCTGATCGCGGAATGGGAAGCGGCCAACATCCCCATCCTCTCCGACGTCAGCGGCATCGTGCGCTTCGAGCACATCATCCCCGAAGTCACCATGCGCGAAGAGCGCGACCCGGCGACCGGCATCGTCAACCGCATCATCCTCGAGGGTAAGGGCGACCTACACCCCCAGGTGCTGCTCGAGGACGAGAACGGCAAGCCGATCGCGCACTATCCCGTCCCCGAGAAGGCGACGCTGCGCGTCGTCGAGGGTCAGAAGATCCCCGGCGGCACGCTGCTGGCCTCGACTCCGCGCGAGATCGCGGGCACGCACGACATCACCGGCGGTCTGCCGCGCGTCACCGAGCTGTTCGAAGCCCGGCCGCCGAAGGATCCGGCGGTCATGGCCGAGCTCGATGGCGAAATCGACTTCGGCGAGCGCAAGCGCGGCAAGCGCACGATCGTCATCCGCGGCGAATCGGGCACCGAGGTCGAGCACTCGATCCCCCAGGGCAAGCACTACCGCGTGCACAAGGGCGACCGCGTGAAGGCCGGCGATGCGCTGGTCGACGGCGTTCTCGTTCCGAAGGATCTGCTCCGGGTCTGCGGCGAGGAAGCCCTGCAGGACTACCTGCTCGGCGAGATCCAGGCCGTGTACCGCGCCCAGAACGTGCGCATCGACGACAAGCACATCGAAACGATCATCCGCCAGATGCTGCGCAAGGTCGAGATCAACGATCCGGGCGACCTGCCCTACCTCCAGGGCCAGCTGGTCGACAAGATCCGCGTTCGCGAGGAGAACCAGCGCGCCCTGGCCGAAGGCAAGCGCGCGGGAACCTTCGAGCCGAAGCTCATGGGCATCACCCGCGCGGCCCTGCAGTCGGAATCCTTCATCTCGGCGGCCTCCTTCCAGGAGACCACCAAGGTGCTGGCCGACGCCGCCCTGGCCGGGCGTCGGGACGGTCTCCTGGGCCTCAAGGAGAACGTCATCCTGGGCCATCTGATCCCCTGCGGGACCGGATTCATCACCTACAAGGGCATCAAGATCGAGAAACTGGGCGCGCCGGTTGTCATCGAGCCCCTACCCGCTAGCATCCGCCCCCCCGTAGAAACCCGGTTCGGTGAGAAAACAGAAGTCCGGTTCGCCGACAAGGAGTCCATCAGTGCCGACCATTAATCAGCTGATCCGCAAGGGCCGCCAGGCCGCGAAGAACAAGACCAAGAGCCCCCAGCTCGAGAAGAACCCGTTCAAGCGCGGCGTGTGCCTGCAGGTCAAGACCATGACCCCGAAGAAGCCGAATTCGGCGCTGCGCAAGATCGCACGCGTGCGGCTCTCGAACGGCAAGGAGATCACCGCGTACATCGGTGGCGAGAAGCACAACCTGCAGGAGCATTCGCTCGTGCTGGTGCGCGGCGGTCGCGTCCACGATCTGCCCGGCGTTCGCTACCACATCATCCGCGGCAAGCTCGACTGCCAGGGCGTCCAGGGACGCATGCAGAGCCGCAGCTGCTACGGCGCCAAGCGTCCGAAGAAGAAGGCCTAAAGTTGGGGGCTTCTGCCCCCGACATCGCGCTCCGCGCTGCCCCGCAGGCAGCAAGGGATGCTGGGTTTAGACATCAGAGATTTTCCGTCATCTTCCACTTACCACATCCCAGCGGCACTGCCGCAGTACCTCCGGTCATCTGACCGGGACCAGGGAACGAAGGATAGAACATGCCCAAGCCAGGCGACGACAACCGACCACCCCGCAACGACGACCGCGGACCCCGCGGCGGCGGCGGCGACGACACCGGCGCGCAGAACCTCGAAGAGGGTGAAGCTGGCGCCGAGGTCATCACCAACGAGGACGGTTCGATCACGCTCGTCCAGAGCGGAACCGCCGTGGGTCCCGCGCCGCTGCGCTGGACCGGCGGCGGACTCAAGCCAGACGGCCGCTACGGCAGCCTGATGGTGTCGAAGTTCATCAACTGCTTGATGTACGACGGCAAGAAGAGTCTCGCCGAAGGCGTGTTCTACGACTCGATGGCGCAGATCGCCGACAAGCTCAAGTCCGATCCGCTGCCGGTGTTCGAGCAGGCGATCGAGAACGCCAAGCCGCTGGTCGAGGTCCGCTCGAAGCGCATCGGCGGCGCCAACTACCAGGTGCCGGTCGAGGTGAACAAGCGCCGCCAGCAGACGCTCGCGATCCGCTGGATCCTCGAGGCCGTGCGTACCCGCAAGGGCCGCCCGACCGCCGAGAAGCTCGCCCAGGAACTGGTCGACTGCTACAACAAGACCGGCACGACCATCCAGAAGCGTGAGAACACGCATCGCATGGCCGAGGCCAACAAGGCCTTCTCGCACTTCGCGTGATCTGCCTCCATCCGTAAAGGATGCGAAAGACCCCGGCTTTTGGCCGGGGTTTTTTTATTGGTTGGCCGCCTGGCGCGCCGAGGCATGAGAACCTGGAAGCTGAAGCGTTGAAGATGTTCCCTATCGCCACTCCGAACTCTTCCACCGCACCGCGTTCCTCCAATCACCATTCCCCGGCGTGGCCCTCTTCCCCAATCCATGGCCATCGCAGAAGAGGATGTTCACCCTTCCCCGATGCCGGGAATCATCGACGCCTGAATACACCGCGTGACCCCACTGGCCCATCCCGGTCTCCTTGGCGATCGCGTCGATGAAGAGCACGAGCTCTGATTGATCGCTCGCAGAGCCCAGGCAGTAATGCCGCGGCCGTCCATCGGCATCGAGATAGCTGTTCATCTTGAAACTCTTCGGCATGGCGTTGGTGAAGACCTCGGCTGGATGGCCATGGAAGCCCGCGCATTGGAAGATGCCGGTGCGGGCGCCGGATCGCTCGGAGTCGATGTAGGGCGGTAGCCGGCAGAACCATGCCGGGCTGCGCTGCGGGTCGTCGACGCCGAAGTTGGCCTCGGCGGGTAGACACTCGTTCCATTCCTCGGCATAGGTAAGCGCGGCCATGCCTACCTGGCGCAGATTGCCCATGCAGCAGGTGGCGATGGCGTAGCGCTGGATGGGAGCGAGCGCCGAGCCCAGGAGGGAGCCCAACAGGGCCAAGACCACCAAGACCACCAACAGCTCAATGAGCGTAAACGCCGTCCGACCGGTGGGTCCGGGGTACGACGAGCTAGCACACGAGCAATAACGCATCGAATGATTCATTCGATGCGAGATGTAATGAACGATTCAACCGTTACAAGTGAACCTTCATAGGTTCACTTAGACCCATGGGCAGGGATCAGGACACCGCTCGTTCGAGACCGGAACTGGGTCCGCTGCTGGACCTGGATCCCCGCCTTACCGAGTCTCCGGCCCGCCGTGGTGACGCGGATGGGGCCGTGGGGATCGTGAAGGTGAAGGTCGCTCCAGCGCCGGAGGTCGATTCCACCCAGATGCGTCCGCCGTGGCGGTCGACGATCTTGCGGCAGATGGCGAGCCCGATGCCCGTGCCGGGATACTCCTCGCGCGTGTGCAGGCGCTGGAACACCTCGAAGATCCGCTGCGATTGCGCCGGATCGATGCCGATGCCGTTGTCGCGCACCGAGAACTGCCAGGCGTCTCCCACCCGGGCGGCGCCGACCTCGACACGCGGCGTGACGCCGCCCCGGAACTTGAGCGCATTGCTGATCAGGTTCTGGAACAGCTGCATGAGCTGCATGCGGTCGAAGGCCACCCGCGGCAATGTCCCGCGGACGATGGCGGCTCCGGACTCGTCGATGCTGCGCTTGAGGTTCGCCAGCGCCTCGTCGAGCACGGAATCGGCATCGATCTCCTCGATCGAGTGGCCGGTGTCGCGTCCGGCTCGCGAGAACATCAGCAGATCCTTGATCAGCTCCTGCATGCGCTTGGCTCCACCGTAGACCTGCGCCATGTATTCCGCGGCCGTGCCCTCGAAGCGATCTGGGTAGCGGCGGCGCAGCAGGTCGACGTAGTTGGTGATCATGCGCAGGGGTTCCTGCAGATCGTGCGATGCCACGTAGGCGAACTGCTCGAGCTCGGAATTCGAGCGGCTCAGCTCCGCCGCGTGCTCGGACAGCGCTGCCGAAGCCCGTTCCACCTCGGCGCGGGCGCGCTTCTCGGCTTCGACCAGGTCGCTGGTCTCGCGGAACAGGCGGGCGTGATCTATGGCCGAGCCCGATCGCCGAGCGACGTCCTCGGCGACCGACAGATCGGCCTGGTCGTAGCGCCGTGCGGTGGTGGACGGCCCGGCGGTGAGGAAGCTGAGCGCACCGAGCACGCGCCCGCGCGACAGCAGCGGAACCACGATCAGCGACCTCAGCCCCAGGCCGCGCAGGGTGGCAAGGTGGGCCTCGTCCCGAGCCGCGCTCACCAGCCTGGCGTCGGGAATCTCGCTCAAGAGCAGCGGCTCGCCAGAGGCGATGACCGAGGCGGGCGGTTCGTCCGGCTTCTGTGGGAAGTGACGTTCGAGCTTGCGGGCAAGTTCGAGGCCGGCGGGGCCGATGGTGGCCACCGCAAGCCGCTCGAGCGATCCGTCCGGCCGGACCACGTCGACGGCGGACCAGTCGGCGAAGCCCGGGACGGCCAGCGACGCGACGTTGGCGAGGGTGCGTTCGTACTCCAGCGACGTGCCGAGCACCGAGCTCGCGTCGGCGACGAAGCGCAGGCGCTCCTCGCCGCGCTTGAGTGCGTGCTCCGAGACGCGCAAGCCGGCGGCCGCATCCTCGGCGCGCTCGCGCGCCCTCGCCAGAAACCAGGAAGCGAGGAACAGCAAGGCGCTGGACATGATCCCGCCGAGCAGGACCAACGCCACCAGGCCACGGCTGGCCAGCATCTCTGGACGCGATTGGAAGTGGATGGCCCAGCGATGGCCGCAGATCTCGAATGCCTGGATCGACTCGTATGCCGGCGCAGCGGATGGTGCGTGATCGGTCGTGGCGGCGGATGATATGGAGGAGTCGTACATCAGCGCAGGCGCCGAGACGCGTTCGCCATCATAGATCTGGAAGTCGATCGGCGTGTCCAGGCCCTTGAGGATATTTGAGATGAGATCGCTGCTGCGGAACGGGGCGGTGACGAAACCGACGAGAGCTTTGCGGCGGTCATCGATGGTAGTCGGGATGTCGCCGCCGCGATACAGCGGCAGGAAGATGATGAATCCCGTCTGCTTGCCGGGGGTGGCATCCTGGATCAGGACGACCTTACCCGACGCCACGGGGGTGGCCCGGTCGCGAGCCGATTCCAGGGCGTCGCGCCGCACCGGCTCCGACGACAGGTCGAAGCCGATAGCGCGCGCATTGCCCCGATCCGTGGGTTCGACGTACGCCACGGGGAACCGTTCGTGCGATGCGCCTTCGGGGAAGATCACGAACGACGGCGACTCGCGGCGCAGACGTTCGACGAAGGACTGCTCATTCGCCGGCCCAAGCGCTGGCACGTAGCAGATCGCCTGCATGCCGGGATAACGCTGGCGCAGATCGAGCCGAGCTACGAAGGCCGCGAACTGCGCGCGCGTGGTAAGCGGATCCGCTGAGAACAACCCGGCCGTCCCGCGCAGCAGCGCGACATAGGTGTCCACCTGGTGATCGAGGGTCGACTCGATCTGATCGACGGATTTGCGGAAGCGGATCGCATCGCGGGCGTGCAGTTCGCGCAGGGCGATGCTCGCGCCGAATGCGGTCAGCCCCAGCGATACCAGCAGGATCAGCAACGGGATCTGCTTCCACCGGAGCGGATTGAGGCGTCGGCGTGGCATCGACCCGCAACTCTCGTCGGGGAGGGGGCTTGCCCTAGCATGAAGCGTTCAGGGTTACTCGCAGAGCTCCCACCTGGCAGCGCCATCCGCGAGGGGATGACGCATGGAGGCGCTGATGCTGGCTACTTGCCCTCGGCCGGCGGCTTGGACACCACCACCTGCGCTGTGCGCACCAGCTGGTCCTTGAGCCGGAAGCCCTTGCGATGCACCTGGGTGATGTGGCCGCGGGGCAGATCCGCGCGCTCCTCCTCGGCGATCGCCTCGTGCAGCGCCGGGTCGAAGGCGCCCTCGGCGGGAATCGGCTCGATGCCGGCGTTGGCCAGGGCGGCGAGGAGGTTCTCGCGGATCATGCTCACGCCCTGCGCGAACTCGCTGAAGGACTCCGGCTTCGCGGCCGTCAAGGCGCGCTCCAGATTGTCGAGCTGATCGAGGATCGGCTTCACGAATCGTACCACCGCGCGCGTTCCAGCCTCGTCGGCCTCCTTGCGCAGGCGTTTGCGGACATTGTCGAATTCGGCCTGCCCACGGACGCAGCGCTCCTTCCATTCCCCGACCTCGCGGCGCAGGGCCTCGAATTCGTTGGCCGGCACGGTGACGGTCTCGCCCTCGGCGCGCGGGCCATCGGCTTCGGCGCCGGCGGAATCGTCCTCGCTGGCATCGTCGATCTGGTCGGTGGTCATGTGCGGCTCTCGTTCTCGTTCGGCGTACTGCGGTCCGCGGTCGGTGCGGAGGGCGGATGAAGGCGGGCCTATTTTTCGCTGAACATGCTCTTGATGCGCTCGAAGAAATTACGCTGTTCCCCGCTCGCTTCCTCGATCTCCCCGAGCTCCTTCAACAGCTCCTGCTGGCGGCCGTTGGTGCGCTTCGGTACCTTGACCTCGACCACCACCAGCTGATCGCCGCGATGCGAGCCGCGGCCGGTGGGGATGCCCTGGCCGCGCATGCGCAGCACCTCGTTCGGCTGGGTCCCGGCGGCGATCTTGAGTTTCGCCGAGCCGTCGAGCGTGGGCACGTCGATCTCGGCGCCGAGCGCCGCCTGCGCGTAGCTGATCGGCACCTTGCACACCACGTCGTTCTCGTGGCGCTCGAAGAAGGCGTCGGCCTTGACGGTGACGTAAACGTAGAGATCGCCGCGGGCGCCGCTCTGGCGACCGGGCTCGCCTTCGCCCGCGACGCGCAGCCGCGAGCCGTCCTCGATGCCGGCGGGGATACGCACCTTGATGGTGACCTTCTTGGGCACGCCGCCGGCGCCGCGGCAAGTCGGGCACGGATCGGCGATGGTCTTACCGGCGCCATGGCACTGCGGACAGGTGGTCTGCACCACGAAGAAACCCTGCCCCTGGCGGACGATGCCGGCGCCGCCGCAGAGGCGGCACGATACCGGCTTGGTTCCTGCCTTGGCGCCGCTGCCGGCGCAGGTCTCGCAATGCTCGTTGCGTTTCAGGTCGATGGTCTTGGTCGAGCCGAAAACAGCCTCGCGGAAACCGATCTCGAGCCCGAGCTTGAGGCTCGCGCCCTGGTTGCGATCGCCGCGACCGCCCCCGTTGCCGCCGAAGAACTGGTCGAAGATCGAGCCGCCGCCGAAGACGTCGCCGAAGGCGGCGAAGATGTCCTCCATGGAATTGAAGCCCTGGCCGGCATGCCCCATGCCCTCGACGCCGGCATGGCCGTACTGGTCGTAGCGGCCGCGCTTCTGCTCGTCGGAGAGGACCTCGTAGGCCTCGGCGGCTTCCTTGAACTTGGTCTCGGCGTCTTTGTTACCGGGATTGCGGTCCGGGTGGTGCTTCATCGCCAGCTTGCGATAGGCCTTCTTGATATCGTCCTCGCTGGCCCCTTTGGCCAATCCGAGCACTTCGTAATAGTCGCGTTTGGCCATCGCAGAACCCATCGTAGTCAGAAAGACCCGGAATCAGCGGGAAAGCACATACCGGGCCATGCCAGAGCACAAACTAGAGACATAGCTACCGCTCGAGGATCTCCGCTGGAGCCGTTGCAGGGGGGGCCTCGGACCGGGGCGCGATGGCCTGACCGGTGGCGTGGGAGGGATCGGTCCTGGTCTCGTCCAAGGGATTGTAGACATCCTGGGCCAAGAGCGCCGTCGACAGCGCCGTGAGCTGGGCGGAGGCTTTGCGGTAGCGCTCGCCGAGCTTCGCGCGCTGGTCGACGGGCACGCCCAGGAGCTTCTTGCCGGCGTCCAGGTAGCGCTCGCCCGCCTTCATCGCATCGCCCTGGTCGAGCAGGGTCTTGGTTTCGAGCAGTAGGAGTTCGGCGTCGGCCAGGGCGGTGAGCGCATCGGCGGAGGCGGGAACCTTGTTGGCCTCTTCGTGATCGAGGTATTCCTGGGCGGCTTTCTCGGCCCGGCGCGCGGTGGCGGCGTCCAAGGGCATGGTCGGAGGGGCTCCGGCGGGGGCCACGGGTTGCGTACTCCTGGGCGCGGCCGGCGTCACCGACGGGCCACCCGAGGGCGCCGCGCCCTCGGCAGCTGACAGGGACGCTTCGGGGACCGATGCCGCCATGAGGGCGATGAGGGCGATGGCGGCGATCAGGCGCATGCCCACATCAAAGCCATCCCCTGGCCCAAGCAAGCCGGCTCCAGCTGACGGCCGCTCCACCGCTAACGTACCGCCACGCCTGCCGCGCGCATCTCGGCCTTGATCGCGCCGATCGTGTAGTCGCCATAGTGCACCATGCTCGCCACCAGCGCCGCGTCGGCGCCGCCGGTCGAGACCGCGTCGACGAGATGCCGCGGCAGCCCGCCTCCGCCCGAGGCGATCACCGGGATGCGCACCGCGTCGGCCACCAGCCGGGTGAGCGTCAGCTCGTAGCCCTGGCGCACGCCGTCGGTGTCGATCGCGTTCAGGCAGATCTCGCCGGCGCCCAGGGACTCGGCCTCGCGCGCCCAGGCGATCGCGTCGCGGCCGGTGGGCGTGCGGCCGCCGTCGATCACCACCTCGTAGCCGCTGGGGACGGCCGAAGATGGCGCGACCTTCTTCGCGTCCATGCCCAGCACCACGCACTGCGCGCCGAAGGCGCGCGCGCCCGCGGTAATGAGCGCAGGATCGCGCACCGCCGGCGAATTGACGCTGACCTTCTCGGCTCCGGCGAGCAGCACCTCGCGCATCGCCTCGACCGAGCGGATGCCGCCGCCGACCGCGAAGGGGATGAAGATCGCCTCGGCCACGCGGCGCACCACGTCGATGAACACCCCGCGCTTCTCGGCTGAGGCGGTGATGTCGTAGAACACCAACTCGTCCGCGCCCTGTTCGTAGTACCGCCGCGCGTAGTCGACCGGATCGCCGAGATCCTGGTTGCCTGTGAACTTCACGCCCTTGGTCACCTGCCCATTGCGGACATCGAGGCAGACGATGACGCGCTTGGTGAGCATGGAGACGACAGCTTGGCTCGGGCGCAGGGGGAGCAAGAAGCGGGGAGAATGGGGAAGGGGGAAGAGCGATGCTCGAAGGAAGAAGCTCGAAGCTGGAAGAGGAAGAGGGGGCGAAGGTCGCGCGCTACACCACGGCGGATGCCGATGATCGGGATCACCGCTCCACGTCGATCGTCCCCCTTCGCCATTCTCCCTTCTCCATGCCAGGCGTACTCCGACACTGCGACACCCATGGGCACCAAGAGCCACTCCCGCGCCCCGAAGGCCTTCCGCCATCGCACCCTGGTCGCCGCCGAGGCGGTGCTGCTGGTGGGCGTCGCCCAGCAGCTCTTGTCGCAGCAGGTCGCCAACGCGGCGGTCCCCAATGTCGCGAAGATCCTCTTCACCATGATCGGTGTGCTCGGCGTGCTCGGCGGCATGGTGCTGCTCGCGCGCGCGTTCGCGATCAAAGGTGTCGCGCAGACCCACAACGTGATCAAGGCGCTGCCGATTCCCGCCGCCACCTGGCTGCTGCACCTCGCCGCCTTCGCCGGGCTGTTCCTGCTCTACGCCATCGTCTGGCAGCTGCCCGTCCAGGTACCGATCCTCGGCACCGTCGGCACCGCACCCTCGCACTGAGGGCAGTCCGCTGATTCCTCGGCTGGGGATCCGGCGTCAGCGGCGGAGACGTACGAGGAAGCTGCGGTTGTCGCGCAGCACCTGCAAGGTGACTTCCTTACGCTTGGCGAGCGCCGCAGCATCGTCGAGCGTGCGCAGTTCGCGCAGCGTCCGCTCGTGCAGCAGGCGGTCACCGACCGCGAATTCCGCGACGCCCGCCGGACTGTCCGGCTCCACTCCGGTGACCACCAGGCCGGGGCCGTCGTCGGTGCCGACGCGCAGGCCGAAACCCTTGAGCTCGACATCCTGCTCCTGCGAGCGTTGCTTGAGGATCTCATCGCGATCGACGGGCAGGATCTTCTCCTCGACTTCCTTGCCGGCGCGCCAGATGCGCAGCGCCATCGGCTCGCCGATGCGGCAGCTGGCGACGCGCGCGCGGAAGTTCATCAGGCTCTGGATGCGCATGGTGTTCACCGCCAGGACGATGTCGTTCTTCTGCAGGCCGCCTTCGGACGCGGGGGACTTCGGCAGCACGCGGGTGATGCGCACCGTCTGCACCGCCGGCAGGCCGAGCTGCTGCGCCTGCTCGGCGGTGAGCAGATCCATGTCCACGCCGATGCCGGGCCAGCGCACGTGGCCGTTCGCGACGATGTCCTCGGCGACGTGGCGGGCGAGATTCGACGGGATGGCGAAGCCGATGCCGATGTTGACGTGGGTGCTGCTGAGGATGTTGGCGTTCACACCGATGATCTTGCCCTCGATCGAGACCAGCGGTCCGCCGCTGTTGCCGGGATTGATCGCGGCGTCGGTCTGGATGAAGGACTCGAGCCCGCGCATCGCCTCGTAGATGCCGGTCGAACGGTCGGTGGCCGAGACGATACCCGAGGTGGCGCTGTAGCCGACGCCCAGAGGATACCCGAGCGCGAGCACCCAATCGCCGACGTGCACCGCGTCCGAATTGCCCCAATCGATGGTGGGGAGATGCGGCACGGGGATCTTGATCACCGCGAGATCCGTGCTCAGGTCGAAGCCAACGTATTCGGCCTCGACCTGGCGGTTGTCGTTCAGCTGCACCACCAGGCGGTCGTAACCCACCGGCTGGTTGTTGCGCCCGCGCACGAACTCCTGCTCGTGGTTGGTCTGCAGCACGACGTGCGAATTGGTGAGGATGAAGCTGAACTTGTCGTCGGTGTGGAAGACGAAGCCCGAACCCTCGCCGACCTCGACCTCGCGGCTGGTGGTGTCGCCGGACCAGGAATAGGCGGCGGACATCTCTTCGCGCGTCTTGATCGCGACCACGCTCGGCGCGACCACCTCATCGACCAGGTTGAAGGCCCGCGACAGCACCGCGATCTCCTTGCCCAGCGCCGCGAGCTCGTCCTTGGCCTTCGCCCGGGCGGATTCATCCAGCGCGTGCGCGTGCGGCGCGGCGAGCGCGCACGCCGCGATCAGCGCGACCCGAGCTGGCCACCACGTCGGCGATCGAGCGAGGATTCTGGAAGCGATTGGCATGGGATTCTCCACGTGTGACCACTACCCTGGACGGTCCGGGGCGATGGATCCTACATGGGAACAGCACAGGGGAATCGCGGCCGGGCGGAGGGCGTTGGATCCGGTGGGCCGGACGGACGGGGTTCTTTACGGCGGAGAGCTACCGCGGGAAGCTACCGCGGACCGCTATTGCGGAGGGCACCAGAAGGTCTGGTCATCGCGGTAGGCGCCGACCGGCTGGGCCGGGATGGTCTCGGTGCCCGAGCCGCGGAACGGGAAGGGCCCGCGTTCGCCGTCACCGACTGGGATCAGGCCGATCGGCTCGCGCGCGCCGCGCTCGATCGGATCGCCAGGGACGCCGACCGGATAGTCCTTCTGTGGGGGATAAGCGGCGCCCGGGAAAGGGCCCTTGTCCAGGGCGCCGACCGCCACCACGTCTGCGGTTTCCGGATGCAGCCCCGGATCCTGGATGCCGAGCATCGTCTGGCCTTTGAACTTCTGCCCGGGCGTCTTGCAGTCCACGCGTTGGCGATGCAGCGTGTCGATCGCGGGCGGATTCGCCGGCAGCTCGTAGACTTCCTTGTCGCCCGACCAGGTCATGCGCTCGTGCAGCGAGAAGGAGTCGTCCGCGGACACGGGGATGTAGCGCGTCTGGTAATACATGTCGCCGCAGCCGGTGACCGCGAGGAGCATCGCGGACAGCACGACCACCAGCAGTGGACCTCGCCGCGGCGGGACCAGCAACCGGAGCGCCGACAGGGGCTTGCGCATGCGGGCATGACAGCCGTGGCAGGGCCCGGCTCAACCGGAAATCTGGCGTCGCGAGGGGGGTGAGTGGTGTACCAGGCGATCGCAGGTCCATCCACGGAGCCCATCCACGGAACCCATCCCCCTTCCCGGGCCGCGGTCGCCGGGCCGGGTGATGGCCGAGCGGTGGGCCGGCGTCCCCGCTTTGGGCGGACCTCGGAGCCTCGTCCCGCCATCGCGGCGATTGCGTCAGCAGGCAATGCCGTTCCGGGCCTGCCCCCTAGCCGCGGCGCATGCCTGACTAGAGTCTCGGCCATGCCCGACGACGCGGTGTTGCGCACGGTGCACCTCACCAAGGTGTACGCCGATTTCTGGGGCCGTCCGCGGGTGACGGCGCTCGACGACCTGTCGCTCGAGGTACGGCCCGGCGAGGTCTTCGGCCTGCTCGGTCCCAACGGTTCGGGCAAGACCACCACCATCAAGCTGCTGCTCGGCCTGATTCGTCCAAGCAAAGGCGACGCATTCGTCTTCGGTCGCGATCCGGGCGACCGCGCGGTCAAGGAGCGGGTCGGCTACCTGCCCGAGGAGACCTATCTCTACAAGTTCCTCGACGCCGAGGAGACGCTGCGCTTCTTCGGCCGCCTGTTCTCGCTGCCGAGCGCGGTGATCGCCAAGCGCTCCGCCGAGCTCATCGAGCTGGTCGGCCTGTCCGGCGCCCGAAAACGGCGGCTCGGCGAATATTCGAAGGGCATGGCGCGGCGGCTCGGGTTGGCCCAGGCATTGATCAACGATCCCAGCTTGGTGGTGCTCGACGAGCCGACCTCCGGCCTCGACCCGATCGGCTCGGCCGAGGTCAAGGACCTGATCGTACGCCTGAAGAGTCAGGGCAAGACCGTGCTGCTGTGCAGCCATCTGCTGGCCGACGTCGAGGACGTCTGCGACCGCATCGCCATCCTGCACCAGGGCGTGCTGCGCGAGTGCGGCCCGGTCGGCGAGCTGCTGCGTGCGGACCACCGCGTCACCGTCGAGCTCGATCGCCCGTCGCCGGAGCGCCTCGAGGCGGTGAAGAACGCGGCGGGCGACTCGCTGATCGGCGTCGCCCCGCCGCGCGAACGCCTCGAGGCGCATTTCCGCCGCATCATCGCCGGATCTCGCGCGGGCGCCGGTCAGGCGGCGGGTCAGACGGAGAAGCCCTCTGCGCCCTCCGCGCCATCGCAACCAGCGGCCGATGAGCGGAGCGCATCGCCGTGAACGCCCTCATTGGCGGCCTGCGCGCCGCGGCCGCCCTCGCCGGCGTGACCGTGCGCGAGGCCGCGCGCCAGCACCTGTGGATCGTCTTCGCCGGGGTCGCCCTGGTGCTCTGCGTCGCCCTGGGAAACCTCTCGGCCGTCGACCCGTCGGCGCGGCTCAAGCTCGCGGTGGTGGTGGTCACCACTGGGCTCGGCTTCGCGGTGACGCTGCTGGCGATGCTGGTCGGGCCGAGCCAGCTGCGCCGCGATCTCGATGCTCGCGTCGGCATGATGCTGTTCTCGAAACCGCTGACCAGGCTCGCCTATCTCGGCGGTCGCTGGTTCGGGGTGATCGCCGGACTGGCGATGGGATCGCTGGCGTTGGCGGCCATCGGCTCGGCGCTGATCGCCTGGCGTGTCGCCGGCCTGCCCGAGATGCACCGCATCGAGCGCGCGAGCTCGTGGCAGGAGATCAGCAGCCTCGGCGAGGTGATCGCGGTCAAGGAGGGCCGCAAGCACGTGGTGCTCGGCGGCGCGCCGGGAAACGCCGTGCGCTTTCATCTCGAGCGGCTCCCGCACGCGGGACCCGAGGGCCTCGAGGTGCTGGTGCGCGTCGACCTGCGCAGCTTCGATCCGAACGAGGCAGTCGAGTATGCCGGCGCCGAGATCGTCGCCTCCGCTTCCGCGGCGTTCACCGCGCCGACGGTGCTCGCGCTCGATCCCGCGAGTCCCTACGGCCATGGCGGTGGAGATATGGTCGGCGACGGAGGCTCCGTGCAGCTGCGCTCGCGCGACGAATCGCACCAGGACCTGTCGCAGGACTACTGCCGCCTGCGCCTGCCTGGCGCCTGCATCTCGCCGTCTGGCGATTCGTGGATCCAGGTGGTGCGCCTCGAGGGCCGCGCCGGATTCTCGATCGACCAGACCGGGACGGTGCTCGCCGCGGTACCCGGCGGCAATTTCCTGGTGAACCTCGTGCGCGGGTCATGCGTGCTGCTCGCCCAGGCCGGGCTGCTCACCGCGTTCGCCCTGCTCATCGCCTGCGTCAGCAACCTTGGCGTCACCCTGCTCGGCAGCATGACGCTGTTCTTCGCGGGCAACGCCCTCGACTCGCTGCGCGACACCCTGACCTACGATGACCCCAAGGCTCCGGTGCGCCGGATCATGGGACTGGCCCTGCATATCCTGCCCGATTTCGACCGTTTCGGCGTGGCGGCGCAGTTGGCCGCGGGCCAATCGATCGGCTGGGACATGGTGGCCGCCGCGTGGGTGTACTACGGAGCCTTCGCCGTGCTGTTCCTGATGATCGCATGGTTCACGCTCGCGCGGAGGGAGCTGTGAACGTCCGTAGCCCGTCCACTGTCCGCAAGGGCTCTCGAGGACGAAAGTTCCCGAGGCCGACGCGATGAGATCCCGCACCTGCGTGATCGCGGGCGTCGCGTGCCTGGTGGCGGCGCAGCTGCTGGCCAGCTTCCCGCTGGCGCGGGCGCGCCAGTCGCTGGTGCCGAACCACGAGATCTACGAGGCCCTCACCCCCGGCGAGTTCGCCGGCACGCTGATGCTGGGTGGTTTTCGCGGGCTCGCCTGCGACCTGCTGTGGATCCGCGCCGACAACGCCAAGGAGTTGGGCCACTACTACGAGAGCCTGGCGCTGTTCCAGGCGATCAGCCGCATCCAGCCGCGCTTCGAGCAGATCTGGACGTACATGTCATGGGACATGGCGTACAACATCGGCCACGAGGTCGAGGACGAAGATACCAAGTGGACGTGGATGCTCGCGGGCATCCAGACCAACGTGCGCGGCTGCCTGCGCAATCCCACCAGCGAACGCGTGCTGCGCCACCTCGCCTGGATGTTCAACCATCGCGGCGACCTCTTCAAGTCGCGCATCGAGGCGACGGCGTGGGAACCGCTGCTCGGTCCGGTGATTGACAATGTCAACCGCGAGCTGCCAGAGGCCAAGCGCGTGCCGCCGTTCCCGCGCGGGCCCGGCGCGAAGGGAGAGGGGCTGGGCAACTTCCGCATCTCCGCCGTGATCTATCGCGCAGCGGTTGCGCTCGCCGAGGCGCGCGGCATCGATCAGTCGCAATTCGTGCGGCGCATGGTGCCGCTCGCCATCGAGAGCGACGGCAATCTGGCGCGCAACGGCGGCCATCATCTGGCCGCGCTGCGGATCTGGATCGAGGCGCTCAAGGAATGGCAGCGGGTGCGTGCATACTACGATGCCGTCACCGGCGATGATGAGGACAAGACGCGGCGTGAGTTCGGCATCGACAGCTACGAACGCAACGAAGGCCATCTGCGCCGCAAGACCGCCGAACTCGCCCGCCAGCTGGCTCCTGATCCCGCCGAGGGCGAGCGGTTCGCCTCGGCGGTGCTGGAGCGGCGATTCACCGAAGCCCTGGGCATGCTCGAACATCAGGGCTGGCTGGCCAGCGCGCGGCACGGGCACATCCACTGGCTCGACGAGCGATGACGACGGGCAATTCCGCCGGCGCCTCCCAGGTCAACGGACAGGCCCTGGCGATCGGCAAATTCGACGCGCTGCATCTCGGTCACCGCGCGCTCGCCGAGCGTGCGACGACCTTCGGGCCCGCGCTGCTGCTCGGCTTCACCGGCATGGCCGAGGTGCTGGGCTGGCCGCCACGGCGCCCATTGATCGCCCCGTCCGACCGTCCGCGCGTGCTGGGGTTGTGGTCGCGCGAGCTGGGCGCGCCGATCAGCCATGCGGCGCTCGCCTTCCCCGAGATCCAGCCGCTATCGGCCGGGGAATTCCTCGATCTCGTGCGCGCGCGCTTCGCCGCCACGGCGGTGGTCGTCGGCGAGGATTTCCGCGGCGGTCGCGGGCGCTCCGCCGGCGTCGCGGAACTGCGCGAGCTCGCTGTGGTGCGCGGTCTGGCATTCGCAGCGGTGCCACCGGTCATGCATCAGGGCGCGCCGATCTCGTCGAGCCGCGTGCGCGAGGCGCTCGCCGCCGGCGATGTCGCGTCGGCGCGGGTCCTCCTCGGCCGGCCCCATCGCCTGGTCGGCACCGTGGTGCGCGGCGACGGCCGTGGGCGCTCGATCGGCGTACCCACCGCCAATTGCGGCGAACGCGAGAACCAGGAACCCGCGACCGGCGTCTACGCCGCCATGGTCGGGGTCGGCGGTGGTGGCGAGCGCCATCCCGCGGCGGTCAACGTCGGGCGCGCGCCGACGGTGGGCCCCGATCGCCCGCTGACCGTCGAGGCGCACCTGATCGGCGCGCAGCGCGATTGCTACGGCGAGCGCATCGCGATCGACTTCATCGCCAGGCTGCGCGAGGAACGCCGTTTCCCCTCCCTGGACTCCTTGAAGACGCAGCTGGCCCTCGACATCGCCGCCGCCACGGTTGCCGTACGCTCATCAGCCGACGGTTAACGCGCAGATACGTCACCGGATCGCCCATCACTGTTCACGCAGGGCACGAATCTCCAACGCTCCTCCCCATCGCTCGGGGCAGGCCGGTGTGAGGCTCCGGCCGATCCCGGTCAGTCCCGGTTGGTGATGCCAGGCCGATGTCAGGGGCCGAAGCCCCCCAACCGAGAGCTTTGCTTGGCGCGCCGCATGGGGATGATGCTTCGCCGATGAGCGAACACGCCGATCTCGCCGCGTCCGTGCGCGAAGCGCTGCGCAGCGTGCAGGATCCCGATCTGCACAAGGATCTGGTCGCGCTCGACATGGTGCGCGACATCAGCGTGCGCGAGGGAGTGGCGCGCTTCCGGCTGGTGCTCACCACCGGCGCCTGCCCGGTGAAGCAGCAGCTCGAGGACCAGTGCCGCGCCGCGGCGCTGTCGGTGGCCGGAGTCGTGCGCGCCGAGATCGCGGTCTCGGCCGAGGTGCCGAAGGGCGCGACGATGAGCGACGTGCTTCCCGGCGTGCGTCATGTGATTGGCATCGGCTCGGGCAAGGGTGGCGTGGGCAAGAGCACGGTGACGGTGAACCTCGCCTGCGCCCTGGCCGCGGCGGGCGCGCGCGTCGGCCTGCTCGACGCCGACATCTATGGCCCGTCGATCCCGATGATGATGGGCATCAACCAGCAGCCTTTTGTTATCAACAAGAAGCTGGTGCCGGTGGTCGGCCATGGCGTGCGCCTGATCTCGATGGGCTTCCTGCTCGACGAGAAGCAGCCGGTGATCTGGCGCGGGCCGATGATCGTGGGCGCGCTCAAGCAGTTCATCACCGACGTCGACTGGGGCGAGCTCGACTACCTGCTGGTGGACCTGCCACCCGGCACCGGCGACATCCAGTTGACCCTGACCCAGACCGTCCCGCTCGCCGGCGCGGTGATCGTATCCACGCCCCAGGCGGTGGCGCTCATGGACGCGCGGCGCTCGGTGGCGATGTTCGCGAAGGTGAACGTGCCGATCTTCGGCATCGTCGAGAACATGAGCGAATTCGTCTGCCCGAGCTGCGGACACGTCGAATCGATCTTCGGCCGCGGTGGCGCTGAACGCGAGGCCGCGGCCCTGGCGGTGCCGTTCCTGGGCTCGGTGCCGCTCGAGCCCGGCGTTCGCGCCGCCGGCGACGACGGCACGCCGATCGTCATCAGCGCGCCGCACAGCCGCAGCGCGCTCGCCTTCCGCGCGGTCGCCGAGAAGGTCGCGCAGCGCGCGAGCATCGCGGCGCTGGAGCCGGCGAAGACCCAGCCCCTGGGATAGACGGAGAAGATGGAAGAGCGAAGAAGGAAGATGAGCATGCCCGCCAGGCTGCCTCGTCGAGCTTCCATCTTCTTCTTCTCCCGTCTCCGGCAGTCACTCCCTGACTGCGACCTTGCACCCCGGCAGCACCAGGTCGAAGACCGCCGCGATATCCTCCTGCGCAAGCCGCACGCAACCGTGGCTGCTGCGCTTCTCCAGCCACGCGTCCGGGTGCTCGGCGGTGTAGCCATGGATGCCGATGCCCCGGAACGAAGCGTCCGGGAGCGGGTCGAAACCCATCCAGAATCCGCCGAGCACGTTTCCCGGATCCTTCGGTGCGAACAGCTTGTGGGTATCCGGATCCCGCCATTCGGGATCGCGCACGCTGACGGCGATGGTGGTGACGCCGAGCGGCGTCTCCTGCCCTGATTTCCCGACCGAGACCGGGAACGCGGCGACCAGCGTGCGGCCATGCCACACCAGCAGGCGGAACCGCGTCCGGCTCACTACCAGGGCCATGGGCACCGCCGCCGCGTCGATCAACTTGAGCGGCCGGCCGGGCACGAGCTCGGGCCGACGATTCAGCCGCGCGATCATGCCCGCGCCGAGGCGATGCCGACGCGCGATCCCGGAGGCGGTCTCCTTCGCGGCGACCACGTGCAGTCCGACCCCGAGCCCTTCCATGCCTGGCACCAGTTCCGGCGACAGGAACACGCGGCGGCAATAGGGCGTGAGCCGATCGGCGAGCTTCGCCGCCCGCTCCGGCGTCGCCGCGATCACCACCTCGCTGCCCGCCACGATCAAGGGCACCACCCCAGCGGGATCGCGATCGGCGCGCGCGAACAGCGCCTCGAGCTCGGCTCCCGCCGCGTCCGCGCCCTCGACGAGGGAACCCGCGCCGACTCCAACGCCGATGAGGGAGCAGCCGATGAGCATAGCGATGATGACCGACGTCGCGCGCACGCGGCCATCCTAACGATGGATCACCTGCCCGGAAGCCGCTGGCCGCGCCAGCTAGTAGCGGTTGAGGCCGACCGGGTGCGCGAGCGGAGGTCGCGAACGGTGGCCCTGCTGATCGCGCTGCGGATCCACCAGTACCGCACGGCCATCGCGCAGGATCACGTACGAGGGATGCGCTGGATCCTGGCCGGCGACGCGGATCACCTCGGTGTCCACGCCTTCCGCCAACGGCCCGTTCGGCGGCATCGCCGCAAGCTTGGCGGCGAGCGTGGAGTCGCCGTGCGAGGCCGTCGACCACGCGGCGCCCACCAGCAGCAGCAGGGTCGCGGCGATAGCGGCCGCCCAGGCGCGCGGCAGCCGATAGCGCAGGATACGGGGCCCGTGATCGGGAATGCCATGCTCGAGCGCCAGGGACACCAGGTCGTGGCGGGCGAGGCTCTCTTGGCAATCGCCGCAGCGCGAGAGATGCGCGAACAGCGCCGGGTCGCCCTCGGCGTCGAGCGTGCCGTCGGCGACCAGCGCCAGCAGCGCCTCGGCCTCGTCGCAGGCGAGCTCGCGGTCATCTGGTCCGCCACCAGGAAGAGTTGCCAGGGGATCGCTCACAGCTCGCCCTCGGCGATGTCATCGAGCCGGGTCTTGAGGGTGGCACGTCCGCGGCACAGGCGCACCTCGACAGCCTGCCTGCTGATGCCGAGGCGCTCGGCGATGGCGATGTGGTCGAGCCCTTCCTCAACGCGTAGGCGGATGACCTCGCGCTGGCTGTAAGGCAGCTCGGCGAGCGCCCGACGCACAGCCGCCAGGCGCTCGTCGCTGACGACCTGATCTCCGGGGCCGCGGCCGAGGTCGCCGACCGCGGGGTGCTCGCCGAGGGCATCGCTCGAATGCTGCCGGCGGCGATCCTCGCGGCGCAGATGGTCGAGGCAGGCGTTGCGTGCGAGCTGGAACAGCCAGCCGCGGATCGCCGCGACATCGCGCACGCTGTCGACTCGGCGCAGCACCTTGAGGCTGACTTCCTGGTAGAGGTCGTCGACGGTGGCCGCGTCGCGGACGTAACGCTGGATGACGCGGCGGAGGGTGCCCTCCTCACGGGTCAGCAGGTAGAGGGCCTGCGTCGCCTCAGGCACGGCGGACGGCACGGCGGACACGGCCAAGGGCAGGGATGCGGCGGCCATCGCCATGATAGACGATGGCGGGGCCGATGAGCTTACATCGCTCCTGACAGTGTGGATGGCACCGTGGATGGCACCGGCTCCGGCCGCTTCGGTACGATCGCCATCCGAGCCCATGGCATGAGCTTACGCCAAGTGGGCGGAATTCCAGGCGGCGTGAGTACGCGGCAGAGGAAGGCGATACGCGCGGGGGCCCAGAGGAGGCCTCCGGAGGCAGTCATTCGATGACGGTGGTTACCGGCGTCACGTCGCTGATGCAGGCCTTGGTGCGCAGCAGGCCCGCGACCTTGGCGCGCAGGGCTTCGCGTCGCAGACGGCGCAGGCCCGCCTCGAGTTCGCCGGTGACCTCCTCGAAACTGCGCACGCGCGCATCCTCGCGCTCGAGCACGTAGACCAGGCAGGCCGCCTGGTTGGACACGAACACGTCCGACATCGCGCCCTTCGCCAGCGCGAACACGTGGCTGTCGAAGTCCTCGGTGAAGTACTTCGGCTCGACCCATCCCAGTTCGCCGCCATCGGCGGCGTTGGGGCCCTGGGTCAGGCGTTTGGCGGCGGCACGGAAGGCTTCCTCGAGCTTGTCCGGGGCGAGCCCATCGAGGCCGTCGCGCACCGTCCGCAGGGCCTTCTCGGTCTGCTCAAGGTCGCGGATAGCCGCCGACTGGGTGCCGATCTCGAGGGCGACGCGCACACACTCGCGGCTCTTGGGATCGAGGTCGGGGCGGGTATCGGCGGCGGCGATCTCGGCGACGCACTCGTCGAGCAGGCGATCCTGCTCGGGCCTGGTAACCTCCTCCTTGAGGTAGGCCTCGAGGCGCGAGGTCGCGGCCTGCGCGATCGTCGCGTCCGGTGCGTCCTGCGCGCGCTTGAACAGCTCGGTCTTGGCGCGGCGCAGATCCTTCTCGAGCCCCGGATCACTGGGGCGGAAGATGATCTGCAGGACGCGCGCCCGCGCGGGGCGGTGGAAATCCTGCTGGCGTTGCTGGTAGGCGCTCCACAGCGACGCCGGCGTGGCCTCGGGCGTGCGAATATCGTAATAATAGTTCAGCAGGGTCTCGATCGACTCCTGGCGTTCGAGGATGCGGCGCGCGGCGGCCTGGGCGGCTAGCGAGATGTCGGTGTTGGTCTCCTTCGCGCGCGTGAGCACCTCGAGCACGATGCGGTCGTGGTCGGGGAGGAACTTCAGCTCCTTGGCCTTCTGCACCATGAGCGCGTCGTTGGTGAGCTGCTCGAGCGACTCCTGCATGAACGGGATCATCTCGGTCTTCGAGAGCGGCGTGACCTTGCCGCGCCGCTTGAAGTCCTCGATGCGCTCGCCGGTGCGCAGCCACACCTGTGATGCGGTGATGACCTCGCCGTTGACGTAGCGCAGCGCCATGTCGCTCGGCACCGCCGCCCAGACGGCGGATACCGTCGAGAGCAGCAGGATGACCAGGAACACGCGCATGGGTCGGGAGTGTACTCGGACGTCTGGATCGGCAATGCTTCAGGGGTCTGCCCCTATGGCCCGCCAGGGCCGTAGGGGCGAAGCCCCTGACATACACAAGCGGGGGCCCCATCGCCCTGCGATGGGGCGGGCGCCGAGCAGTGGTCGGCGGATACAATGGGCGTAGCCCATCCGCCGACGAATTGGCCGGCGTCTCCGCCGGCCAATTCGAACTGCGACAAAGCCCGTGGGGTAGGCCCGCCAGGGCCGTAGGGGCGAATCCCCTGACATACACAAGCGGGGGCCCCATCGCCCTGCGATGGGGCGGGCGCCGAGCAGTGGTCGGCGGATACAATGGGCGTAGCCCATCCGCCGACGATTTGGCCGGCGTCTCCGCCGGCCAAATCGAACTGCGACAAAGCCCGTGGGGTAGGCCCGCCAGGGCCGTAGGGGCGAAGCCCCTGTGTTAATTCAAGTAGATCTCGACGCGCCGATTGCGGCCCTTGTCCTCGCCGGCGGCGGCGCGGGGATCGAGTTGGCCGCGGAACGAGCCGTTGAGGCGATCCGACGAGACGCCGGCCTTCTCGAGGGCGCGCACCACCGCAGCGGCGCGGGCTCCGGAGAGACCCCAGTTGTCGGTGTACTTCTCCTTGGTCGAAGCCTTGGCCACCGGCGTGTCGTCGGTGAAGCCCTTGACCACGACCTTCTTGCCGGCGTTGTCGCCTTCGTTGAGGCGCGCGGCGAGGCGTTCGATGGCCTTCTGGCCGTCCTCATTGAGGTCGGCCGAACCCTTGGCGAAGGCGAAGTCGTCGGGCAGCGCCACGCCGCCGGACGAGGTGGTTTCGAAGCCCTCGATCGGTCCACCGGAGATGGTGGTGCCAAGGGTCGCGCCCTGGTTCTCGTTGGCCATGGCAAGGCGGTTCTCGAGCTGAGCGTTGCGCTGGCGGGCCGCATCGAGCTCCTGCATCAGGCGCTGGTTCTCGCTGCGGTACTCGTCTTCGGCCACATTGGAGCCGCTACCGCCGCCACGCATGCGGCAACCGCTCAGGGCGATCGCGGCGACGAGGGGGACGAGCAGCACGAGGCGGAGGTTCATGTGGTCTCCCGGAAGGGGGTTGTCGCTACGCGCAGGCACGTGCGATGAAGCGGGAACGCTAGTCTGTGAGCGGCAAAGGGCAAGGGTCGCGAGTGGCGGGATCCGTGGAGGGAAGTCCGACTGCGCCGCCAACGGAAGCGGGCGCCCCATAAAGGGCGCCCGCGGTCTGATCCGAGCCGTACGGCCTTCCGATCATTTCGGCAGGTCGACGCCCTCTTCCTTGATGTCGTTGTTGACCGTGCGTTCGACGATCGGGAAGCCTTCGCCGGCAGCATTGAAGGCCGTGCGGCCATCGTCGGAGACGCGCACCATGATGAAGCTCTTCTGGCGCTCGTTCTCGGCGAGCTTCTTGTTGCGGTACTTGTCGATGCGCCATTCAGCCTGGGTATCGACGCCGGCGATGTCGCGGAACTCGCTGTCCTGGTGGAGATCCTTGAACTTCTTCGCGTTCGGTTCGACCGAGAAGCCGGCGAGGCCGCCGGCCATGGTCGTCCACATGTTGTCCTGGACGCCGCGGCGGGTCTCGGTCTTGCCCCAGGTGCTCTTGTGCGTGTCGTCGTTGGTCGGCCACATCGACATGAAGTAGTACGGGATGATCAGGAAGGCACCGATCACCAGGATCAGGGCCATCAGGACGATCCACACCGGATGGACCTTCTGGATCTCGACGCGGGCGCGGTTCGAGCGCACGCTGCGCCGGCTGTCGCCCTTGGCGTTGGACGAGGATTGGTCATCGCCCGACGAGGTGTGGAAGTCCACCGGCGCGGTGGTCGCGCCGACATTGGTCTCGTCGACCGCGGTCATGACCGCGGTGTTGGAATCGGTGAAGCTCAGCCCCGACTTGTCGCCCTGCTTCTCCTCGAAGGACAGGTCGCGGGTGTTGGTGTCGTCGAAGTTCACCACTTCCAGCTCGTCGCCGAAGGTGATCGATTCACCGCTGTTGGTGTCCTTGCCCTTGGATTGGACGATGGTCTCGGAGGTGTCGTCGACCACCTTGCCGAGATCGATCGAGAGGTTGTCGCTATCGCCGGTGAGGACGATGGTGCCGTCCTCTTCCTTCAGCTTGTCGACGTCTTCCTTGTTCAGCATCAGCTTGCCGCCCACGCGCTGGGCGCGGATGGTGCCGGCATTGACGTGGTTCTGCAGCGCGTCGTCGTCGCAACCGAGGGTCTGCTTGGCTTCCTTGGCGTCGATCATGTCGGCCATAGCTGTGCTCCGCTCCGGGGGTTATCCGGATCAAGGGTCGGAAAAGGAATGACTCCGTCGGGACTGGGTCCCAGGGGCGCAAGGTTAGATCAGCCGGAGGATTGCATCAAGGAGGCAGGAAGGGGGGAGGGCGGGGAGGCTCACACGCTTTCAGTTGGGGGGCTACGGCCCCCCAACATCGGCCTCCGGCCTGCCCCCCGGAAGCCGGGGAGAAGGGTAGGTGGGCAGCGGAACGGCCCCGGGGCGGGGCGTTTCGGCTGGGGAATCGTGGGTATTCGAGGCCTCCGGCTTGTCACGGCTAGCCTTGCGGCTCTCCCGCTGCGGCGCCCCGGGCATCGGGGTTTCGAGCACGGCCAGCTCGGCTGCCGTGAAGCCGGCTTGGATCCGGCCGGGGCGGTCGAGGGGGAAGGGGGAGGGCAGCTGGTCGGGGAAGTGGCGGCGGACGGTGGTGGCGAAGTGGACCTCGGGATCGAGGCCCTGGCTGGCGCACCACCAGGTGTGCCAGCGCGAGCCGATGGCGACGTGGCGGATCTCGTCGTGGTAGATGCGCGCGATGATGGCGCCGGCCGTGGCGTCGATGGCGGTGAGCCGGGGGACGAGGCCGGCCGAGACGTCGAGGCCGCGGGCCTCGAGATAGCGCGGCACCACCACCAGCTGCTCGCCCAGGTCGAGCGCGGCGAGCGCGGCGTCCCACAGGCGGTGGTGGATCGGATGGGTTCCCGGCGGGCAGGCGTTGGCGACCAGCCAGGATTCCACCAGCGCGGCATGCTCCGCCTCCTCGCGGGCGATCTGGAGGAAGTCCTCATGCAGCGCGACGGGCGCTCCGCTCGCGCGCAGGCACAGCAGCACGGCGAGATCCACCGCGCTCAGCTCGATGTGGTGGATGGCATGCAGGAACCGCGCGCGCGCGGCGAGATCCTTGAGCGGCCGGCGCCGGCGCGGCGGATCGGCGACCTCGCGGAAGCACGCGGCGCGACCGGGTCGCGCCGGCAACGCTGGCGCTGCCCAGGTCGTGCCGTCGGCGGGTGCTGGCAACGTCGCGAGCAAGGCGGCCTTGGTCTGCCCAGTCGGCGCCGCGATCACGGCGAGCAGTAGTCGTCCATGATCGGCGTGCGAGGGATCCACTCGCGCATCTCAGCGACGGATGGCGGGCAGGGAAGCGGCCAAGCGGCATGCGAGCGAGACGTCGAGCGGGTGGCCCACGAGGCCGAGCGCGGGGTTGCCGGTGTCCGCCGTGCTACCGTGCCTCGACCCCGCGTCGCAGCAGTTCCTCGCGTACCAGGAAGCGCACGCGGTTGATGTCGACGTGGCTGCCGGGACAGGCGGTCTCCTTCCCTGGCACGTCGCGATGGCCGATGATGCGCGTCGAGGACAGCGTCGGCACGTGCTCGACCAAGAGCGCGCACAGTTCGATCAGGCGCGCCTGCACGTACGGATCCAATTGGTCGTCATCGTAGTTGCCGATGACGCAGATGCCGATGCCATCCTGATTGTAGGGCGATTGGCTGGGCCCCGAGCCGGCATGGGCGCCGTGATACTGCTGCTTCCAGCGCCAAGTGGCGTCGACGCGTCCGCGCGGCATGGGACGGCCGTTGCCGATAACGAAGTGGTATCCGATGCCGTCCCAGCCGCGGTCCTTGACGTGGGCAGCGTCGATGGTCGAGGTGTCGCCGGAGCGGTAGGCGCTGTGGTGGATCACGATCCAGCGCCAGGAATGCATCGGCGTCTCGATCGGCGGCGCGATCGATCGCCATTCGACGCGCTCGTCGCCGGCTGGCGTGTGCAGCAACCAGAAGATCAGGCAGGTGAAGCCCAGGGATGCGAGCAGCGCGAGGACGCGCGCGCCCCGATCCGGTGACGCGCCCGGCGTCATCGTGCCTGGATCTGCTGGAGTAGCCGCCGAACCATTCGCCGCAGCATCCGCTGAGGCATCTGAAGAAGTCCGTCGACGGTCATGTTCAGGTCGTCGCGCTACTGGTCGAGGAACACCGCGGCCTCGGCGATCGGCAGCAGGTTGCCGTCGGCGAGGCGGCGGTTGCGCAGGGCCAGGCGCCAATACGGGCGCAGGCGCGCGTTCATGGTACGCGCGTGCGCCTCGAGACGCTTCCAGGTCGCGCCCAGATCGCGCACCGGTCCCGCGTGCGGGAGCGACAGCGCGTGCAGCTGGCGATAATCCTCAACCGACATCGCGCCCATCGATCGGCCCATGCCGGTGATCGGCGTGCCGACCTGGCATTCCCACATGGACGGAAGCTGGTCGCTCGGGGGCATGTTGAAGAAGATGGCGGCTGCACCGTAGGGCTCCACCTCCTGGCCTTCGAGCAAGCGCATGACCTCGGCCACCTGATCGAACGGATCGGCAGGATAGCCGGGGCACGAGAGCCCGGCGAAGCGCAGGTTGCCTTCGCGTGCGAGTTTCGGTTCGGCCATGGGTCCTCGCTGGTGCCCCCCATTACTGCCACGCCATCGACCAGGCAAGCAGTGGCGGACTCGCCGGGCCAGCGGCTGGGCGGGTGCCGGTAGGCCTTGCTTTGAGGTTAGTCGGACAACAATGCGGTCAAATATACACGAATTCACGCGCACGTATGCTACGGCGCGAGCATTGGGCGACGAATCGAGCATCCCGAGCAGCGTCGAAGGTAGGAAGTCGAAAACGGAAGTCGAAAGCAGCGAGTTGAAAGCAGAGAGTCGAATGGATCTGAATATCGAAGTGCGCATCGCCGACGACGTACGCTCCGCGAACGACCGATCCGTCGTGCGGTCCTGCTCAGTGCCCATGTCAATGATCAGTTCAATAATCAACCAACAGAACCAGTGAGGTGACCCAGTGGCCCAAGGTACCGTCGTGCGTTTCGATCGTCGTCGCGGCTATGGTTTCGTCGCTCCCGACGATGGCGGCGAGGATGTGTTCGTTCACCAGAACAACATCAGCATGGAGGGCTTCCGCTTCCTGCAGGTCGGCGAGCGCGTCACCTACGAACTCGAGGTAGGCGAGAAGGGCATGAAGGCGGTCTCGGTCGCCTTGGTCGAGCCGCGCGCCGCGCGCCCGCCGCACGAGGCCGGCCAGGACGGCGACGGCGCGGGACCAGACGGAGGCTTCGAGCATCGCGACGCCATGGACGATGGCGAGTTCCGCGAACGCCGCGCCGCCGCGCCGCGCGTCGCGCGCGCTCCCAAACCGCAACGTGGCAGCGACGACGTCGCCTCCGCGGTGGACAAGCTGCGCCGCAAGCAGGAGCGACTGATCAATCTGCTGGTCGAGAAGGGCATCCTCTCGCCCGGCGACATCGACGGTGTCGACGGCGCCGCCGCGAAGGCCTTGGAGAGCGCCGAAGGCTGAGGAAGGCTCTCGCGGATGGAGGATTCGAGACGAGCCCAGGGGAAGTCCCCCGGGCTCTTTTGTTTTCGTCTCCATGGGAGGGAGACGCTGGAAGTCCGAAGTCGGAAGCTGGAAGGGCAGCGTGATGATCTGGCCGTCTCGTCGTCACTTCGCTCTTCGCTCTTCTCACTTCCCACTTCCCATGCTCACCATCCCAAGCCATACACCCGACGCATAGCCTCTCCCGCATCCTGGCCCCTTCCTTGACCAGGCCGCGCGGCCATCCTCCAAGGCCATGGCCAGCCCAGACTTGACCCAGGTGGTGATCCTCGGCGCTTCGGGCGACCTGACCGCGCGCAAGCTGGTCCCGGCGCTGTACGCGGCGCACTGCGAGCACCTCTTCCCGGGCCGGTTGCAGCTGGTCGGCGTGGCGCGCCGTCCGTGGAATGACGAGTCGTTCCGGCAAGTCCTGACCGACAGCGCCCCGAAGTCGAAGACCTGCAGCTTCGACAGCTGGGAAGCGTTCCTCAAGCTCACCAGCTACGTCCAGACCCATCTCGAGACCGCGGCAGATTACGCGGCGCTCGGCGAGCGGCTCGAACAACTCGCGGGCGGTCCCGCCAACCGCGTGTTCTATCTGGCGGTCAAACCCGAGCTGTTCCTGCCCGCGGTCGAGAACCTGCGCGCCGCCGGACTGCTGTCGCAGAAGGATGGCCGCAAGTCGCGGGTGGTGGTCGAGAAGCCGTTCGGCACCGACCTGGCCAGCGCCAAGTTGCTGAATACCCGCCTGCTCGAACTGCTCGGCGAGGACCAGCTCTACCGCATCGATCACTATCTCGGCAAGGAGACGGTGCAGAACTTGCTGGTTTTTCGCTTCCGCAACGCCTTCTTCGAGCCGCTGTGGAACCAGAAGTACGTCGAGAATGTGCAGATCACCGTGGCCGAGAACATCGGCATGGAGGGCGGGCGCGGCGGTTACTACGACACCTCGGGCGCCATCCGCGACATCCTGCAGAACCACCTGCTGCAGCTCTTGTCACTGGTCGCCATGGAAGCGCCGTCGAATCTCACCCCCAAGGCCATCCGCGACGAGAAGGTCAAGGTTCTGCAGTGCCTGCGCCCGCCCAGCGAGGATCCCGATCCGCTGCGCACCATCGTGCGCGGCCAATACGAGGGCTTCCGCCAGGAGCCGGGTGTCGCCCCGGAATCGCAGACTGAGACGTTCATCGCCGCGCGCGCCTACATCGACAACTGGCGGTGGGGCGGCGTACCATTCCTGCTGCGCACCGGCAAGTGCCTTCCCGATCGCTTCACCTCGATCACCGTGCAGTTCCGCATGCCGCCGACGACGCTGTTCGGCTCGTACCAGGAGTGCCATCTGCGGCCGAACCGCATCACCCTGCGCATCCAGCCGAACGACGGCATCTCGATGGACTTCGACGTCAAGGAGCCCGGCCATGGCCTGCAGATCCGCCCGGCGAAATTGAACTTCGACTACCAGGACTACTTCCACAAGCCGAGCCCCGAAGCCTACCAGCGCCTGCTCCAGGACGTGGTGACCGGTGACCAATCGCTGTTCATCCGCTCGGACGAGGTCGAGGAATCGTGGCGCTGGACCGACAGCCTGCGCGAAGCGATGAAGGCCACGCCGCTGCATACGTATGCGAAGAACACCTGGGGGCCGGCGGCGACCAGCGACATGTTCGGCGAGTGCGAGGGCCGCTGGGCTGTTGGCTCGTCGTAGGGGCGCTGCCCCTAACGGCGCTGCGCGCCTACCCCACGGGCTTTGTCGGGGTTCGAAGTCGCCGGATGGCTTCGCCATTGTATCCGCCGACCACCCCTCGGCGCCCGGTCGCTGCGCGACGGTTTTGATAGGGGCTCCGCCCCTACGGCCTTCGGCCTACCCGGTGGCAGTACTAGAATCGTTTTTTTTTCTCAGCTCCGTGGGGAAGGCCCGACAGAGCCGCAGGGGCGAAGCCCCTGTCAATCCGGAGCGACAGCGACCGGGCGCCGAGCAGCGGTCGGTGGATACAATGGGCGTAGCCCATCCGCCGATTTTTTCGCCGTTACGGCGAAAAAAAGTTGCGACAAAGGCCGTGGGGTAGGCCGAAGGCCGTAGGGGCGGAGCCCCTGACTCAATGCGCGGCTGGGGCCGTGGGTTGTTTTGTATCGGGCTCGGACGGGGCGGCGTCTTGGGCGGCGGGTTCGTCGACTGGCGCGGCGGCGGGGGCGGAGTTCTTCGCGAGGGTGGCGCCGCGGGTGTTGACGTCGAGGGCGACGAGGGTCGCTGGTAGCACCACGACCGCTTCGTCACCGGGGGAGAACCACAGCTTGGCTTGGACGGTGATGGTGCCGCGCGACGCGCCCTTGGGGACGAGCAGCTGAGCGTACCAGTCGGTCTTGCCGGGGATCTGCTTCTGGCTCGCCTTGATGCTCCAATAGGCGTTGAGGTACGGGACGTCGGCGACCAGCGCGGCGAGCATCTGGTCGCCGAGGAAATAATATTCCTCGACGCCGTCGGGCATCGGGTTCGGGCCGTGGCGGAGTCCGTTGTAGCCGAGATCCTTGATCGGCTTGATCGCCCAGTCGCTGCTGGTGCGGGCGTACGACGACTTGGGCTGGCGCGGCGCCACCATGCCGGGGGACGCGGGCTGCGCGCTCGCGACGGTGTCGCCGAGCGTGACGGTGACGTCGATGCGCGTGAGCGGCTTGTCGAAGCCGGCGTTGGCGCGGTACTCGATGGGGATCTTCAGCAGGTACACCTCGTGGGTGTCGGCGTAGATGTGCGAGATCCTGGGTTCAGCGGCCGCGCCGCGCGCCGCGCGGCCGTTCATCTCGACGCGTCCGGGATGCAGCGTGGCGGGCAGCACCAGCTCGCCGGCGTCGACCGCATGCCACGAGCTCGCGGTAGCCGGAGCGCCATGCGTGGCGGTCTTGTGCGCTGCGGCTTTCGGCGCTGACGGCTGCGGTGTCTTCGCCGGCGACGAGCCGTCGGCCGCGTTCGCGATATCGGCCGAGGACACCGACCAGAAGCCCTCGGGGATATCGTCGAGCTCGATCACCACTGGCACCGAGAACGTCTGCGCGTCGGCGCTGGGCTCTTCCACCGAGATGGTGGTGACGGGCGATTTCACGACCAGTGGCGGCGCCTGGGTGGCGCCCTGGTGCTCGGGCTGATCGACGATCTGGCGATCCTGGCGGTGGCCGCAGCCGACTCCGCCGCACGCGAGCGCGGTCATGGCGGCGACCATCAGGAACGGGCTGACGCGACGGTGCTGGGTCATGGGCTATCCTGAGGAGGGAGGCCTGCGCGCCGCGCGCATGCGCGGCGAAGTCGGTCATAAGCCCCCGCCGCGCAGCGCTCCAGGGAAAAAACAGCGGCTCGCGGCGGGTGAGGCAGGGGGTCCGGGTGGGGAGATGGAGATGGAGAAGCTGGAAGGGGGAAGTTTGAAGACGGAAGCATCGTACTGGCCAAAGCGTCACGCACGAGGGTCCGCCGTCGGCTTCCCTCATTCCTCTCACCTCTCCCCTGATCTCCTTCCTTAGGGCTTCTTCTTCTCCCGGTACAGCTCCCGATGCGTCTCGCGCAGCAGCGCCTTGACGTCGATGCCAGGGGGCGCCTTGCTGGCGTCGACCAGGTCGATGGCGGCGTCGGTCGCGAAGGCGCCTGGGAACCAGTGGCCCTTCTGCTCGAGCATGTTGTAGCGGTAGACGCCGAAATCCTTCATGTCGTAGCACTTCCACATGCGGCGGAAGCGCAGCACCTCGGGGATGTTGATGCCCGAGGGGTCGCCCAGCATCTCGTGCCCGTCCCACGCGCTCGCCGGGTCCACCGATACGCGCGCGTCCAGGGCCTTCTCGATGGCCAGATCCCGCGCGGCGAGCGGGATCGACACCGGGAATACGCCTTTCATCTCGTTGATGTGCCCCGGCTCGGTCATGCCGAAGCTCAGGGTCTGCACCTGGGGTGAGCGCAGGCACCAGCGCGCGTTCCATTGGATCGGCGTCAGCGGCGCGGTCATGCTCGTGAGCAGTGGCGAAGGATTGAACAGCTGGCCGCCCTTGTCGTTGGGCGAGATGATGAAGACGCCGATGTCCTTGGCGTGCGCGTACGCGACCGCGCCGGCATTCCGCTGGAAGAAGTAGTAGTAGTGCAGGTTCACGAACGAAAAGAGTCCGGTGGCGAGCGCCTCGACGATCACCTCGAGCGGCCCGTGGGTGCTGAAGCCGACGTCGCCGATGATGCCTTCGTCGCGCATCTTCAGCAGTTCCTCGACCGCGCCGCCCTTGGCGGTGATGGTGTTCAGGATCTCGCGCGTATTGATGCCGTGCCAGCCGTAGAGATCGATGTGGTCGGTGCGCAGGCCCTTGAGCTGCTCCTCGACCGACTTCCGCGCATCGACGGCCGTCATCGGCCCACCTTTGGTCATCAGGTTGTAGCTGTTCCGCGGCACGCGCAGCTCGCTCTCGAGCACCTGGCCGTAGCAGTACTCGCTCTTGCCGTAACCATGCGCGGTTTCGATGTGGTTGACGCCGGCATCGAGCGCGAGCCGCGTGATGTCGCGGCATTGCTCGATCATGGTACCGGGCGGCTGCTCGCGGGCGCCGCCCCAGCTGTCCTTGTAGCGCATGCCGCCGAGCGTGATCGTCGACAGCCACTTCCCGGTGCGGCCGAAGCGGCGGTACTGCATCGGCTCGCGCTGGTTGCGGATCACCGGTGCGGCAGAGGCGCCTGGCCGCGACGCCGATGGAGATGCGGCTGGAGCGCCCCCTGGAGATCCGCCCGCTGATCCGGCTGCTGATGGTGACGTGCTCATGGCTGGTCCTCGCTGGATGCTGGTGGCGCGGGTTCGTTCAAGGCTTGAGGCTTCGCGTTGGTGACTCTCGCCGCGAGCCAGCCGTCGCCGACGCGCGCTTCGATCGCCGTTCCGGGCGGCGCCTGGGCGATGCGCCGCACCAGCGTGCCGTCGGTGGTGCGCACCACGCTGTAGCCGCGGGCGATCACCGCCAGCGGCGACAGCGCGTCGAGATGCGCCGCGGCGCTGGCGAGACGCTTGCGCCCGGTTTCGAGGGCGCGCTCCATGCCCTGGGCGAGCGCGCGCTCATGCTTGCGCCAGCGCTCGGCGTGCAGCGCGAGCACGCGCAGCGGCTTGGCCACGCGCAGGCGCAGGCGCAGGGCGTCGAGATCCTGCGCGCGCGTCGCCTGGACGTGGTCGATGGCCTCGCCGAGCCGCGCCGACAACTCGTCGAGGCGCTGGCGGCGCATCGCCACCTGGTGCCGTGGGCCGACCAGCGCGCGGTGGATGACCAACGCCTCGAGCCGCTGCCTGAGTCCGCCCATGACCACGTCGATGGACTGGTCGAGCTGCTTGCGCATGCCGGCGATGCCGTCGCGCAGGTCGCGCTCGACCGGAACCACCATCTCGCCCGCCGCGGTGGGGGTCTTGGCACGCACATCGGCAGCGAAATCCGCGAGCGTGGTGTCGGTCTCGTGGCCCACGGCGCTGACGATCGGCGTCGCGCACGCGGCGATCGCGCGCACCACCGCCTCCTCGTTGAACGCCCACAGATCCTCGATGCTGCCGCCGCCGCGCCCGACCACGATCACCTCGACATCGGGATGCGCGTCGAGCGCGCGCAGCGCGCGCACCACCGAACCCGCGGCCGCCAGACCCTGCACCAGGCATGGGGCGTGCACGATGTGCATGCCGGGGAAGCGCGCGCGGATCGAATGGACCATGTCCGCGAGCGCGGCGCTGCCGGCCGCGGTCGCCAGTCCCACCGCGCGCGGGAGCATGGGCAGCGGCAGCTTGCGCTCCTCGTCGAACAGGCCCTCGGCGGCGAGTGCCGCCTTCAGGCGCTCGAAGCGAGCGGCGAGGTCGCCCGCGCCGACCGGGGTCACCCGCGATGCCAGCAGCTGGTACTGCCCGCGCGGTCCGTACACCGACAGGTTGCCGCGCACCAGCACCTGCTCGCCCTCGCGCGGCATCGGGCCGTTGCGCACCACCTGCGACCGCCACATCACCAGCGAGATGATCGCCTCGCCGTCCTTCAGCGTCGCGTAGAAATGCCCGCTCGGGTAGACCTTTGCCTGCGAGAGCTCGCCCTGCACCGACAGCGGGCCGAAGCCCTCGAGCGAGGTCGCGATGCGCTGGGTCAGCGCGCCGACCGTCCATGGCTGTTCGAGCGGCTTGGCCACCCGCGCAGCCTATGCGGCGCGGATCCTCGGCCAGGGATGAGCTTCTCGGGGGTTCTTGGCGCTCGTAAGCGCTCGTCTCTGAATGTCCCCACCGAAACGTCCATCTCGGCACCACCCGATGTCCATGGCCTGTTCCCACGGCTGATAGGATCGCCGAAAACCCTGGAGAACGCCATGATCGAACCGCTCTTCGTTTCCGCCGCTCCCACCGCCCCCGCCGCTTCCAACGCCCCCGTCGCTCCGGCGGCGGGAGTCGAAGGTGCGCTCGATGCGCTCGAACGGGATGGATTCCTGCTGATTCCCGCCGCGTTGTCGCGCGAGGAGACCACGCTGGTGCGGACACGGCTCGACCATGCGCGCGCGCAAGGTTGGGAAGAGGGTTTGAACTCGGTGGGCAACATGTGGTTCGATACGCTGCTCGATCGCGAGCCCGAGACTTTCGCGCGGTTGGTCGGGCATGCGGCGGTGAAGCCCCTGCTCGATGGCCTCTATGGTCGCCAGTGCCAGCTGCGCAGCCTGCGCGGCCACATCAATCCAGGACCGTACGTGCAGGAATGGCATCTCGATTTCTACGGCTATTGGCAGGAGCGGCGCGCGCTCGCGGGGCGGCGGATGGCGACCGCGCCGGTGGGCGTCAACACCACCTTCTACCTGCAGGACAACCTGCCGGGCAGCGGCCGCCTCACCTTCCTGCCGGGCACGCATCTGCGCGAGCCCCCGCACCTGTACCCGCACGATTTTGCGGCCTTCCAGGTATGGGCCGAACGGCAGCCGCGGGTCGAGCTGCATCCGCGCGCGGGCGACTGCGTGCTCTTCCTGAGCCACATGGTGCACCGCGGCGCCAAGGACGACGATGCGATGGAGCGCTCGAACATCGTCTGTCATTACCAGGCGTGCGCGATGCACGAGGCGGTTTGGCACGTGACCAGTCCGCGTGGTTTCGCCGGAACGTTTCCATTCGCCCGCGATTGATGAGGGTCGCGCGCCCATCGCGCGCGCCCCGATCCTGCTTGGCAGGGGGATCAGCGGCAGAGCATGACGGCATGCCGGCGCGCCTTTCGCACATTCACATCCCTGTCGAACGCATCGAGCTTCCGCCCGAGCCGCTCTCGCCGTGGCTGCGGCTCGCCCATCGTACCCGCGTCGGCCCCGAGGGGGATGGCCGTGGCGTGCTGCGCTCGAGCGACGACTTCATGCTCATGCTCCAGCTCGAGGGCACGGCGTACATCTGGTGGCATGGGCTCGGCGGCAGCGTGGCGTTGCCGAGCGGATCGGTCGCGTTCGTGCCCAAGGACCGGCTCCACGCCTGGGGGGTCTGCCCTGGCCTGCACATCGCCGTGCATTTCGATCTGCACGCGGATCCCTCGATCGAGCCCCTAGCGATGCTCCATCATCGCGACGAGCGCGTCGGACCGAAGCCGCTGGCGGCGATGCCGGTGTTCGAGCTCACGGCGTCGGGGCGGCCAGACCGCCTGCTCATCCCGCTGGTGACGCCCCTGCGCCGGCCGGGCGCGTGGCTCGAGCGCATCGAACCGCTGGTCGCGATGTATGGCTCGCGCAGCCATCGCGGCATCGATGCGCGCCTGCGCGCGGCCGAGATCCTCTCGTGGGCGGTGCGTTCGCTCGACGTTGGTGCGCGCGGTGCGACCAGTGCCGCGGTGGATCCCGATCCGCGCATCCTCCGCCTGCTCGCCGAGCTCGATGCCGAGCCCGCGCGTCCATGGTCGGTATCCACGCTGGCGCGTCGCGTCGGCATGGGCGAGACCGCCTTCCGCCACGCCTTCGCCCGCGTCGCCGGCGCCAATCCCAAGGCGCATCTGGAGGCGGTGCGGATGGAGCGCGCCGCGCATCTGCTCTTGGATACGGACAGCCCGATCGCGGCGATCGCGCGCGCGGTCGGCTACGACGACCCGTACCATTTCAGCCGCGTGTTCAAGCGCGTGAACGGCCGTTCGCCGAGCGCGCTGCGGGGAAGGAGGGGAGAGGAAAGCCTAGAGCCTAGAGCCTAAAGCTGAGAGCTGAGAACTCTGAGCGGCCTCGCCATCAGCCCTGCCCGTTTCTTCCCGGGGGGCAGGCCGGAGGCCGATGTTGGGGGGCCGCAGCCCCCCAACCGACAGCTCTTTCAATTCTGCGCGCCGATCCGAGGGGATCCTCGCGGCGAGCGCGGGCCAGTGGCCGCGGGGTGTGCGCACAGGGCCGGTGAACTCGAGACCGTCCGCGACCTCGCGGATGGCTGGTCCGAAGGCGGCGTCGAGTCCCAGCGCGGCGCGATCGCGCGCCATCTGCGCGACCTGCGCGCGCTTGGCCTCGCCCCAGGCGGGCTTGCCCCACGGCGCGTAGCCGCATTCGTCGAAGGCCTGCTGAGCGATGTAGTGGATATAGAAGGTTCGGCGCATGCGGTTCGACGGATTCTCCATCGAGCCGTGCGGCGTCGACAGGCAGTGGAAGAGCACATCGCCCGGCTTCATGCGCACCGGCACCGCGCCACAGCGGGCGAACAGCTCCTCCTGCGACTTGTCCTCCAGCTTCACGTGGCCGACCAGATGGTGGCCGGGGATCGCCCACACGCAGCCGTTCCCTTCGTCGGATTCGTCGAGGTAGATGTCGGTGGTGAAGTTGGGGACAGCGCCGCTGGAGAGACGGGCGGGATCGCCGTAGGGTGGATCCTGGTGCCACGTCACCGGCCGGCCGCCCGGGATCTTCACCACCAACGAATCGTTCCACGGGAAGAACGCCTGGCCGACGCACTGGCCGATGTTCTCGAGCAGTTCGGGATTCACCGCCACGGCGCGGAAGATCGCATGGCGGTTCCACAGGTCCTCGGATCGCCAATAGACCTCGCCGCCGTCCTCGAGCTGGTGGTAGAGGTGCTTGTTGCCGTCCTTGGCCACTCCCTGGGCGACCACCGCGGCCGACTCCTCGCGCAGCTGGGCGAGCTCGCGCCCACGGACCACGCCGGGCATGACCAGGAAGCCCTGGGAGTGGAAGGAATCGATCTGCTGCTGGCTGAGCATGGCTGCGGTCTCCGTATGGATGACATTAGCGTGATAACGGGAAGAACCTCTCGCAAGAATGCTAAAAACTCTTGTATCCTAAGATATCATCTGGTCGAATGTGCCCGTGGCCAGTCGCCCCATCCGTCCCGTCGAGCCCAGCTATGGCTTCACCGGCGATCGCGCGCTGCTGCAGGCCGCCTCGCCGCGCGAACACGCCCATTGCGACATCGAGCTCAATCTGCTCGCGACCGGCCGGATGCGCTATTTCTTCGCCGGCAAGCTCATCGATCTGCCGCCCGGCCGCTGGGTCGCGTTCTGGGCGGCGATGCCGCACCAGGTGATCGCCGTCGACGGGCCGGGCGAACTGTTGTGGGTGACGGTGCCGGTCTCGATGTTCATGGCCTGGGAGTTGGGCGAGGGTTTCGGCCAGCGCCTGCTGCACGGTGAGTTCCTGGCCGAGCCGCGCGCGCGCGCCGGCATCGTCGAGCAGGGGCGCGAGTGGATCGACGATCTCAAGCACGGCGCGTCGGAGGCTCGACGCATCGTCGCGCTCGAGTCGGAGGCGCTCGTGCGGCGCATGGCGCTCGACATCGTCACGGGAACCCAAGGCACTTCCGCGCTCGTGCCTGACGAGAAGCCGCTCGCTCCCGCGCGCGCCCATCGCGCCATGGCGAAGATCGAGGAACTCAGCGCATGGCTCGCCGCCCACTATCGGGACGAGGTCGACGTCGCCGACTGCGCCGCCGCCGTGGGACTGCATCCAAACTACGCCATGAACCTCTTCCGGCGCACGTGCGGCATGACGCTGTGGCAGTATCTGACGCGCTTGCGCCTGTCGCACGCGCAGCGCCTGCTGCTCACCAGCGATCGCGGGGTGCTCGACATCGCCATGGACGCGGGTTTCGGATCGCAGGCACGGTTCTATGTGGTGTTCAAGCAGGCCTACGGCCTGACTCCGGCCGCGTTCCGGCGGCGCGGAGGAGAGATGCCGCCGCCGGCGGCGCCGCCGAGCTAAGCACCACGTCGCCAGCGCCGCTGCTCGCATGGCCACGCAGCGCGCCCACGTGCGACAGAGCGGGCGCGCGCCGCGCGCACGCGCGATTGACAGCTACGACCCCCGGTTACGGTGGCCCCCTTCGGAGGTGTCCTTGGTCGCTACACGGGCTCACAGTGCGCAGGTGGCCGTCCTCATCCCGGCCCGTCGCGCTTCCACCCGGCTGCCAGAGAAGCTGCTGCTCGCCGAGACCGGCAAGGCGCTGCTGACCCACACCTGCGAGCGCGCGGCGAAGGCCTACGGTTCGCAGGCGGTGACGGTGTGCGTCGACGACCCCGCATTGATCATCGCCGCCGAGAGCGCTGGCGTGCGCGCCAAGCTCACCCGTGCCGATCACCAGTCCGGCACCGATCGCATCGCCGAGATCGCCGCCGCACTCGAGGCTGGCGTGATCGTGAACGTCCAGGGCGACGAGCCCGAGATCGATCCGATCCACATCCGCAAGGTCGCGAACCTGCTCGAGCGCCACGCCTGGGCCGGCATCGCCACCCTGTGCACCCTCGGCACCGAGGCCGACCAGGCGAACCCGAACGCGGTCAAAGTGCTCCTTGGACACGATGATCGTGCGGTATATTTCACCAGATCAGGAGCGCCGTGGGACCGCGATCGCGGTGCGCCGGCCGCGGTCTGCCACCGCCATCTGGGGATCTATGCCTATCGTCGCGAAATCCTGCTCGGCTATGGCAAGCTGCCGGCGAGCCGCCTCGAGGCGCTCGAGAAGCTCGAGCAGCTGCGCGCGCTCGAGGCCGGCATCGGCATCGCCTGCTCGGTCGTCGAGCATTCCGCGCCCGGCATCGACACGCGCGCCGATTACGACGCCTTCATGGCGCGCCATCTGGCCGCCGCCGGAGCCGCCGCGGCTGGCAAGAAGCCGGCTTCCGGCTCCAAGTCTGGCACGAAAAAGTAACGTGCGCGCGGATGGCCTCGCATCGCGTGCCCCGAAACCCGCGCCCGGCTCCTTCCCTCGGATGAACCCATGACGACCAAACGCGACGGTCCCACGCGTCACATCTTCATCACCGGCGGCGTCGCCAGCTCGCTCGGCAAGGGCATCGCATCCGCCTCGATCGGGCGTCTGCTGATCAACATGGGCTTCCGGGTGCGCGTGCAGAAGCTCGATCCGTACCTGAACGTCGATCCTGGCACGATGAATCCCTTCCAGCACGGCGAGGTCTACGTCACCGACGATGGCGCCGAGACCGATCTCGACCTCGGCCACTACGAGCGCTTCCTCAACCAGCCGTGCTCCAAGCATTCGACGGTCACCGCGGGCTCGATCTACCAGACGGTCATCCAGAAGGAGCGCGCCGGCAAATACAACGGCGGCACCGTGCAGGTGATCCCGCACGTCACCGACCAGATCAAGGAGGCGATCCGCGCCCTGGTCGCTCCGGATGTGGATGTCATCATCAGCGAGATCGGCGGCACCGTCGGCGACATCGAGGGCCTGCCGTTCATGGAGGCGGTGCGCCAGTACGCTCACGAGGCCGGGCGCGCCCACACCTGTTTCGTGCACCTCGCCTACATCCCGTACATCCGCGCCGCCGGAGAGATCAAGACCAAGCCGGCCCAGCACTCGGTGCAGAAGCTGCGCGAGATCGGCATCATTCCCGACTTCATGATGTGCCGCAGCGAGCGTGGCCTGTCGAAGGAGGTGCGCGAGAAGCTCTCCCTGTTCTGCAACGTCGATGCTCCGAACGTCATCGACCTCGCCGACGTGCCGACCTCGGTCTACGAGGTTCCGCAGGTGCTGGTGAAGCAGGATGTGCACAACCTCATCTGCCGCCGTCTCGGCCTGCCTCTGCGCGAATGCGACATGAAGGCGTGGGATCTGATGGTGAACCATATCCGCAAGCCGAAGGACACCGTCACCATCGCGCTGGTCGGCAAGTACATCAACCATCAGGACGCCTACAAATCGGTCACCGAATCGATCGATCACGCGGCCTTCGCGCATCTGCTCAAGGCCAACATCGTGCGCATCGAGTCGGACACGCTCGAGAAGGAAGGCGATTGGCAGGAGATCCTCAAGGGTGTCGACGGCATCGTCGTGCCCGGTGGTTTCGGCAAGCGCGGTTTCGAGGGCAAGCTGCGCGCGATCCGCTTCGCGCGCGAGGCCAAGCTGCCGTACCTCGGCCTGTGCCTGGGCATGCAGGCGGCCTCGATCGAGTTCGCCCGCGACGTGCTCGGCCTCACCGACGCCAACTCCACCGAGATGAACGAGAAGACCAGGGATCCGGTCATCGTCCTGATGGACAGCCAGAAGGAGGTGGTGCAGATCGGCGGCACCATGCGCCTGGGCAACTACCCGTGCACCCTGACCAAGAAGACCTCGCGCACCGCTCGCTGCTACAAGGACGCCGAGGTGGTGCAGGAGCGCCACCGCCATCGCTACGAGTTCAACAACGCCTACCGCGCGCAGTTCGAGCAGGCGGGCATGCTCTTCACCGGCCTGTACATCCCCGACGCGGCGCATCCGGACAAGTCCCTGGTCGAGATCATCGAGCTGAAGGACCACCCGTTCTTCATCGCCACCCAGGCCCACCCCGAGTTCAAGTCGAGCCCGGTCGAACCTCATCCGCTGTTCCGCGGCTTCCTCGGCGCCGCCTACAAGCACAAGACCAAGGGCCAGGACGATGGCGGTGCGCAGGCGATAGCCGCTGAGGGGTGACGGCTCGTGGAAGAATGAGGGAAGCGGGAAGATAGAAGCGGGAAGACTGAAGATGGAAGGGTGAAGAGAAGCGCGCAGCCGAGCATCGCGCAGCGCTGGATCATCATCGCCGCGGTCGTCACGCTTGCGCTCGCTGTTCAGCTTCGCCGTCCACTCCGTCTCTCGTTCTCTTCAATCTTCAATGTTCTGACGTCCAACTTCCGACCTCTCCCTTTCCCAAGGCCCCGTCATGCCCTCCCTCCCCGATCCTCCCCTGATCTCCCCCGGCCAGCTCGGCACCCGCGTCATCCAGGATGAATCGCGGGCCAGCTTCGACCGCCGCAACAAGCTGCTGTTGATGGAGGGCATCAGGCCCGACGCGGTATTCATCGGCGATTCACTGACCAACGATTGGCCGGTGTCCGAATGCTTCGGAGATCTCTTCCGCACCGTGGTCAACCGCGGTATCGGTGGAGACACCGCCAGTTACGTGCACCTGCGCCTCGATGCCGATGCGCTGCAGCTGAAGCCGCAGCGTGTGTTCTTCATGATCGGCACCAACGACATGGCCGCGCGCTTCGGCTACGACACCGACGCGGTGATCCTCCGCGATCTCGAGGCGAACTACCGCAAATCATTCGCGATGATGAAGGATCGCGGCGCGCGGATCTTCATCGGCACGGTGCCGCCAACCAGCCAGTCGGCGCTGCGTGACGTGATGTTCGCCCGCAAGAAGGTGCTGATCCCGGCGGCGAACCGCATCCTATCGGCGTTGGCGCGTGACTACGGTTTCGTGCTGATCGATTACTTCGCGGCGGTGGCGGATGCGGATGGAGTGCTGATCCAGGAGTACACCACCGACGGCTGCCACTTCACGGCGCAAGGGTATTGGCGGTTGAACCGGGCGGTGAGAGCGGCGATGGAGAGGGCGGAAGGGTAAAGGGTAGAAGGGGTGGAAGATGGAAGTCGGAAGAGGGAAAAGAGGGAAGAGAAGGGAGCGGAGCGCGGGAAAAGAGGGGAATCGGGGCGGGGAGGGTGGGACGCGGGGTTCTGGCTGGGGGTATTCCCTTTGACCGCGGGGGGTGGGGCGGAAACATCGCGGGCATGAAGAACGTCATCCGCGTTGCGTTGGCTCTCATCATGGCGTGCACGCCGGCGGTGGTGCGCGCCGCAGATAACGCGGAGAAAACGGCGCCGCCTTTCGCGTTTCCCGAGCAATACCAGGTCGATCAGGTCGTGACCTCGCCGCAGGGCACCATGACCATGAACGTCGCGCGCGATGGCGATCAGGTGCGGTCCGATATGGATGCCCAGGGCCACAAGGTGTCGATGATCGCGCGGCCCGACCTCAAGCTCACCTACATCCTGATGCACGAACAGAAGATGATGGTGCAGCAGCCGTACAATGACGCCGCCTTCGCGAATCCGGCGCGCGACAAGAGCGCCACCTGGAAGAAGACCGGCAACGAGAAGCTCAAGGACGTCGACTGCGACACCTATGACCTCACCACCTCGACGGGCGAGGTCTGGAAGGTGTGGGCGAATCCGAAGGACCAGACGCTGGTGAAGCTCGTGAACGACGCGAAGAAGACCACCATGGAGTTCGATCACTGGAAGTTGACCAAGCCGGATAGCGCGCTGTTCGAGCCGCCGAAGGACTACGCCAACGCCATGACCGCCGGCGGTCCTCCGCGCGGCCCCGGTGCGCCGGGTGGCCCCGGTGCGCCGGGTGGTCCCGGCGGTCCCGGCGGTCCCGGTCGCCCCGGTCCTCCGGGACCTGGTGGTCCCGGAGGCCCCGGCGCCCAGAACGGCCCGCCTCCCGGGACCGGCGGCCCCGCCGGTCCCGGCAACGCGCCGCCCCCGCGCCCCCCAGGCCCCGGCCAGGCTCCGCCCCCCGGCGCCCCCCCGGCCCCGCCCGCGCGCTGAGATCCGCCGCCGTCGGCCGTCCGCTCCTTCGCTGCCGGCCCTGAAGCTGGCGAACGTCGCTCGCTCCTTCGCATCCTGCGCTGAACGGCCGAAGGCCGCGCCAACCCGCGCCAGCATCCGGGCTCTGCAATGGGGCGGAGCCCCTGCGCAAAAAAGCCCGTGGGGTAGGCCCGCAGGGCCGTAGGGGCGGAGCCCCTTTGATTACTTAGACGGAATGATGCGGAAGACTTGCGCGCCCCACGGACCGAGCTGCACCTCGATCGCCTTCTCGGCGAGGGTCTCGGCGCGCACCTGGTAGGGCGCGCCGCCGGCGAGGTAGTCCTGGAATTGGCAATCGCGGTCGGCGAGCGGGCCGATCTCGATCGCGCCGGTGGTGGGCTGCCAGCTGGCGTTCACCACCATCAGCAGCCAATGGTGCGCGGGCAACGTCCACAGGCATGCCACCAGGCTGCGACTGCGTTCGCCGCGCGGCTCGAGCAACATCCAGGTGCCGTCGTGCCGCGCCGGTTCGCTCAAGAGCTTGAGCAGCTCGCGGTACGCATTGCGATGCGCCTCGGAACCTTCCTCGGGGGGCCGGCGCGAGGAATGCAGCGACGCATGCAGGCGGCGGCCGTCCTCCTGGCCGTGATGGCAGAGCAGCATGCCCGGGACCATGCCGGTGATGAACAAGGCGCCGCGGTGGTGGTCGGGAAACGGGAAGCGCGCAGCCGCGCGCTGCTCGTCGTCGTTCTCGAGGAAGCGCACGCAATGCGACTGGTAGTCGGCGCTGGCGCGAAGATGGGCGCGGATCGACTCGGCATCGTCCGAGAGCAGACGGTCGTAGAGGATCTTGTCGTAGGTGAAATCGAAGCCGACCTGTTGGAGCTCGTACTCGCGGTTCCAGTACACCTCGGCCATGAAGATGGTGCCGGGGTGCTCGGCGCGGACGCGGTCGAGGCAGCGCCGCCAGAACGGCTGCATCGCCCGGTTCCAGGTGCTCTGGAAGACGTCGGGCAGGAGCAGCATCGCCTCGTCGCAGCGCAGGCCGTCGCAGCGCGCGGCGATCGACGACGCCGTGCGAATCATCTCCTCTTGGCAATCGGGATTGCCGTAGTCGAGCTGCAGGGTGTTGCGCCACGGAGCGAAGAACGGATCGCGCCCGTGCGCGAAGACCTTGCCGTGGAGCTTCACGTAGGCGTCTGGCTGCTGGCGCAGCAGATACTCGTTGCCGAGGATGAAGAATTCGGGGTGCGTGGCCGCCCACGGATGGTCGAGCCCGACATGGTTGGGAATGAAATCGAGCATCAGCGACAAGCCGCTCGCCTGCGCGCGCTCGCGCAGCCGCGCCAAGGTCTCGTCGCCGCCGAGCTCCCCGGGGACCTCGTAGCCAGCGTGCGCGAGCGGCGAGCCGCAGATGTCGGCGTCACTGAACTCGGGCAGCACCGAGGCCAGGTATTGGCGCAGCGGATCGTCGCCGAGCGACAGCTGGCGGCTCAACGGCCCAGTGCGCCACACCCCGAGCAGGTACAGCCAGGTGAAACCGTTCTCGACCAGGTGGTCCAGGAACTCGTACGACAGGTCATCGAGCGTCGCCGGTCGCCCCAGCTCGCGCGACCGGTCGGTGCGCCACGTGCGCACATTGAGCTCGTACAACTGGTGCATGGGCGCGTGGAGTGTAGTTCACTGCCGGGACCCGCAACACTTGTCGCCGCAGGTTGAACGATCACGCGAGCGACACCTCGCATCCACCCAGACCCAGGGCCGCCGATCGGCCGCGCCGGCAGACCGAAGTCTGCGCCACGCAGGCCAAGCGCGCAGCGCGCAGCAGCCCGTGAGATCACGTCGCGCGGTATGGCCACGAATCACTGCTGACAAGTTTCCCGCGATGGGGGGCAGCGCCGGAGGCGCGTTGACGGGGGGCGAGCGCTTCGCGAGCCGAAGGCCCTTCGGGGCATTCGCTGGCGTCGTCCTCGATCCCCTAGTGTGCACACAGGGCTGCCGATCGGCCGCCACGGCCGATCGAGCTCATGCGCCCCGCGTGGGCGGAGCGCGCAGCGCGAGCAGCCCGACGGCTACAGCTTGATTTCCGGCTTCCTCACCGCCACGCCGTAGGCGCCGAGGGCGGTGGCCAGCTCCTGAACCACGCTCTGGCCGCTACCGGGCGCGCGGTAGAGGTCGAGGTCGGTGTACTGGGCGAGGTCGCCGATGCGCGAGACGCCGAGGTCCTCGAGCACCTTGGCGGTGCGGTTGGCGAGCTCGAGCTTCTCGACCGATTCGCCGAGGATCTTCTGGTCGGCCTTCGAGATCGAGCGCTCGTCGCCCTCGCGGAACATGCCCAGGCGCAGGTTGCGCGCCGCGAGCATCTCTTTCACTTCCTTCAGCGAGGTCTCGCCGAAGTTCTTGTACGAGAGCATCTCCTGCTCGGTGATGCGCAGCAGGTCGCCGAGGGTGAAGATGTTCATCTTCGCCAGGCAGTTGCGCGAGCGCACCGACAGTTCGAAGTCGTTGACCGAGGTGCGCATGATCTTCTCCATGCGCTCACGCTCGCGCTCCTCGCGCTCGTCGTAGTACATGGAGCGCGAGGCCTTGGCGTCGCGCAGCAGGGTGAGCGCGCGGCGGTCGCGCGGGTTGTAGGCCAGCACTTGGCGGAAACAGTCGAGCGCCGCGTTGGATTCCCCGCGCTCCTCGTAGAGGATGCCCAGGTTGGTGACGGCCGGCAGGTAGGCGGGAGAGGCGTCGGCGCACACCAGGTAGTGCTCGGCGGCGAGATCGTCGTCGCCGATGCGGTCGAGCAGGACGCCGATCTTGAAGGCGGCTTCGACGTGCTGCGCGTCGGCTTCGAGCGCGGCCTCGAAGGCCTTGATGGAGGCCTCGATCTGCGAGCGGGCCTCGAGGATGCGGCCATTGAGGAAGTCGCGCTCGGCGCCCTCGGCGACGCTGGCGAGGGCCTTCTCGGCGGCTTCATCGTCGCCGCCATCGAGCAGCGCGCGCACCAGTTCGCCCTTGGCCTCGGTCATGGTCTTGGCCGCGATCTGGAAGGCGGTCTTGGCGTCGCCGTACTCGCCGAGCTCGGCGTTGATCATGCCGAGCAGGGCCTGGCCGTAGGCGTCTTTCGGATCGATCATCTCCTCGGCGTCCGAGAACTTGCCGAGCGCGAACGCCAGCGCGGCGGTGCGCAGCTTGTCCTTGACCCCGGGGATGCCGTCGGCCAGCAGCGCGGCGAGCTTGGTGCGCTCCTCGGCATCCTGGGTCGCGACGCGGCGCAGGACCCGCACCTGGGCGAGGGTCGGGCGCTCGGGCGCGGTGAGGATCTGGGCGCTGCGGGGAAGGGTGGCGGTGGGCATGGCTGACCTCGATCTGGGTGCTCCCGCGCGCCCTGGACCCATGGCCAGGGCCATGGAAGGGGTGCGGGAGATTGGTGCTGGCGGAGAAAAGGGCTCACACGATAGCGGTGAGGGAGGCGGGGCAAGGGGGGGATGGACGGAGGACCGTCGTCTGGGGAGGGAAGGACCGCCGTCCGTCTGTCGTCATCCGGCGATAACGGCAAGCCGACAGACCACGGTCGCCATCCGGGACGCCTCAGGCGGCGCGCACCGCCACCGCCAGCTTCGCCAGCAGCTCATCGATCTCAGCCGCGGTGATGATCAAGGGCGGCGCCAGGCGCAGGGTGTTCCCTCCCGACGGTCCGACGACCAGGCCTTCGGCGAGGCAGGCCTTCACCAGGGCGCCGGGATCTTGGGCGAGCTGAACTCCCAGCAGCAGGCCCTTCCCGCGCACCTCGGTGCCGGCGCCGAAGATCGCGCGCAGGCCGTTGGCGAGCTGCTCGCCGCGCTGAGCGATTCTCTCGATGAAACCAGGGGCGAGCACCACATCGAGCACCGCGAGCGCCGCCGCGCAGGCGAGCGGATTGCCGCCGAAGGTGGTGCCGTGCATGCCGGGTTTCAGCAGGTCGGCGGCCTTCGGCGCATACAACACCGCGCCGATCGGCACGCCGCCGCCCAGGCCCTTGGCCAGGGTCATGATGTCCGGGACCACGCCGGTCTCGTGCTGGTACGCGAAGGCCCTGCCGGTGCGGCCGACTCCGGTCTGGATCTCGTCGACCACCAGCAGCGCCTGATGCTGGTCGCACAGGCGCCTGAGCTCGGCGAGGAACCCGGCCGGAGCCGGGCGCACGCCGCCCTCGCCCTGGATCGGCTCGACGAATACCGCGGCGACGTCAGGGCCCATGGCCCTGGCCAGCGCGGAGGCGTCGCCGAAGGGCAGGAAATCGGCCGCGGGCAATGGTTCGAAGGGCTCGCGATAGGCGGGATTCGCCGTGATCGACAGAGCACCGAGAGTGCGCCCGTGGAAGCCGTTCTGGAAGGCGACCATGCGCTTCTTGCGGCCACCGTGGGCCTGGTTGCCCCACAGCCGAGCCACCTTGTAGGCGGCTTCGTTGGCCTCGGTTCCCGAATTGCAGAACAACATCCTGCCCGGGAAGGCGGCGCCGACGATGCGCGCCGCCAGGGCCTCTTGCTGGGGGATGCCGTAGTGGTTCGAGACATGCGCGAGGGTGGCCGCCTGGCGCGAGATCGCCTCGACCAGCCGAGGGTGGCCATGGCCGAGCGAGCTGACCGCGACTCCGGCGAAGGCGTCGAGGTGGCGGCGCCCCAGGTCGTCGATCAGGTGGCAGCCCTCGCCGCGCACGAAGCGCACATCCTGGCGCTTGTAGTTCTGCACCAGGAAGGAGGGGTCGGCCTGGCCCGATGCGGGACCGGCTCCGGAGGCCGGCGATGGGTGTGCGAGCTTGCTCACGGCGAGCCTCCTGGGGAGTCGTATCGTTGCTCGCCATCGTGAGATGCAAGGCGGCGACTGGGGGATTCCGCGAGCATGATGTATGCCGATATGGCAATTGCAGCAGGAGGGGGCGGGCTACACTCCGCGCCATGCCACGGAAGGCCATACGACGAGGACCCGCCCGCGCGTCCGTCCGTGCTCATGCATCGCCACTGCTGCGTGGTCGTGCATGAGCGGCAGCGATCCTGCCGCCACCCCCGCCACCCCCGCCGCCTTCCGCCATTGGGGCCGGTGGTTTTGGCCCGTGGCTCTGAGCGTGTTGGTGCTCGATCAGCTGACCAAGTGGTGGCTGTTCGCTCTGCCCGGCAATACCCGGCTGCCGACGTGGATCCTGCCTGCCCAGAACTCGGGGGTGGCCTGGAGCATCGGCCACCAGTGGCCCTGGGCGGTGACGCTGGTCACGGCGCTGCTGCTGCCCGCGCTGGCCTGGGTGTGGTGGCGATGGTTCCGTCCGCTCGGCGCCTGGGAGAACCTCGCCTTCGGCGGCATCCTCGGCGGTGCGCTCGGCAACGGCTTCGATCGCGCGTGCGCGCGCCTCGACCTGTTCCATCTGCGCGGCGTCCGTGATTTCATCAACATCGATCTGGGTTTCTGGCCAGCCCACCCGTGGCCGACGTTCAACATCGCCGATGCCGGCATCACCGGCGGATTCCTCGTCCTGGTGGCGCTGACATTCCGCAAGCCGAAAGCCGCGACCGCCCATGCCGGCATCGTGGCCGTGTCCGACCGCTAGCTTTTTTCTTCAGGTTTCTCTAGGAGCAGTTTCATGCGTTTCAATCCGATCGCCCGCGAATTGGTCTGCAAAGTGGTCTACTACGGCCCCGGACTCGCCGGCAAGACCACCAACATGCAGGTGGTGCACGATCGCGTGCCGCCGCAGCAGGTCACCGAGCTGGTCAGCGTCGACACCCATTCCGAGCGCACGCTGCACTTCGACTGGCTCGCGCTCGATGTCGGCCAGGTCCAGGGCGTCAACGTGCGCTTCGAGATCTTCACCGTGCCCGGGCAGAATTATTACGCCGCGACCCGCCGGCAGGTCCTGCAAGGCGCCGACGGCGTGGTGTTCATCGCCGACAGCCGCCGCGAGGCGCTCGACGAGAACATCGATTCGATGAACGAGATGCTGAACAACCTCAGGCACCACGGCCTGCCCGAGGACCTGCCGGTGGTGATGCAGTACAACAAGCAGGACCTGCCGAGCGCGCTGCGCCGCGAGCAGCTCGAGCCGCTGATGAACGTGCGCGCCTGGCCGAGCTTCGCCGCCACCGCCACCGCCGGCGACGGAGTGATGGAGACCGCGCACGCGATCTCGTCGCTGGTCGCCGAGCGCGCCACGCGCCTGGGCTCGCCGGTGCCCAGCGACGTCGCCCAGCAGAGCCAGCAGCCGGTTCCCGGCCAGAGCTGGCTGATCTCGTGCTACCGCTGCCAGACCATCCTCGAGGTCCCCAACGCCAACATCGGCTCGGTCTACACCTGCGGTGTATGCGGTTCGACGCTCGAGGTCACCGACACCGAGCGCGGCCTGACCCGGGCGCCCTCGGCGAGCCAGGATGACAGCGGCGGCTACGCCCTGCAGAGCGCGTCGCAGTCGCCCGATGCGGGCACCAGCGCGCTCTCGGGCTCGCGCACCCAGCCGATCGAGCGCCAGGTGGCGCTCGCCGACGGCCCGGGTTTCGACCTCGAGGGCTACGACGTGGTCGCGACGCTCGACGAATCCGTTCAGGGCCGCCGCGTCCGCGTGCGCGAACGCGCCACCGGGCGCACGCTGCGCGCCTTCACCGTCTCGCCGCAGTTGATGCGCCAGCCCGGTTACCGCGACAACCTCGAGCCGTACGTGCGCATGGCCGGCCCGATCAAGCATCCCAACGCGCTGCCGCTCGCGAACCTGAGGCCGACCCACGACAGCGCCGTGCTCTTGAGCATCGATCCGCCGGATCATGAGCCGCTCGCGCACGTGCTCGCGCGCCGCCGCGCGCTCGCGCCGCCGCACGCCATGGGCCTGTTGCGCCAGCTCGCGCTCGCGCTCGAGGAAGCCGCGCGGCATGGCGTCGTCCACGGCTGGCTGCGCCCCGACGTGGTGCTGGTCAGTCCCGACGGCAATGCGCTGCTCGACGAGCTGTGCCTGCCGAAGAACCACCGCTTCCTGGTGCGCGAGCTCTCCGGAGCCAGCGCCGCCACCGAATACTACCTGGCGCCCGAGCATCTCGGCGACGACTCGCGCAGCGACCTGCGCTCGGACATCTTCGCGCTCGGCGCGCTGCTGTTCCGCATGATCACTGGCGAGGGTCTGGTCACCGGCTACAGCGCGCACGAGGCGCTGCACAAGGTGGTGGCCAACGGTCCGCGGCCGCTGCGTTCGACCCAGGCCGGCGTCAGCCGCGACCTGGACCTGTTCTATCAGCGGCTGGTGGCCGCCGAGCGCAAGGACCGCTTCCAGAACTACCGCGAGGTCATCGACGCGCTCGACAAGTTCGGCGGCGGCGCCAAGCGGCAGACGCTGCGCCTGACCGGCACCGTGGCCAATACCGGCACCGGTCGCGCGGGCCGCTCCACCGCCAACGCGCACATCGCTCGCCGCGCCACCGGCGGCTCGGGCAACTATGCCGGACGCCCGCGCTCGGGCGGCGGCACCGGCCCAGCCACCGGCTCCATCCGCAAGAAGGACGACAGCGGCGTGGTGATGGCGGTGGTGGTGGTGTGCGTGCTGCTCGCGGTCGCGCTGATCGCGGTGATGGTGATGAACCAGTCGCACTCGTCGGGCTACACCGGGCAGAGCCAGGCCGAGAGCCCGAAATCCAAGTTCGATCCGCCAACCGTCACGCGTCCGATCTCGAGCCCGCCGGCGGGATTCACCGGCGGCACCACGACCGGCGCCACGGCCGGAACGTCCGGTACGCCGCGCGCGGCAGTCACCACCGCGACCGGCGGGGCAACTGGCGGAGGGACTGGAGGCGAGGCGCCCGCGCCGCTCACCGCGGCCCAGCGCAGCGACCTGCTGCACCAGATCGCCGACATGCGCACCGAGGAGCGCTACCAGGCCGCGATCGGTCTGGCGGCGAAGTTCGATTCGGCCGAGGACCGCGACGCGCTGCCCAAGGCGATCCTCGCCCAACGCGACCTGCGCAAGAAGGACATCGAAGCCGCGGTGGTGAACAGCGTGGATCTCGAGCTGATCAAGAAGCTCGTGCAGCCCGCCCAGTCGACCTGGGGCCTGCCCGGCGACGCGGATTGGGCGAACAAGCTGGTGACCACCGCCGCGGCGCGCATCGCCGCGGCCACGCCGGAAGTCGGCCCCATCGGCGAAGTGCCGAAGCCCGTCCCGGTCGAGGTCTCGCCGATCACCGGTCGCCCGCTCGCGGTGCAGCCGGCAGTCGTTCCGCCGGTGACTCCGCCCGTCGCCACGCCGAACGCCACGCCGGCTTCGACCCAGCCGGCCTCGCCAGCAACGACTCTGAGCGATCCGGCTGCCCAGTCGCTGATCCTGGTCGACCAGGCGCTGCTCGCCTACGCACCGATCGCGGCGCAGCAGGCGATCACCCCGCTCGACGCCCAGTCGGGCGAGGCGCGCGCGCTCAAGCACGAGATCGACTGGTGGAACCGCCGCATGCCGCTGCTGAATCGCGCGGCGCAATCCGGCAAGGTGAAGATGCGCATGCCGCATCCGACCACCGGCGAGATGTGGGACGTGCTCGGCGGCGACGCCACCAATGTCGATGTCTCGAATCCGGGCGGCAGCAAGTCGACCCTGCCGTGGACGCAGTTCGCTCCCAAGGACATCGCCAAAGTCTTCCAGGAAGCGGCCAACCTGCCTGACGTCACCGGCGAGGAGAACGCCACCGCGGCGATCATGCTGATGCTCGCGGGCGACCAGACCCAGGCCAGCCTGCAGATCCGCAAAGCCAAGCCGACCATCGACGCCGATCTCGGCGCCGACCTCGACACGCTGATGGGCCTGCACCGCCGCCGCGACCTGGTGGACGTGCTGGCCAAGGGCAGCGACGCGCTGAAATCGGGCAATGCCAAGGGCATCGCCGACGCGCTCGCCGAGCTGCGCAAGGCCGACAAGCCGACGCAGGCCGCGCTGGCGTCGCAGATCGCCAAGCTCGATGAAGCGCAGCAGAAGCTCGCCGTGGCCAAACCGGCGACGCCCGCGGGCACTCCGGCGGTGACGCAGGGCAAGGACAAGGTGACCTTCGACGGCCTCGATGACCTCACCGCGTTCCCGGACACCGAGGGCAAGTGGCAGGTCAACGGCGGCGCGATCACCAACCAGGTCGACGCCTCGCGCCTGGCGCGCCACGATCTCGGCAACGCCAAATCGGTCTCGCTGCGCTTCCAGACCGCGGTGCTCAAGGGCACGCTGACCGTCGAGTTCCGCGGCGCCAAGGTGGCGCTCGACCTCGCCGCCAGCACCTACACGCCCAGCGGCAAGACCGCGGGGCGCCCGAAGGGCTTCGCGATCATCCCCAAGCTGCCGTACACGCTGCTGCTCGAGCGCAAGGACGACACCCGCACCACGCTGCAGTTCAACAACGGCGTCGAGAGCGCCGACATATCGGTCGGCGATCTCAGCGACTCGCTGACCATCACCACCGACGGCGGCGCGACCGTTGCAATCGACGAGGTCGAGGTCTTCCGCGATTCGAAGGGCTCGACCATGGCCGAGATGCGCAACGCGCTCAAGGTCACCGGCTGGGAGCCGATCGGCGGCGCCTACCTGCAGGCGCCCTCGATCATCCTGCCGTCGAGCCCCGGCACCTCGAGCGGCATCGCCACGCCGCTGCGCGACAACGTCTCTGGCTACAACTTCGAGGTCAAGGGCACCGGCGTGCTGCGCATCCAGCTCGGCCGCCTGTCCGACAAGGACGCGAAGTGGCTGCAGCTCGATGTCGAGCTGCCCAAGAATGCGCTGGAGGTCATGCCGCTGACGGTGCGCTGGACCGACAAGGGCATCGCCGTGTACGACGCCAAGGGCAACGAGAAGGTCAGCGCGGCGATCGCGGAGCGCTACACGCATCTGATGATCCTGGCGTTGAACCAGGCGACGCTCGTGAACGCGCCGAAGATCGAATACAAGGCGCCTTAGACTTCACGCGGCGCGCTCGGCCTGCGGCCTCGCTCCTTCGCTGCGCGAAGCCCGGCTGCGCCGGGGCGCCGCTTATCATCAGACGGGGGGTCGAGGACCCCCCGTCAACGCGCCTGTCGGCGCTGCTGCCTGGACTTCACGCGCCACGCTCCGCCCTGCGGGCGTAGCCTCCCGCTGCGCGGGAGCGCCGGCTGCGCCGGCGGTGGCGCTATCTTCAGGCAAGGGGTCTTCGACCCCCCGTCAACGCGCCTGTCGGCGCTGCCCCCTTCGTGCTGGCTGACGTGTGCGGGGTTCCGGCTACGGCTCCCGCCTCCGCCTGCGTCGCGAGTTCACGCGGCGCGCTCGGCCTGCGGCCTCGCTCCTTCGCTGCGCGAAGCCCGGCTGCGCCGGGGCGCCGCTGGGATCTTCAGCGCCACCGCCGGCTCCGCCGGCGTTCCTGCACAGCGGGAGGCTACGCCCGCAGGGCGGAGCGTGGCTCGTGAAGCCTTTGCAACATTACCGAAATTGGTCTTGATGACGTGTTCCGCGAGCTTCATCTCGGCGTCGGAACGTCGGTCCATACACCTCGAACGGTAGAACCACACTGATGCCTGAAACAGCGCGCTCGAAGACCTTTGTCGTCGATACCAACGTCCTGCTGCACAACCCGAACGCGCTCTTCGCCTTCACCGACAACCACGTGGTCATACCCATGATGGTGCTGGAAGAGCTCGACAAGTTCAAGACCGCGAACAACGAGCTCGGGCAGAATGCGCGCGAGTGCGCGCGGTCGCTCGACAAGCTGCGTGCGAAGGGGAGCCTGCGCGAAGGCGTGACCACGCCGCAGGGCGGGATCATCCAGGTGCTGCTGCGACACGACGAGATCGCCGGGATGCTGCCCGGGGTCAACGACAACCGCATCCTCGGCTGCGCGCACCTGCTCAAGCGCGAAGGGCACAACGTGTTCTTCGTCTCGAAGGACATCAACGCGCGCATCAAGTCGGACGCGCTCGGGATCCCGAGCGAGGATTTCAAGAACCAGAAGGTCAATGCCGACGAGCTCTACACCGGTTGGGTCACCGTTACCGCGCCGAGCGAGACCGTCGACGCGCTTGCGGTCGACGAGGAGTTCTCGATCGACGGGCTGTTCGAGGCCGAGGACGCGCCGTTGATGGCGAACCAGTTCATCGTGGTGAAGGACGAGGCCGACGAGGACCGCTACATCATCGGCATGTGGGATCCTGAGACCAAGAAGGCCAAGCGCATCGACGACGAGCAGCCCGAATTGTTCGGCGTCAGCCCTCGCAGCCCCGAGCAGCGCATGGCCTTCGCGCTGCTGCTGGACGACCGCATCAAGCTGGTGTCGCTGGTCGGCTCGGCCGGCACCGGCAAGACCCTGCTCGCGCTGGCGTGCGGCCTGTCGAAGGTCATCCATGACGACGTGACCTTCAAGAAGCTGCTGGTCAGCCGCCCGATCATGCCGATGGGCCAGGACATCGGCTACCTGCCGGGTTCGAAGGACGAGAAGCTCGCCCACTGGATGGGCCCGATCTTCGACAATCTGCATTTTCTGCTCGCCGGCGAGGAGCGCGATCCCGACGATGTGATCCGCCGCCTGATCGAGGAGGAGTCGATCACCCTCGAGGCCCTCACCTACATCCGCGGCCGCTCGATCAGCAAGCAGTACGCGATCGTCGACGAGGCGCAGAACCTGACGCCGCACGAGATCAAGACCATCATCTCGCGCGCCGGCCAGGACACCAAGATCGTACTCACTGGCGACCCGCATCAGATCGACAATCCGTATCTCGACAGCAATTCGAACGGATTGACGTTCGTGGTGGAGCGGATGAGGGGGCAGCCACTCGCCGGGCATGTGACGTTGACCAAGAGCGAGCGCAGCGAGCTCGCGGGAATCGCGGCGACGTTGCTCTGAACAGCCGGAGAGGCTGTGAGGTTGTGAGGCTATGAGGCTGTGAGGCTCGAAGGGGGCACGATCAACCCGTCGCAGAACGGCCCGTGCACGCCATGTGGATGTCGAACCTCACCGCCTCCAAGCCTCTCCTGACCGTTTCTCCCGAGTAGAACAAGGAGATCGGGATCATGGCCCCATCACGTGCCCGGAGAACTGCCCGAGCACTCCCATCGCCACCGCGAGAATCACCGCCCCGGCCATCGACAGCAGCGCCGCCGCGAGGATGTGGCCGAGCATGCGCGCGTGCGACGCGGCGGCGTCGCGATGATGATCCGCAAGGCGCAGGCAATGCTCCTCGGCATCGGCCTTGCCGAGCGCGGGTGCGAGGCGCGCGAGATCCGCTCCGAGCAGCGTGGCGATCTCGGCCTCGGTCATGCGCCAGCGCACGGCGAGCGCGGCGCGCGCGTAGAGCGAGGCGCGGCGGAGGTGGTACGACCAGGTGCCCAGGATGGTGACGCGGCTGGCGATGGCCTCGCCGCACCAGGGCAGGATCAGCGCCGAACTGATGACGATGGCGCCGGGCACGGCGGCGGCCAACCATGGCCAGGCGACGGTCGGATGCAGGGTGCGGACGACGATGGTCGCGGCGATCAGCACGATCGTGCTGCTGAGCAGGGGCTGGGCGAGGTGGTCTCTCCAGGTGCCGCGCCTGAGGCGGCGGTCCTCGAGCTCGTCGGCGGCGAGCAGCGCGGCGCGCTCCAGCGGCGGGCGGGGGCCGACGAGCAGATGCCGCACATGGCTCGGCGCGATGCCGGCAAGGGCCTGCGCCACGGTCTCGCCGCGCGCGAGCGCGGCGGCCACCGTTGCGGCGCCGGGAGTGGAGTCGGCGCCCAGGGTGGTGATGAGATCCTCGCGCCGCGCGGCGCTCTCGCCGATCAGGCGCAGCAGGGCGATCAGGTCAGCGTCGCGCATCGGCGGCCTCCTGGACTCCAGCGCTGGATTCGCGGCGGTCGCTGGCGGGCGGTGCCGCTGCATCGGACACGGGCGCCGACGGAGATCCCGGCTGGGAGTCTGCCGCTGGGATGTTTCCTGATGTGGTAGCAGAGGTTGTCGCGGAACTTCCGGCCGAATTCGGAACCGGGCTGAGGATGGAGGCGGGGACGAAGTCAGGCACCTCGTCGCGGAGCGATCCCGCCTGGAGATTCATCCGCTTGAGGAACACGCCATGCACCTGGAACTGCACCACGCCGATGATCAGCACCGGGATCGCCAGCAGCGCCGGGGCGGCGATCATGATCGCGGTGGTCAGCCAGGCGCGGTGGATGGCGCGGCGGCGTTCGCAGCGCTCGATCGCCAGGGCCAGGCCGGCGCGATCATCGGCCCGCCATCCGCAGGCGCGCATGATGCCGCGCAGATCGCCCGCCTCGCCCGCCTGCCGCAGCGCGCGTCGTGGCCATGCGAAGCTCGCCGCGAGCGCGCGCGCGATCTCGCTCTCGGGGATCCCCGACCACGCCGCGCGCGCGACCAGGCGTCCACGCGCGAGGCGGCGCGCGGCGTGCTGCCCCGGCAGCCAGCCGCTCATGTAGGCGCACCACGAGATGGCGACGGTCATGCCGACGATCGGGATGAACAGGATCGACCACGACGGCGGTGACGCCGCCTTCATGGTCCGCAGCACCGCGCTCATCAGGGGCGGGATCTCACAGTGGTCGTACGTCATCATCCTTTCGTATTTCGGCAGCACGGCGACGAGCAGATAGACGGTCATGAACCCCACCATCGCGGCGGTGGCGAGCATGCCCGGCAGCGCCACCCGCCAGCGGCCGGAGCCGGGATCGCTCGCGCCGGCATGCTCCGCGCACCAGTCGGCGAGCGCTTCGCGCCCGAGCGATTCGGCGGCGAGCGCTTCGCGTTCGAGCCGGCCAGGGATCAGCCATTCGGCACGCAGCGCCGCGACCAGCGAGGGATCGCCGCCGTCGATGCGCTCGAGCGCGCGCGCGATGCGTCCAGGATACGGCATGGGCAGGGACATCGCCGAGGCGCTGAGCGCGCCCGAGACATCCTGGGCATGACGCAGCGCCTCGCCCAGGCGCGCGCAGATGATGCGTGTCGGCGCCATGCCGGGTAAGGCGAGGCGCACCAGCGTCCACAGGCCCTGCGCGATCATCACCGCGATCAGCGCCTGGGCGACGGCCAGCAGCGCGAATCCGGCCACCGCCATCACCGACGCACGCGATTCCTCGACGTGCAGCGGAATGAACAGGTCGCGCATCGACCAGTGGAAGCCCAGCTCCAGGGTGAGCGCGGCGAAGCAGCCGACCCCGGTCATGATCGCGGCCAGCCCCAGCAGCGGCAAGGCGCTAGCGACATCGCGACGGTGGCGCTCCTGGGCGAGAACCTCGGCGGCGTTCCAATCGCGTTCTCCGCCGGTCGTGATCGGCACCATGCCCATCCCGTCGAGCGCGGTGGCGAGATCGCCGCCGGCCTCGCGCAGATACGCCTCTGGGTTGCCGCGGAACCAGCACAGCAGGCACCAGTCGCGCCAGTCGGCCATCCACGCGGGCGTGCCGGGCGCGCGCGCGGCCAGGCGCAGGCGGCCGAGCCAGCGATCGATGCGCGTCGCCGGCGGGACATGGTCGGGCGCCGCGCGCGCGTGGCGCACCAGCGCGAACGCGAGCGCGCTGCGGTGCGCGTCGGGGCACCACGCGAGCCTGAGCGTGCGCGCCCCGCGGACGCGCGGCAGCAGCCAGCACGCCGCTGCCAGCCCGCCCAGGACCAGCACGCTCGCCTCGCCCAGGCACAGTGCCAGCGATCCCGTGGCCGGCTCGGAACGCGGTGTGTCTGGGTAATCCCATTCCCACATGCGCATGGCGTAGGGCGAGACGATGGTGGCGCCGAAGGCGTGGTAGCGCTTGCCGCTCGCCGCCTCCACTGCGAGCACTAGCAGCAGGCTCGGGAGCAGCGCCACGCATCCAAGCCAGAACGGATACCAGCGGATCCACCGGTAGCCGCGCGCCGGCCCGCGCGCTTCCAGCGCGATCGCGGCGAGACGGCGCGACAACGCGAGGGCGTCGCCAGAAGATGAGATGCCCGCGTGAGCGGCCGCCAGCAGCGCGCACTCGTCGGCGCTCACCAGGCGCTGCGCGCGCAGGACCTGGTGCAGCGGTTCGCCCGCGCGCAACGGCGGCGCGAGTCGGTGCGCCCAGCCGCGCAGTTGCGCGTCGCCTGAGGCCAGGCCTTCCAGACCGTCGGGGATGGATTCGCGGCCGGCGGCGAGCAGGGAGAGCGCCGTCAGGAGTTCGAAGCGCCGGGGGGACAGGAAGGGCCAGAACACTGATGGCAGGAGAAGGGGAAGAGGGGAAGGAAGAAGGAAGAAGTGGAAGAAGTGGGAAAGAAGATGAATGAAAGGGGGAGGCGGGAGGCGTAAGAAGTAAGAAGTAAGAAGTTGGAAGCTGGAAGACGGGAGGGGCGGCGGAAGGCGGAGAGCGGATTGATGTACGGAGTGTGCTTCCCGGCGCCGGCCCGCTCGGCCAGATCCACCTGCTCCTCTTCTTCCTTCGATCTTGCCTCTTCCAACTTCCAACTTCCCAGCTGTTTTTTGCAGTGCATTCCTCATCCCACGGCAACGCTGACCACCATGCCAACGACCGGCAAATCGTGGATCGAGGAGCTGCTCGCGCGCATGTCCGCGGGCGGCGCGAGCGATCTGGTGCTCGAACCCGAGGACGACGGTGGCCTGCGCGCGGTGGCGCGATTGGAGGGTGTGCGCCAGGTGATCGCGCGCTGTCCGGCTGATTTGGCGGCGGCGGCGATCGCGCGGTTGAAGGCGCTCGCGCAGCTGCCGGCATACATCACCACCGAGCCGCAGGACGGGCGCATCGACGGCAAGCCGTTCGGCATCGCTGGCGACGTGCGCATGGCGGTGTTCCCCACGGTGCGGGGACAACGCGTGGCGCTGCGCCTGCCCGCGCTCGGCGCGCTGCCCGAGCCGGGCGAGCTGGGCCTTTCGCCCGAGGTGCTCGCACAGCTGCGCCGCCTGGTGCGCGCGCCTGACGGCATCGTGCTGATCACCGGGCCGACCGGCTCGGGCAAGACCACCACCATCCATAGCCTGCTGCGCGAGCTCGCCGCCGAGCGCCCCGACCGTCAGGTGCTGACGCTCGAGGATCCCGTCGAGCGCCTGCTGCCCGGGGTGAGCCAGGCCGAGGTCAAGCCGCACGCCGGCTTCGGTTTCAACGAAGCGCTGCGCGCCGCGCTGCGCCAAGACGCCGACGTGCTGGTGGTGGGCGAGATCCGCGACGCCGATACCGCCAACACCGCGGTGCGCGCGGCGCTCAGTGGCCACGTGCTGGTGGCGACGCTGCATGCGGGCCGCGCCCGCGACGTGGTGCCGCGCCTGTTCGAGATGGGCGTGAGCGCCGACCTGCTGCTGCCGTCACTGCGCGGCGTGCTCGCCCAGCGCCTGGTGCGCCTCGCCCACGCGGCCTGCGCCGGCGCCGGCTGCGCGCACTGCCACGGCGGCTATCGCGGACGGCGCATCGTCACCGATCTGATGGTGGTCGACCACGCGGCCAGGCAGCGGCTGCGCGCCGGCGAACCGGTGGCGATGATCGCCGACATGGATGAGCAGGCGGCGAGGATGGTCGCGGAGCGAGTGACGGATGGGGGGGAGGTGGGGAGGGTATTGGGGGGGCTTCGGGAGAGGCTGTGAGGCTGTGAGGTTCGAAGGAGGCACGTTCAATCCGTCAGAAAATGGCCCGAGCGCGCAATGCGGTTTTCGAGCCTCACAGCCTCACAGCCTCCAAGCCTCCAAGCCTCAAAACCTCGCCTGTTATCCTCGATCTCTCCCGGCAGTTTCTCCTAAGCGCTGATTGTCGCGCTCGTCCCCGGCGTCAAGGACATGCCGCGGAGGAACCGCGGTGGGCGGAGCGCCCATCCTTGACCCCGGGGACGAGCGCGGGGTGGGGCGCATAGGAGAAACAGCCGATGCAGACGTTCGAGGATCTCGATGTGTGGGCGATGGCGGCGGAACTCGCTGAGCGGATCGGACGACAACGCGGACTGAGCCGCAACGGAGATGGGCTCGGTTCGCAGATCCGCCGCGCGTCGCAATCGATCGTGTACAACATCGCCGAGGGCTGGGGTCGGCGCGGCGAGGTGGAACTCAACCGCTTCCTGGTCATCGCGCAGGGTTCGTGCGCGGAAGTGCAGGCGCAGTTGCGCATGGCCTACCGCACCGGCAGCCTGGCTCGCCAGGACTTTCTCGACCTGATCGAGCTGGCGCAGCGCGTGGGCTGGATGCTCAGGGGATTCATCCGTCGGCTGCAGCCGCCGCGGTGAAGTACGGACACCACGAAGCCCGCCATGCGCTGGTTGGGGCGCCACAGCCATAGGTATTCATACGAATACATGAAGGGAGGCCGTTCCGGTGTCCCTGCCTCTGTCCTTGGAGGGCGATTCGGGGTATCGTAGATGAGGGATGGCCGGCCCCTCCCAGGCGGCGCGCGCGGGGCGTGGACCAGGCACTCGCTGGTGCTGATGGCAGGTATCGATGCCGGCCATACATCGCTTCATTCGATGCGATTCAATTCCATCTCAAGTGAATATCAGTGAAGCATGTGACATTCAGGGAATCATCAGTTTATTCAAGCGAGACAAGAACGCCCAGAAACATCTCGCGCATTAATGGCGCCTAATCGTTGATAATACATCGCTGCTCGAGCTGGGCAGAGTCGCTCGTAATCTTCACTGTCGTCATTTTCACCGACGCGCATGCCCTCACTCCCCACCTATTATTATCTCATCCCCATCCTTCAGGGCATCTGTCTGCTGCATGCGCTGAAGACCCGTGCGGATTCGCGGTGGTTCTTTGCGATCTTCTTTGCGCCCGGCATCGGGGCGGTGGCGTATCTGCTGATGGAGGTGTTGCCGGCGCTACGGCGGGGGAATCTGATCGCCATCGAGCTGCCGATGTTCGAGACGATGCGGGTGGGCGCGCTCGAGAAGGCGTTCAGGTTCTCGGACACCGTCGAGACGCGGGTGGCGCTGGCGGAGGCGTATCTGAATGCCGGGCGGAAGGCCGAGGCGTTGGAATTGTACAAGCCGGTGCTGCTCGGCGTGGCGAAGAACAATCACTACGTGCTGTTCGGCTACGCGCGCGCCTGCTACATCAATGAGGCCTTCAGCGAGGCCGAGTCGATCCTGGTGCGATCATTCGCGATCCCCGGCAATGCCAAGCTGCGCGAGCGGTGGCTGTTGAGCGCGATGATCCATGAGAAGCTCGGCAAGGACGCCGAGGCCGAGGATGGCTACGCCAAGGCGGTCATGGGCTTCAACGGCGAAGAGGCGCGCTGCCGACAGGCGTTGTTCCTATGGGCGAAGGAGCGCAAGGCCGAGGCCATGGCGATCTTCGCGAAGATCATCGAGCACGCTGGCGATTCGGACCGTCGTTACCGTCGCCACGAGAAATCCTGGATCGCGATCGCCAAGGCCAAGACCAGGGAGCACGCGGCGGCGGCGAAGCTGGCGGCGTCCACCACCTCGAAGGCAGCGTGATCGGGTGCGCTCGACAGGCTCGGGTTTCACGGCGAACTCCGGCGCTGGGAAGCGCCTCGACGGCGCGCTGGGCTACCTCGCATGGCCTCGCAGCGCCATGCTGCCTCTACCACTACTGACCCATTCCCCGTAAGTCCCCCCATCAAGGATCGATTCATGAAGCTCCTGCTGCCGCTGCTCCTTCTCTTATCCGTCCGCCTGTCTGCTGAGGATGTGCAGAAGGTCTGGGTGAAGATCAGCTATTACGACGTCGCCGAGAAATCGGACCATTACTATTTCGGCCTGACCGACAAGGCGGTGGTGGCCAAGCTCGATGGCGGAGAGACCGTCGGCTACATCAAGCTCGAGCAGACGTGCTGGTTCGTGTACGACAAGGAAGGGAAGATCACCGGACTCTCGAACGATGACAAGGACGACCTCAGCGGGACGATGTACATCTCGACACGCAAGGTCGACGAGGTTGCGCTGCTCGCGAAGCCGCCAGCGGAATACCTGAAGAAGGTCATGGATGCCGAGGCGAACGCGGCCGAGAAGGCGGCGCTGCCCTGATGCTCGCGCGGACGCCCACACGTCGTCCATCCCGATTCCGATGCCCATGGTGATCCAGGGGGACGCGTCGATCGGCGAGCTGAATGCGCGATGCCGCGTTATCCTGGTCGCGATGCTCATCGTGGCCGCGATCCTGGCGTGCTCGTGCGGCGCTGAGGCACCGCGCGCCGAGCCGAGCCCGCTGGGCATCGCCGACCTGAATACGCGGAAGGTCATCGGTGCCCTGGGCCTTCCACTGGGGACCACGGCCGAGATCGAGGCGACGGTGATCGATGGCCGCGACCTGGGCGACAAGGGCAGCAGCGGCGCCTACCTGCTGCGCATCGAGGCGGTGAACGGTGCGCCCAGCCCCGACAAGCCGATCATGCATTTCGTCGTGCATGGATGGGTCGAGACCGATCTGGTGACCGATCACTTCAGTCGCTATGAGCGGCTGAACGGCAAGGTCGCGCATCTGCTGACTGGCCAGGACATCGACGAGATCAACCGCGGATATGTGGCAAAGACCTTCCGCTTGGCGGTCTACGAGGCGGGCGGATATGCGGGGATCCCCAGCGGTCTGCCCAGAGACGTCGAGGTCTGGCAGGACTACGGATTCAGCTTCTCGTCGCACGTGGTGGTGCTGAAACAACGATGAGAGTCCGGACGCAACGCGGTTCGACGCTGATGGCGAGGACGCGATCCACCGGTGATGAAACCGTGAACGCTGCGTACGGCCCGCGCGGATCAGCCGCCATAGACGACGAGCGGCTCGGTCATGCGCTCGGGCGCAATCTGCGGCGAGAACGGCGCGACGCCGCCATCGAGCGGACTGCGCACCCCGAGGCGGCTCTTGTTGAGCACGTGGGTGTAGATCTGCGTGGTGGACACATCCTGGTGGCCGAGCAGCTCTTGCACGGTGCGGATGTCATAGCCGGATTCGAGCAGATGGGTGGCGAAGGAATGGCGCAGGGAATGGCAGCTGGCCGTCTTGGCGATGCCCGCCTTGGCCATCGCTGCTTTCACCGCGCGCTGCAGCGACTGCTCGTGCACGTGATGCCGGCGCCACGTGGCGCCATCGGGCGAACGCGGATCGCGCGACAACTCGGCCGCCGGAAACACGTATTGCCACGCCCACTCGCGATCGGCCTTGGGATATTTGCGCAGCAACGCGAACGGCAGATGCACCGAGCCCCCGCCCGCCGCCAGATCCTGCCGATGCAGCTCGCGCACGCGCGCGATGTGTTCTTGCAGGACCGGCAGGATGCGATCCGGGAGCATGGTCACCCGATCCTTGTAGCCCTTGCCCTCGCGCACCAGGATCTGCCGATAGGCGATATCGACATCCTTCACCCGCAAGCGCACGCATTCCATCAGGCGCATGCCGGATCCGTAGAGCAGGTTCGCCATCAGCCGGTGCGTGCCCTCGAGATGCGCAAGCACCGCCGTGACCTCGGCCTGATTAAGCACCACCGGCAACCGCAGCGGCTTCTTCGCGCGCACCAGCCCATCGATCCACCCGAGATCCACCCCGAGCACCGCGCGGTACGCGAACACCAGCGCATGCATCGCCTGGTTCTGCGTCGACGCCGCCACCTCTTGCCCGACCGCGAGATGATTCAGGAACGCCGCCACCTCGGCCTGCCCCATGCGCTTCGGATGCCGCATCCCGTGATGGACGATGAAGCGCTTGATCCAATGGATGTAGGTTTCTTCAGTGCGATAACTGAAATGCCGCGTGCGAATGACGTCGCGCACATCATCGATGAAGGTCCGCCGCGCCGGGACCGACGACAGCTGATCGACATTGGGAGGATCGGCGGCCATGCATAGAGTCTATACAGACCCTAATAGAAACAAGCGCTTTACCGCGTCAAAATGCCAAAGAATGCCCCATGATATGTCTGTTCGGGCTCGATCGAAGCAACCTATGATACCAAAGCCACTTATGCCTACCCCAAAACATGCTGACGTGATTATCACGTCACTTTTGATGCCCAATTGGTGTTAGGCGTCAGGAACAAAGTATAACTAAAAAACGGCAAACCAAAACCTTATGATACGAACGCTGATTTTAATTATTATTACAATATGGAATACATACGGTGATGAAAAAACGGGCACCACGGCCTTCTCCCTAAGGGATGTTGGCATTACATATTCTGACATATATGAAACGGATATAGATACTGGTAAAGTGACTGAAAAAACTAAACTAGTTCCTATATTAACTCTTTCAGAACAATGGGCCGCATCAAGTGTACTAGAAAAAATAGACAAGAAAATATTTAAAACTGCAACATATGTCGGTAGAGTAAATATATATGTTACCGTATTGGAAAATTCAGACGTTATCTATTGGTATGAAATATTGCTGATCCCGGAAAAGACCGTTTTAAATCACCCCTCGCCAAAGCGCATTAAGGCTGTTGGCAAACTGACCGAAAACAGCGCAATGTTGTTAGAAATTGCATCAAGAGTAGTAAGCGAAGTAGCCGATGATTATAAAATAGAAAAATAGTAAAAGGCTTCTTCCCTGCCACCTAACTTGTCACTGCACCGGACGTCTTTGCCAGTGATCTTCACAAGGCCGTGCTCGGGCGGCACTGCGTGCCATTATGCCCTGCGCCGCGGCCTCGTGAAGATCACTGGCAAAGCCGCCGGTGACCTCCGGTGTTAGGCGTCAGGAATAGGGTTTCTAGTGGATAAAACAGAAAAAATATGGCTCTGCGTCGTTTCCCGTGGGTCCTTGCAGGCGCACATGAAGGCCCAGGTTGTCCGGCATGGACACCAACCCCCTGTTCACGATGGCCCTCGGGCTGACTCCACCGTGGTGCGTCACCGAGACGCGTTTCGATGCCGA
>JBBRLJ010000018.1:0-106374 GCA_038231435.1 Planctomycetota bacterium
AAGGTCATCAAAAGGATGGCCTACGGGTACAGAGATGACGCCTACTTCTTCCTTCGCATAAGGGCAGCCTTTCCCGGAAAAGCGTGAAGAACCAAACTTTTTGGCCCGCAGGGACAAAAAGAAGGACGACAAAGGCCGTGGAGGTTTGGGGGCGCAGCCCCCGACTAAACAGCCCGCTTGTCGGTCTGCATGGCGTTGTAGCCATATCCGGCGAGGCCGAGGCCGACCAGGACTGCGACCCAGGGCAGGACCTTGAGCACGATGTGCACGTCGGACGAACCGGGTGTGCTGGCGATGAGCGCCTGTACCACGGCCCAGATCACGCCCACCACCACCGCGGTGAAACCGTAGATGATCCATTGGCTAGGCTGGGTGCCCCGGCGGCGGCTGGGGGGGGCGTTTTTCTTGGCGCGGCGGACGGTGGCGGTCATGGCGGATCCTCGAGCGGGTGGCGCGGGCGGACGTGCCGCCGCTACTCCTACTCCTTCCCGCCAAGCCCCCAGTCTCGGACAACGAATATCCAGCGCCGAGCACGAATCCGGCGGCCGGCTGACACGGACCTCTGCAAACGAAAGACCCCCGGCCTCGCGACCAGGGGTCCTCGATCCTTCGAAGCAGGATCCTAGTCCTTGGGCGCATCGCTCCTGAACGGGACGGCCGGCATGCCTTCCTTGCTGTAGAGGTTGCACGCGGGGTTGTCTGCCCAGGCGTAGCGCACCGACACGGGATCCTGGACCGTCGGCGAAGACACCACCACCGTGCCCGCATCGATGACGGCGTCAGCCCATGTGTACTTGCCATCAGCGCCGGCGATGGCGAAGCCGGTCAAGGCGCCGTCCCTGGCTTCGAGACCGCCGCCAATGTGATCGAAGCTCACGCGGATGGCGTGATCCTTGACCTGCATCGACGCGAAGGTCGGGCTGGAGCCCTCGACCTTGGCATCGCCGTAGGCGATGCGCTGCGCCGCCAGGCCGAGCCTGCGACCGACCTCCTGCTTGTTCTTCGGGTGGATGTCCTTGGCGTCACCGATGTCGATGATCACCGCCATGCCGGTGTTGGGCAACGTGCTCGCGGTGTGTGCCTGCGCTTCGCGCAATTCGGCCCATGCCGATTCGCCCGGCTCGGGCTTGCGATCCATGAAGTTGGCGAGTTGAACGATCAGGAAAGGAAAGTCGCCGCGGCCGAAGCGCGCGCGCCAGTCTGTGATCATGGTCGGCAGCAAGGTGCGGTACTGCTTGGCCTGCCCGGCGTTGGATTCGCCCTGGTACCAGATCGCGCCCTTGATCGCGAACGGAAGCAGCGGCGCGATCATGCCGTTGTACAGCACCGTCACCGCGTTCTGGTTGCTGTCGAAGCGCTGCGGTACCGGCGTCAGCTTCGCTAGCGGCTGGCCCTCTTGGTACAGCCACTCTCCCGCCAGCGGCTGCGATGCCCCAGCCTTGCCCAGGGTCAGCTTCATCTGCTCGGGCGCGCCGTAGATGCCGCCCCCGCCGCCGGTGTCCAACACCCGCACCGCGATGACGTTCACCCCGGACTTCACCGCTGCTCCGGGCACCGTGTACGAGCGCGGCGCGTTCCAGATGTCCAAGCCGCCGAGCAGCGTGCCGTTGAACCAGGTGGTGTCGCGGTCATCGATCGGACCGAGATCGAGTTGCAGATCCTTGCCGGCCCAGTCGGCCGGAACCTCGACCTGCTTGCGGAACCACACCACGCCGTCGAAGTTCGGCAGGCCCTTGTTCTCCCACGCACCGGGAAGATCCATCTTCTTCCACGCGGTAGCGTCGAACGCGGCGAGCTCCCAGCCGGCGCCGGGCTTGGAGCCGGGATCGTTCGCTTCCCACCACGACCGCATCAGTTTGTCGGCATCGGTGACCGTGGAGGTCTTCAACGATTCGGCGAGCGCGGCGAGCGGATCCTTGAAGTCGGGCATCGCGCCGAGCGCCTCGCGGCTGGTCCAGGCCTGGGCGACGGTGCCGCCCCACGAGCTGTGGATCAGGCCGATCGGGACGCCGATCGCAGCGTGCACGTGGCGTCCGAAGAAATAGCCGACCGCGGAGAAGCCGCCCCAACCGTTGGCGGCGACGCTCGCGGGCGAGCATGGCTGCCACGACCCGACGACGGTCTCCACCGGCGTGGTGGCGATGCGCTTGGTGACCGTGAACAGGCGGATCTTCGGAAATTCCGCGGCGGCGATCTCCTTCTCTGCGTCCTTGGCGACGCCAATACCCATCTCCATGTTCGATTGGCCCGAGCACAGCCACACATCGCCCATCAGCACGTCGGCGACCTTCTCGGTCTGCGCGCCGGAGGTGACGGTCAGCTCGAAGGGGCCACCAGCAGGGAATGGACCTGTCGTCGCCGACCACTTGCCCTGGGCGTCGGCGACGGCGTCGGCCTTGCTGCCGGCGATCTCGATGGAGACCTTAGCGCCTGGAGTCGTCCAACCCCAGACCGGCACCTTGGCGTCGCGCTGCAGCACCATGTGGTCGGTGAACAGCGGGTGCAGGAAGGGCTTCGGCTCCTCGGCGCCGCGGATGGCGGCGCTGGCGGTGAGCAGGAGTGCGATGATCGCATGGCGAACGGGCATGGTATGGGGTCCTCGGACTCGGAGCGTGTCGCTCCGCGCGTGGCGGCAAGCAGACTGTAAACCCTTCCGCCAAGGACTTGTGACCTCTCCGGGTGCTCGACAGCCCCGCCCACGCGGCTCAGGCCAGCCCGGCTACCCGCGCCGCAACCGGGGCCAGGGCCGGCAGGTCGTTCTCCGGGCGATCGAGGTAGACATAGGCGCAGCTCGACCAGTCGTCCTGGCGCTCGAACAGCCCGTAGTCGCCCAAGCCACCCTGCGCCGAGAAGTCCAGCGGCGGCATGCCCGTGGCGGCCTTCGGGATGGGCTTGCCGGCGTAGTGGAAGAGCGGCTTGGCCTTCGGATCCCAGCAACCGATCTGCTGCATGGCCACGCGGATGTCCCGGTGGAACCACACCGGATCAGGCACATGGTAGCGATAGAAGCAGAAGTGCATCTTCGCGTGGTCGGCGAGGTGGCATCCCTGGTAGAGGTGATCGTACTGGCCCTGGCCCCATGCGGTGCCGATGTAGTCCTCGGTGCCGGTGCCGCACAGCGTCGGCAGATCGGTGTCGCCATCGATCCAGATCTTGCATTCGCCCTCGCCCCACCAGCTCTCGAAGGAGAGCTTCTTGTCGGCGATCACGCCGACGTTCACTCCGAGGAAGCGACCTCGGCCGCGCACTTTCGGCAAGAACTCGAAATCCTTCTGGAACGTGGTCGGGGATTCGCGACGCCAGTGCGCGTGCAGATAGAGCGCGTCGGGGCCGTGGACGTCGCCGATGGTGTAGTCGACGTCGTAGTAGAGGCTGCCCTCGTCGACCGAGCCCTCGTTGGTCAGCACCGCCTTCATGCCCCTGCGGAAGGGCATCGGCAGGCAGCAATTGAAGCTGCGGGCTTCGGGATTGGAGAAGAACGCGCTCTGGAACTTCACCATCTGCCCGAGTCCGGTGCCGAAGAAATCTCCCAGCGGCGCGCTCACCGCCGGCTTGGCGGCACCGTCCCAGTAGATGTCGATGCGCAGGCTGCGCAGCATCGCCGGATCGCGCTTGCTGATGGTGATCCAGATGCGGCGCAGCATGCCCGAAGTACCGGCGGCCTCGGCCAGCACGCGGCTCTCGCCAGCCTTCAGCGGGACGTTTGATTGGCCCTTGCGGCCACCGTTGGTGGCGCCGCCGGCCCCCTTCTCTCCACGCGCATTCTCGGGCGAGGCCCAGCGCGTCTGCACGCCCGCCGGTATGGTGTAGAGCTCTTTGGGATCGAGTGGCATGGGATCGGGCCTCCGCGCGGATCCTATCGGGTGGGTCCTCGGCGGAAGGTACCACCTTAGGCACCTTTGGTGCTTTCTTAGGGTGGAACACCTGCGGCTCCTTCGACAGGCTCATCCGCACGACACATCCTCACGACAGCTCCGCCGGGCCTGGTCGCCGCGCGACAGGCTCAGCCGCGTGGGCGGCAGCCGCGCGCGATTGCCGCCCACGCGCCGATGCCGACAGCGGCGCCGACGGCATCGGCGCAGGCATCGAGGACGTCGCCCGAGCGTCCCATGCCCATCAACTTTTGCAGGATCTCGGTGAGCGCGGCCAGCGCGCACGCGCACACGAATAGGCGCCCGGCAGGGACTCCAGCCCAGCGCCACAGCAGGCACAAGGTGGCGAACAAGACAGCATGCTCGACCTTGTCCTGGTTAGGGAAGAGCGGCTGCGGAACGTAGTGGCCGGGCATCAGCAATGCGCCGAGAGCCCCCGCCGTCACCACTCCAGCGAGCAACCCGACCGCCGGCCTGGTGATCCATGTCATTGCACGCATCGTCGCGGATCGCCCCCCGCCCTCAAGCCAGGAACGAGGTTCCCTGCCATGGACTCGGCCGTCCCCTGGGAGCGCGCTTGTCGGATCCCACCCTCCGTACACCCTCGGGCCGCATGGATCAGGTTGCAGACGTCGACGGCGGGATGAGATGGAGCAGCGCCCTGGCGGCGTTGCTGCGCGATCTGGCGCTGTTCACGCTGATGTGCCTGGTGCTGCAGATCGCCCGACTGGTGTTGATCGTGGTCTTCCACCACCATCTGGGCGAACACGGCACCGTCGGCGCCATGCTCTCGGCGATGCTCTGCGGTCTGCGCTTCGATGCGCGCATCGCGGTGATCGCCACCTCCCCGAGCCTGCTCGCGAGCCTGGTCGCCGGCTTCACGCCGCTCGGTCGCTGGACTACGACGCTGCGCTGGATGCTCGGGGCCGGCTTCGTTGCGATCACCACCCTGCTGCTGGCCATCGACCTGGGCTTCTTCGCGGAGTACGACGACCAGTTCAACAACATGGTGCTCGGCGTGGTCTACGACGACCTGGGCGCGGTGCTGAAGACCATCTGGGCGGAGCATCACGTGGTGCTCATCGCCCTGGCGTACGTGGCGTGGTGCGCGGCCGCGGGGTGGGCGACGCGGCGCCTGCTCACCGCCGGCTTCTTCGCCTCGCCCGCGCGCATCGCGGCGATGCCGACCTGGGCCAAGACTACCATGAGCGTGGCACTGATCGCGCTGGTGGTGTTCTCGGCGCGCGGCTCGGTATGGCGACGGCCAGTGCAGCGCAAGGACATCGCGGTGACGGCAGACCCGTTCTTGAACAAGTTGGTGGTCAATCCCTACAAGGCTCTGCAGTACGCGATCGAGGACCACCTCGCGCTGATGCGCGCGGCCGGCATCGGCGCCTGGCTGCCCGACGCCGACGCGCGCGCCGCCGCGAAGCGCTATTTCGCCACCGACCAGGATTTTGACGATCTCGACCGCTATTGCCTGCGCACCGCGCCGGGAGCAGCGGCGCCGCCGCCCCGGCACATCTTCCTGGTGGTGATGGAGAGCTATTCGGCGTGGCCGATGCTGCCAGCGTACCGCAGCCTCGCCCTGAGCGGCTCGCTGTCGGACCTCGCCGCGCGCGGCACCTCCTCCCTGCGCTTCATCTCGGCCGGCAATGGGACCATGGCGTCGCTCGGCACGATCATCTCCGGCCTGCAGGAATGTGGGGTGATGACCAACTACCAGCCATCCAGCCGCGTCGCCTATCCGACCTCGCTGCCGGCGATCTTCCACCGCCTCGGCTACCGCACGCGTTTCTTCTACGCGGGCTTCCCGAGTTGGCAGCGCATCGGTCCGTTCGCCCGCGATCAGGGCTTCGACGAGGTCTATGGCGGCGGCGACATGGGCGCCAATTGGCTCGCTGGCAAGGAGTGGGGCGTCGATGACGATCGGCTGCTCGACTTCACGGCGAAAACCGCAACCGCGGCCAAGGGCCCGGATGCGGATCTCCCCAGCCTGAACGTCATCATGACGGTCAGCAACCATCCTCCGTACGGACTCGACGTCGACGCGCTCGGATTCCCGCTACGCGCGGTTCCCGCCGATCTCACCTCGCGCTGGGATGGCAGCAGCAGCCTGCGTATCCTCGGACACTTCTGGTACGCCGATCATTGCCTGGGCGAATTCGTGAAGCAGGTCGAGGCCATCGATCCCGGCGCGCTGTTCGCCATCACTGGCGACCACTACGGGCGACGCTTCGTCGACGCCAATCCGACCATGTACGAGCGGCTCGCCGTGCCATTCGTCTTGTACGGACCGGCGGCGCTCGCGGGGCGGTCGCTGCCGGCCGGATGTGTGGGCGGCCACCTGGACATGATCCCGACGCTGGTCGATCTCGCCGCTCCGGCGGGCTTCGCCTACCACGCCCTCGGCCGCGACCTGTTCATGGGCGGCGAGCAGATCGGGCTCGGACGATGTGCCGCATTCACCGCGGATGGCGTGGTGGAATGGCTGGGCGCGAGCGCGTGTGAAGAAGGCATGACTCCCGAGCTGGGGGCGCGGCTGGATGCCCGCTACCGCGACCTGTGCGGCATCTCGTGGTGGCGGATCATGCGCGGTGCGGCTCTACCCGCTTCCACGCCAGCGCACACGCCCTGACCAGCACCGATCCGGGCAGCGCCGACGCCTGTCGCCCGATCGTGTCTAACCTGCCTTCTACAAGTGCGAAATCCCAAACCTGGAGGGATATCATCCCGGTACTTCCGGCACTCATTGGTTAGCCCACGCTGGGCCGCGCAGGAAGTTGGAGAGTCGCCATGGATAGGGTCGCGCTTCGCTACAGCGAGTGGGAACGGGTACTGCGGAACTTCATTTCCAAGGCGGAGGACCAGCGTGCCCTCGGCGCGGTGGAGGTGGCCAAGAGTCTGCTCCTCTATGGCATGAAACTCTACGACGACCTGCTCTCGAGCGCTTTGTCCGAGAAGGACCGTCTGTCGTTCGTCAACGAGATGCGCCGACGCACTGGGGTCGTGCTCCAGCATTGCATGAAGCAGTCGGCCCTCGGCGACGCTACTCCCGAGATGTGAGAGGACGATGCGCGGACGGCCTGCGGAATGCAGGCGGCGGAACCATCGAGCGCATCCATCCGCATCCTTTCAGGACGGGTCAACGCCAGGGAAGTGCCGCAGCAGGGACGCTGGAGCCAGTGCAGCTTGGCATGACCAGCGCTTTCGGTCGGCACACCATCCGCAGGTACTCCGCAATCCACCCGCACACCATCGAGAACACTCATGTCGCGTCTGCTGCTCTCCGGAAGCATCCCCGAAATCCTCGTCGTCGACGACAACCCGTCCGACCTGCAGCTGCTCGGCGAGGCGTTCTCCGAGAGCGGCGTCCCCCTCCATCTGCACCACGCCAACGATGGCGAGCAGGCTTTCGCGCGCCTGGCGAAGGAAGGCAGATACGCGGGCACGCCGGACGTCGAGCTGATCATCCTCGATCTGAACATGCCGAAGCTCGATGGTCGGGCGGTACTGGCCAAGCTCATGGACGACCAACGATGGCGAGCGATCCCCATCGTGGTCCTGACCTCGTCGAGCCGGACGACCGACATCGCATACTGCTCGCAGATGGGTGCGCTGTCGTACTTCGTGAAACCGTCGAACTGGGACGAGTACTTGGCGATGGCGCGCACCCTCAAGGGGATGTTCACGCCTGGATCATCGCCATCGGCCAACCGCAGCGCGGCGGCCCAGCCCGCCCCATCGCCGAGCGCGGCGAGCGCCCAGCAGCCCGCACGTCCAATCCGTTCGTGACCGCGCCGCATCCGTCGCGTCAGCCCTTCAGCTGATCGATCGTGCACTGGTCTGGCCGCTTGTCCGCTCGCCAACGCAGCAGGCGGGCGCCATGGCGGAAGCGCTCCTCGCCCACATGGTCGTACGAGACCTCCACCACCAGTTCGGGCCGCAACGGCTGCCACTGGCTCGAGCGCTCGGTGCTCCACCGGCTCGGGCCTCCTGGCGCGCGCCCGGTGAAGCCGGGGGCGAGCACCAGGCGTTCGAGCCGTCGCGTCAACGCTGGACGCTCCAACGTGGGGATGTTGGCGATGAAGCCGACGTGGTGGAGCAGCCCGGCCCGGTCGTACATCCCCAGGAGCATCGAGCCGACCTCGGGACGGCTCGATGCGCTCGACGATGCGCTCCTCGAAGAGTAGCGGAATCCGCCGACCACGCAGTCGGCAGTGCGCAGGCGCTTGATCTTCACCATCCCGGTCCGTTCGCCCGAGCGGTAGTCCATGTCGAGGCGCTTCGCCACCACGCCGTCCAGCCCAGCCACCGATCCAGAGAGCCAGCGCCGCGCATCGGCCAGGCGCGCGCTGCTCAGCGACAACCGCGCCCCATCCGCGAAATGCCTGGAGAAGGCGACCAAGGCGCGATGGCGTTCGGCGAGCGGCTTCGCGAGCATGACGCGGCGCGCGTCGGCGAGCAGGTCGAAGACCACATACACCGCGGGCGTGGCGAGGGCGAGTTTCCGCACCCGGCTCTCTGCCGGATGCAGGCGTAGCTGCAGGGTCTCGAACGAGATGCCCTCCCTCTGTGGGATGATCAGCTCGCCATCGAGCACGAACCTGCCCGAACGCATCGCGCGCACCGTTTCGACCACCTCCGGAAAATAACGCTGCAGCGGCTGCCCGGATTTCGACTGCAGATGCACACTGTCCCCGTCGCGGAAGGCGAGGCAGCGGAAGCCATCCCATTTCGGTTCGTACAGCCATCCGGGACCAGCCGGGATGTCGGCCACCGAGAGCGCATCCATCGGCGCCAGTGGCGGTTCGATCGCGAACGTCATGTCCCGAGTGTGTGCGGTCAGGCTCGGCGCCGCCATCAGCCACGGGCGCGCGTTGCACGCCATCAAGGTTCTACGCCTTCCGAGCGCCCCTGCCCTGGCCATGGCCTGGGTGTCGTCGGTCATATAGTGCACCCACGGCATGGACGACATCCCCAACATCCTGATGGTGGAGGACAACCTCGGCGACGCGGTGCTGCTGCGCGAGTACCTCAGTGAGTGCCGCTTCGCCTGCGTCATCCGCCATTGTCGGATGCTCTCCGAGGCCCAGACGGCGCTCGCCGAGGGCACCTTCCAGATCGTGCTGCTCGACCTCATCCTGCCCGACAGCAAGGGCATGCCGACGTTCAACGCGGTGCACAAGCAGGCGCCCGGCGTGCCGATCGTGATCCTCACCGGATTCGCCGACGAGGAGCTCGCATCCCAGGCGGTGAAACTGGGCGCACAGGATTATCTGCCCAAGGACGACATCAACGGTACCCAGCTGACTCGCACCATCCGCTACGCGATCGAGCGCAAGCGCGCGGAGCAGGTGCTGCATCAGGCCAAGGAGGCCGCCGAGGCAGCGAACAAGGCCAAGGACCGCTTCCTCGCCTCGCTCTCGCACGAGCTGCGCACGCCGCTCACCCCGGTGCTTACCCAGGTGCAGATGCTCGAACGCGATCCGCAGCTGACTCCGGAGCTGCGCGAAGCCATGGGCATGATCAGGCGCAACATCGAGCTCGAGGCGCGGCTGATCGACGACCTCCTCGACCTGACGCGCGTCACTTCCGGCAAGATGGAGTTGCGGCCGCAAGTGGTGGATGTCCATCGCCTGATCAGGCACAGCATCGAGATCTGCCGCCGCGACATCGACATCAAGCACATCGCGCTCGACGTCCATCTGTCCGCCAGCGAGGCCACCATCCGTGCCGACCCGGACCGCCTGCAGCAGGTGTTCTGGAACCTGCTCATCAACGCGGTGAAGTTCACGCCCGCCACGGGCAGGATCCGCATAACGACGGCCAATCCTAAACCCGGACGCGTCTCGATCGCGATCAGCGACACCGGCGTCGGCATCGATCCCGAGGTGCTACCGCGCATCTTCGAGGCATTCGAGCAAGGCGGCCGGACGATCACCCGTAAATTCGGCGGCCTCGGCCTGGGGCTCGCGATCACGCGCTCGATCGTCAATCTTCACGAAGGTACGCTCGTCGCGAGCAGCGAGGGAGACGGCAAGGGCTCATCGTTCACTGTCGACCTCAAGACCGTCGTCGGCGAGGCCCAGGCGTCATCCAAGCAGCTCGCAGTCGCCGCCGGCGTCTCGCGCCGACTGGCGATCCTGTTGGTCGAGGACGACGACAACACCGCCAAGGTGATGTCCATGCTGCTGCGCGGTTTCGGGCACGACGTGTTCCATGCCCGCACCGTCGAGACCGCGGTGGAGCGGGCGGCGGCCTCGCCACCCGATCTTCTGATCAGCGATATCGGCCTGCCCGACGGCACCGGGCACGACGTCATCCGCCGGATCCGTGAGCGCATGCCTCAGCTGAAGGCGGTCGTGATCAGCGGGTATGGAACCGTCGAGGACGTGCGCGAAAGCTTGCGCGCCGGCTTCGCGAAGCACCTGACCAAGCCGTTCGGTGAGCGAGCGCTCCTGGACGCGATCGCCGAGGTGACCAATCCTGCCGCGACGGGACAAGCCTCCGCGACCTGATCATTGGTCCCTATCCTATCGCCTGCACCGGGTACCGGGTACCGGGTATAGGGTATAGGGTATAGGGTATAGGAGAGCGCACCGATTGGTCTGCTTGCGACCGAGAGCTGTGCAGATTGGCCAATGGATGTGTCTCAGGTTTGGCGATCCCGCGATGGGACGTTCATGTGATGCGTGCTACAATGTGCGTTCTCGATCAGCAATACATTATTGCACACAATCAGCACCACATCAGCACCAGCACCACATTCGTTTCGCATGGGAATACAACATGAACACCCGCCACACCATTCCCCTCGTCGCCAGTGCGCTCGCCATCGCCATGCTAGGCGGTTGTCACCGCGACGACCGTAGCGCCGCGAATTACCGTTCGTCGTCCGACTACGCCAGCCCTTACGACCAGGATCCGCGCGGTTCGGGTCGCGACCAATGGTCCGCCCAGGCCGAGTCGCGCCCTGATCGCGACCAGTCGGGGCAGGCTCAGGGCTCATCGAGCGGATCCGTCTCCAACTCATCGACGAGCGAGGACGGTTTCAGCACCCAGGACAACGGCACCTCATCGTCATCGTCGACCGTCGGCGGATCAGGGCTTGGTATCCAGCAGCAGAACCATTACGCCGGCACTCCCGGCATCGACAATCCGCTGCCGTTGTACGGCAGCAGCACGATCCGTGACACCACGGTGTACCCCAACAGCTCCTACCCAAACTACCCAAACACAGTCTACCAGGGCGGTCAGAACAGTGGCGTCGGGGCCGTCGTTCCTCCGAGCAGCCCGCTCAGCGGCCCGGGGATACCGGCCAATGACGCCGCCAGTGGCACCGGCTCATCGGCCACGAATCCAGCCGGCGCGACCGGTAGCAACGCGGGCGCGACCGGAAGCAATGCCGGCAGCACCAGCGGCACCGGTTCCAACGCTGCCGGAAACGGGACCTCGGGCACTGGCTCCAGCAGCGCCTCCGCCACCGGTGCCACCAACAATGCGGGCGTCGCCGTGAGCAAGAGTGGCAACGGCACTGGCACTTCCGTCCAAGGCTCTGGCACCAGCGTGAACAACGGCTCGCTCGGCAGCGGCACCTCCAGCACCGCGGGGACCGCCGGCAACGGCACCGCCAGTGATCCGTCGATCGTCGGTAGCGGTACGTCGGTCCAGCCGTCGACGCAAGGAAGCGGCTCAGCGATCGGATCCGGAACCTCTGGTTCCGGGGTGGGGACACAGGGCAATGGGACCGGCGTCGTGAATGGCACCCAGGGATCGGGCACCAGCGTCTCGGGCGGCACGATCGGTAACGGCACCGCGAGCAACGCCGCGGTGGTCGGCAGCGGCACCGCCCCGCTCGCTGCCGGTACCAGCGCGGCGGTGGTCGGCGGTGGCGTGGGTTCTGGAACCAGTCTCGATAACAGCCAGGTCGGCTCGGGAACCAGCGCGACTGTACCCGCGACCACCGGCGGCTCGCTGAGCACCAATCCTGGCGGCACGTCGACGCTTCCTGGAACCACCGGGGTGAACGGCAACAGCACCATCGGTGGCTTCAGTGCCGGTAGCGCTGGCGGAGTCGGCGGCGCCAACGCGACTTCAGCTGGAACCGGATTGAACGGCGCCAACAGTGGCACACCGAGCTCGAACAGCGCCTTCGGCAACAACGGCAACCAGTCCGTATCCGGCGGCGGTACCCCGAGCTCCAACAGCGCCTTCGGCAATAGCGGCAGCCAGGGTGTCGCGGGCACGCCCAGTTCCAACAGCACCTTCGGGCTCAGTGGCAGCGGAACTCCCTCGGGCACCGGCTTGGGAAATTCCGGAACCAGCAGCGGCTTCGGCCTGAACGGTTCATCGACAGGCAGCGCCCCGGGAGCCAGCGGATCGTTCGGCATCCCGTCGGGTAGCGGCTCTGCGAGCGGCGCGACCGGCACCAGCGGCACCGGCTCGAGCAACGGTACCGGACTGGGCAATTCGGGGACGAGTAACGGCAGCGGGGCTTCCACCGGCAGTACCGGCGCGGGCACCTCTGGCAGCGGTTCCTCGGCTGGAGCCGGCGCCGGCGGTGGCGCGGGAGGCAAGTGATCCAGCTGCCATACGCCTCGGTGCGCGCTTGACGGCGCATTCCTGACTCGGCGCGAGGATCATGGACAACACACGAGGAGCCGGCCCTATGGGCCGGCTCCTCTGTTTTTTCATGGCGTCCGCACTCAGGACTTTGCGCCAGCTCCACCGCCGTCGCCGCCGCCACCCTCTCCGCCCTCGCCACCGGCCTCGACTGCCTCGTTCCAGTCGTCGGTGGCCATGGTCTTGGCGTCGACGTTCTCCCAGGTGATCTTTTGGAAAGTCAGCGCGATCTCCTCGTAGAAGTCCTGCGCCGACTTCTCCCGGTTCGAATCGGGCACGATGAATTTGGCGGTGGAGATGGTCGCATTATTCAAAGTGATGGTGAAATAGGTCTTCTCGGTGCCGTCTTCGGCGGTGCGCACGAAACTGAACTTCACCTGCTTCAGCAGTTCGTTCGTGCAAAGTGCCTGCGCGATCATGGGCGAAGCCGCGCCCACGCGCTTGCGGAAGAGCACCGGGGCATGGCGCCGCCGGCCGCTGGCTTGGCCGCTCAAGGGATCGCGTGGTGACGCGACCGCCGACTCGAAATAGAAGCCCTCGATCTGATCCTTGTACTTGGTTCGCGTGCTCTCGCCGCTGAACTTGGTCTGCTTGGTTCCTTCGATGCTGACGTAGAATTCGTATGCCATGGGGTCCTCGTGGTTCCTGGTGATGTGGCCTCGCGGCCTGGTGTGGTGGTGGGTGTCGAATGGGGGGAATCAGGGGCGTTCATTGTCCGGGCCGATGCCGAGCGATTTCCAGATGCCCGTCTTTGCTTCGGGAGATCCGGACAGAAGTTCGGCGAAGACCTCGGCGAAGCCCTTGCCGCTCCAGGCTAGGGCGCGCTGAAGCAGCGGCCCGATGGGGCTGTGCGGTTCGCAGCGCTGGAAGTAGAGAGCGGCCTCGGTGAGCCTGCGGATGGCCTGCACGCGCGAGCCGAGCATCGGCTCGCGCGCGGGGGACGCGGAATCCTCGACCGGCCGCTCTTCCGCATGCCCGTCTCCTTCGGAGATCGCGGCGTGCTGATCTGGCACTGCGAGCAGCCGGGTGAGTGCGGCGAAGCCGGCGTCGGCCCCGTCGAATCGCGAGCGGCACATATCCGCGAGCTCGTGGGCGAATCGCCCGCACGCGGCGCTGGCGTCGGGATCCGGCACACATGCGGCCATCTGCCGGGCCGCGCGTTCACCGAGCCATTGCAACGCGGAGCGGCGGGCGCGCAGACGATCCTCTGGCGGCTGGAGCGTCGGCCAGCGCTCCTTCATCAAATTCCGCACCAGCGCCAGCCCGGCGGCCAGTCCAGCGAGGCCGTGGGTGCGTTGCAAGGCATGGGCAAGGTACGCCGCGACCAGCAGGTCGGAAGAGCCGGCCAGCACGCGCATGGCCTGGTCGCGCACCGTGCTCCAGCTGACTTCTCCAGCCTGGACCGAATCGAGCTTGGCGATCTCGGCCGCCACCGCCGCGAAGGCGGGAGTGTCGCGCGCCGAACCATCAGGCGAGGCGGATTCCATCCCCAAGCGGGGAACGGGTTCGAGATCCATGGGGTTCATGTCAGAATCCGATCGATTCAGGGATGGTGAAATCAGCGAAGACGTCTCCAACCAGCACCCGCTCGAAACCTGATCCAGAGAGCAGGCCGTCGGCCCTCGAGATCGCGTCCCGCCCCACCGCCTGGTTGTCGAAGCGCCAGGTGCACAGGTACGAACCGTCCGGACGTGCTTGCGGATCTCCGGCGCGGAGCAGACGCATCAGACCCCATGGCTGGCCGCTGAAATCCAACGACAGGGCCTGACCGGTGACCACCGTGATCGAGAGCTTTGCGTTGGCGCTGCAGCCTTCCTTCCAGGAGAATTCGCCTTTCGCGTCGGGGCGGTCGTAGACGCCGAACACCCGGTCGCAGAGGGCGACATGGATGTCCTTCACGCCTTCGCGAAGCCGCAGCGCAAGGGTGAATGGCGCGCACAGTCGTTCACCACCGACGAAGCATCCGCTGGCCACCTGCTGGGCCTTGGCATGCATGCGTTCGTATTCCTTGGACAGCGGCACGACTTCCGCTCCGACGGCGCGGATGCGGTGCAGGTCGTCGATGGCATTGGCCGTGGCCCAGTAGGTTCCGGACACCGGGTTGAACATGCGTGCGAACGCCGCCAGTGGTACGTCGTCGCTAGCTGCCGGATCGAAGGGGAAGAACTTGGCGCAACGCTCCAGATACGGCACCCGGACCTTCTCAAGCCACGCGTGATCCAACTCGGTGGTCAGGTCGCGGGTGACCGAAGCGAGGATCGACTGGAGCAGCCCTTGCAATCCCTTGAGGATCGCGGCCTGACGTAACGGCTGGTCGATGGTCTTGGCGGACAGGGAGATCTTGGCCCAAGCCGCGTCGAAGGACTCGGCCAGATCGCGCACCCGCTTCGGATCGGCAGAGCGCTTGCCGGGTTCAGTGGCGCCAGCGAAGCGCTCCAGATCCTTGGCCAGGTCGCGGACCGCCTCGAGCGCGGGCTCGAGCCAGCCGACATCCCCGTCCCCGGTGAACGTGCGCAGGTCGATCGTCCCGAGCTGCAGATGATCCGCTTTCCAGACCGCTTTCACCAGCTCCCGGTACGGCGATTGCGCCCCCACCAGGAGCGCCATACGGCCTGGCAACTCGCGCACGTCGACGACTCCATGGAACCGGGTCGATGACAGCAGATCCATCCAGTGCTGATCGAAATCCTCGCGGAAACGCTGCTCGAGGCGGCCCACGATCTCGCCAGTCGGTTTCCTCAGGCGTAGGATGCCGAAGCGTTGCGCCACGACCGCCGCTCGCGCGCGCAGCGCGGGCCTGACCGACACGTCGAACGCCTTCTGGGTGTAGATCTCCGAGAATTCCCCGCCGGTATCGATCAGGTCGCGGAAGGGCCCGAACACCAGACTGTCCCGCCGCACCTGGGGAAACGAGCCTTGGAGGGCGTTGATGGTCTCGTCATAGGCCTCGCGGATCCACAGCGAGTCGGCGAGCTCGTATTCGATCTGTTCGACGAGATGGCGATCGGCATCGATGCCAGCGCCGACTACGTCACCGAGGTGAGTCGACAGGAATGCGAGTTGACGCTGGGCCAGCGCCTCGACCTCGGGCGAGGCCGAAGGCGAAGCGCCCGAGGCTTCGATTCCCGCGAACCAGCGACGTCCCCTCGACAAGGCGTGGACGATGGTCGCCACATCGGACTCGAGCGAACCCGTCAGCATGCGATATGCCCGCAGCGATTCGTAGAGATCGTCCGCTATCCCAGGTTGCTGCGGACGGGCCGAATCGAGCCGCAGGTGTTCGAGATCGGCGTGCAGGCGCGCGACGCACGGTGCCAGCAAGAGCGGTTCCAGGCGTTGGCGATACGCGCGGCACAGCAAGACCGACAAGGTGCTCGCGAACGGGCGCGAGGCTTGCGAGGCCGCCACCGCCACGTCGTCCAGGGACGCCAAGACGCTCTTCACGTCGCCTCCGCGCGTGGTCTCCTGCAGCTTCTGCAGCGGATAGCGAGATGCATGCGCGAGACCCACCACCGCGCTGCCGGACCACAGCATCCATGCGACGGCGATCCCACAGCAGATCGGCGCGCCCACGCGTGCCAACCAGCCCACAAAGCGACGACGGCGCAGCAGGCCGTCGGACGGGCGCGCCAGGTGGCGGTCGCCGATGATGCCCCAGGCGAATGCCTCGCGCAGGAATAATCCCGCATGGCCGCCGGCGGCGGCATGGTCATTGCCGAGACCGAACTGGCTCACCTTCAGGAACACGCTCGCCGCGGGAGCGGGCGCCGAGGCCGAGCTCTTCGCGGCGACGACTCCCTGGAACGGCAGTCGCAGCGGCGGGCGCGGACTCGCGACCGCGCTCGAGAAATAGAAACCGCGTACCGCCATGCCTCCATCGCCTCGACCGATTTCGCAGATGAAATCCGCGATCCATGCGCGCACCGCGGCGAACTGTCCGGGAAATTGGTAGATCTTCCGGGCCTGGTCCTCATTCGCGGCTCCCTGCAGAATGGCGAGGCGCCGCGCCTGGGCCCCCGAACCCAATCGAACAAGCTCGGACGCCACCGCATCGGCGCCGGAGCGTGCGGGATCGTTCGGCCACTGCAGCGTCCCACCCCAGGCCTGATCGCGCTCGCCAGCGGAGAGACCGCTGAAGAAATCCTTGAAGCCACCGATGAGATCGCATTTCGTGAACAGGACGTGCACCGGACATGAAACCCCGAGACGATCGGCGACCTCGGCGATGCGCTCGCGCGCGACTGCCGCCTCGCGCTGCAGCGCACCGGCATCCAGAGCGATCAGATCGGTGATGCCGATGGCAAGGACCACTCCGTTCAACCGTCCAGCTCCCTTGCGGGCGCGGACCAGTGACAACAGCTCCAGCCATTCGCCGCGGCTCGAGGGATCGCTGAGGTAGCGGCCAGCGGTATCGAGGATCGACACGTTCGCACCCCGCCACCAGGCGCAGTTCTCGGTTCCGCCGTCCCCCTCGCTCGCCCCGGCAATAGCGAGACCCAGCCCGGATTCGCGAAGGGCGGTGGTCTTGCCGCAACCCGCCGCCCCGATCAGCACGTAGAACGGCGCCGAAGCGAAGGATGCGCGCGTGGCCGGCGAGGCATCGATCGCCCGCATCGCCACCGTGAAGCCGTTTCGCATCGCCGTGAGCCTGGAGGCGCGCCCGGCCTCGGCGGGATCGATGGCGCGAGCACGCCGCGATCGTAGAGCGCGCAGGCTTGCCCGGATCGCCCAGGGAACCACCAATGCGGCCAGCGTGCAGCCGAGGATCCATGAGCGGTCTATGCGCAGCAGCCAACCGCTGCCGAAGACCAGGGCGGCGCAGACGCCGACGATGCGGAAGCGGGAGATCTCACGAACCATGGGACACCTCGCCGATGGATGCCGCGAGCGCGTCCACCGCGCCCGCGACCCAGGCCTCGACGAATATCCACGCCAGGACCACGGCGAACACCGAGGCCAACGGTGCCACCCAAACCAGCACGCCCGACGACAGCGCCTGAGCGACGATCACGGGTTCGGGAGTAGGGCCGCGAGTGGCTTCTACTCCACGGCCGCGCTGGAGATCGCTCGCGATCTGCTGGACGAGGAGCCTGCGCCGCTCGAGCCCGCGCTCGTCCGCCAGCTTGCCTCGGAATCCGAGAGCGATGCACAATCCATACACTTCGAGCACCTCACCGAGCTCTGGCGCGGCGCGCACGGCTTCGAGCTTGATGTAGAATTCCTCCCCTGCCGAGAAGTCGTCGAAGTAGCGCAGCTGCAGCGGTTCCGACGCCCAGCGAGAGCGCGCCGACAGGTCGGAAGCCAGGATGCGTTCATCGATCCAGGCGCACAGCGCGTATTTGGCCAGCCGCACCGCATCCGCGGCGATGCCGGAGCGTTGCGCCTTGGACTCGAGCTCGGCGAAAGCCTCGTGGAATCGCCCGCCCAGCTGCTCAGCGGTGGCGGTGAGTTCGCTTTCCAGCGAGCAGGCGAGCTTGACCACGCCGGTGCAATGGTCGGCCAGCGACATCGCGGACCGCCTCGGGGACACGGTCGAGGAGCCGCTCGGGGACATGGGCATGTTCACTCCTTCACCGCGAGGAATTCGAGTCGAGCGTCCGCGTAATCCGGGGGCAGGTAGATGGCCAGGCTGCGTGTATCGCGGGCGGCCTGCCATTCGTCGCCGTCGCGGCCGAGCTCGAAATAGCTGCAGCCGGCCTGGATGGGCACCTCCGACGGAGGCACCGACAGGTAGGTCAGGCGCAGGCCCCGCATCGCCTGCGAGATCAGCGCGTCCATCCGGCCCGACGAGGCGACCTTGGCCTTGAGCGGGATCTCGCGCAGCACCTTCTCGGACGGGAATGCCGAGGACACCGACAGGTAGAGGCGCGCGCCTTCGAGCACGTGCTCAGGCAGCGCCGCGGCGAGGACGCGCTCGCCCGCGCGCTGAAGCGACAGCGGCACGTAGCGTGCGGGGACGGCCAACTCGAGCAGCGATCGCAGCGCGCGCTCGATCGCTGAGAACGACGCCATGGGATCGTCATGGCGATACGACGGCAGCGCATTCGCCTGCTGCTCCTGCGACAGCGTGCACAACTGCCCGGCGAGCATCGCCATCGCCAGGAACACATCCTCGGGATGCGCGTCGCCCTGGTCGTGCAGATGGACGAGCCGAGGTATCGCGCCGTTGATGGCGTGCAGCAGCAGGTAGGCCGCGAATTCGGACGCGGCGACCTCGATCTGTCCCCGCCCGCGGCTACGCCTCTGGGCGGACAATTCGGCAGCTCGGCCGACCGTCACTTCGATCGTGCGCCGCAAGCAGCCGCGCAGCGCCGGCGAAGCGGCGAGACTGATGCAGGGCGAAGCAAAGCGTTCGAGCAAGATGATCGCACCGGAGGGATCGCGACCTACCTCCGCGATCTTGAGCCAGACATGGTTGTCGAGCGGCTCGCCCTCGAACAGCAGGCGCAAGTTGGGCGCCGCGACCGCGATCTCGCGCGGCAGACCGCGTCCATCCGCATCGCGGATCGGAAGCATGCGCTGGCGGAACCGTGTCGCGCGGCCATCGATCACCCCACCCTCGGACGACGCCGGCGCGCCCGGAGCTTCGCTCGGCGCGGCGAGGTACACCGCCAATCGCTCCGATCCTGGCGGGATCTCGAGCTGGCGCGACGGCGACGGATCGCCTTCGTTCCCAGCGTTGAACACCAGCCCGTCGGGCATGATGCCCTCGCAGGCGATGATGGTGAATGAACCGCTGGAAAGCGCGCGGGTATCGATCGACAAAGAGGACAAACCGTATGCGCGCGGCCGCAGAGCGCGCGCGAGGCGCTCGAGATGCCAGCGGCCATGGCGGTCAGCCTGCTGGAAATGCTGCGGGACCAGGAACATGCCCTCGTGCCAGAGCACGTGGTGCGAGGCGGAATCCAGGCTCATCGCGAGGCTCCTTTTCCGCTCGATGCATTCGCGCCCGACGGGTCGGCGATGGATCGGTGGCCGCCGGCTGGCTGGGCACCACGGCTTGATCCGACTGCGCCGCCTTCCGGATCACGAACCGCGATCGAACATCCGCTCAATTCGAGCAGGCGGTTGTCCAGGTCATCGGCGCGCACAATCGCCACGCGGGCATCGCGCGCATCGCCATGGCGGCACATCAGCAGCACGCCGATGAACTCGGTATCGCCTGCGCGGTGGCCGAGCGCGACATCGAACGGCTGCTGCTCGACCGTGCCCGGATAGACCGTGGCGACCACCCGCTCGCCGATCAGGTCGGTGGCGAGCGTCGGACCATCCGCGAGCCACAGCTGCTCGACCGTGGCTGCGCGGAAGTGGTCGCTGCGCCGCAGCTGATAGAAGCGCACGTCGACGGGCGTCGATTCGCCGTGCTCGTTCTGGTTGAGTGGGGTGAGTCCGCGCACGTGCGCCGTGAGGTAGCCACAGCCCCCGAGCGCACCGGTGATGATCGACATCAGGCCCACGCGAGCGGCGTAGACGAATTTGATTCTAATGTTTCTATCGTTGCGTTTTTGCACGCGCACATCTGTACGCGCATGACCAACAACATCAATTGATTAAATCGTTACATTTGATTCTTTTGAGTCACACAGGGTGCGATGTGCTCCGTAACCAATTTTAATTCTGATAGTTACATCAGATCGCGAAGTCGATCTCCCGTAGCCACGCCGCGCACGCCTCCGTCCACCCTCTCGCGGTCTCCGCGAAATCGCTCGCCAGGCCGATCCCGTGCCTGCCCCTGGGATAGACGTGCACCGAGATCGGCACCTTCCTGCCGGCGAGGGCCGCTGCGTACAGCAGGCTGTTCTGCACCGGCACTGCGCCGTCGTCGGACGTGCTCCACAGGAAGGTCGGCGGGTTGCGTTCGCTGACGCTGGTCTCGAGCGACATGCGCTGGCGCAGTTCAGCGTCGGGCGGATCACCGAGCAGGTTCGCCATGGAGCCATGGTGGCGATGCTCGCCGAAGCTGATCACCGGATAGCAGCCGATGCACGCCTGCAGGCGCGACGGCTGGCGCTCGATCGGATCGGCGTGCTCGCGAGCGTCCTCGCCGAAGTTCGCCGCCGAGCAGGCGAGATGCCCGCCGGCGCTGAAGCCCAGGATGCCGACGCGCGCGGGATCGACGTTCCATGCCGAGGCACGCGCACGCACCATGCGGATGGCGCGCTGGGCGTCGTCGAGCGGATGCGGATGGCGCCATGGCGAGACGCGGTAATGCACGACGAACGCGGCGATGCCCAGGGTGTTGAGCCAACGTGCGACCGGGGCGCCCTCGTGTTCAGCGCGACCGGCATAGCCGCCGCCCGGACAGATGACCACCGCCGCGCGGGCCTCTCCGCCGGCGAGTGGGAACGGCACCAGATTGGGGATCTCCTTGGCCGCGGCCTCGCCAGCGCGGGCGGGATCGGCGATGCGACCGGGGACGCCGGAGGGCCACAGGGGTACTGGAACGGGAGCGGTCATGCGAACCTCGCCGTGTGCGGATGGAATTGAACGAAGACGAAGGAAACGCGCGGAAGCGCCTGGACTCAGGTCGAGATCATCTTCTGGCGGAGCTTCTCGTCGGGCCGGTTGATCAGGTGATCGACAATCTCGTCGGACAGGCGCGCGATGCCGCCAGCAGTCAACGCGCCGAGCCGTATGCGCGCCGCCTTGATCGCCATCGCGGTGATCGCCACCGCCTCGGCGCAGCTCGCGCCGAGCGCGATGACGCCGTGGTTCTGCATATATACCACCTTGGGCACCGAGCCGTGGTGGCGGCGATAGTCCTCGATGCCGCCGCGGATGGCGCGCGCCAGGGCGACGCCCGGATCGAGGTACGGGATGAACACCGAATCGCGGCCGAGCACCACCGCCTCGTCAGGGAACATGCGCCCGGACAGCACGGTGGGGAATCCGGTTGAACAGGTCAGGGCGTTGATCGCCTGCGGATGCGTGTGCGCGACCACCGCCACGCCAGGAAGCGTCAGGCATGCGGCATGGAAGAGCGTCTCGATCGACGGCCGCCGGCGCTGCGCGGGATCGACCTTGGCGGACTCGTAGGACGCGGCCATGTCGGCCTCGCGCGCGCCGTCCCTCTCGAGCAGCTCGACGACGCCCGCGAAGCGCAGGTGCACGAAATCCTCGGGCACCATCGCAGCGAGCTGGCAGCCACTGCCCTTGACCAGGAAGGTATCGGCGTCGACCCGTGCCGAGGTGTTGCCCTCGCCGAGGATCACCGCGTCGAACGCGGATTCCCCGAGCTTGCGCGACATGGCGACGAGATCGTCGCGTACGGTGCCAATGGCCATGTGATGCCTCCTCGCCGATCTTGGCGCCCGCCCGCCCCGCGGAAAGACCCTCAATCGAGTTCGCACGATCCTGATAGCACAGGATCGATGTACGTGAGGCCCCTACCCCATTCCCAATGATTTCTTGGCTCTTGGGGGGCAGGCCGGAGGCCGATGTTGGGGGGCCGTAGTCCCCCAACAGATAGCACGAAATTGACGCCAGCTGTCCGGTCGGGATAATCTGGTCATGGCCGAGGGCACGCCGGAGATCCTGAAGAGCTCACAGCTGCTGCCGCGCACCGGCGTGCCGATCCACATCAATCGGCCGGTGCACGAGGGCGACATCCCGCTCCACCAGCATGATTTCGTCGAGATCGCCATGGTCATCAGCGGCAAGGGCCTGGTGCGCTCGATCGGCGGGGTGAACACCGCCCATCGTGGCGATACCTTCGTGCTGCATCCGGGGCAGTGGCACGCGTACGAGCGCTGCCATGGCCTGCACATCTTCAACTGCTGCTTCGGCGCCCAGCTGTTGCAGGACGAGCTGAGCTGGGTGGTGGGCGACCCGCTGCTCGGCCCGCTGGTCAGCGGCCGCACCGGTCGTCAGGAGATCATCTCGTTCAACGTCAACGAGGCCGGCGTGCTGACCTGCCTCGGCATCATCGATCGCATCAAGGCCATCCAAACCGGCGACCCGCTGGCGACGCGCGCCGATACCCTCGGCCACCTGCTGCTGATGCTGGGCGAGCTCGCGCGCCAACGCGGCAAGGCGCCGGGTCAGACCTCGGCGGCCGAGTCCGCGCATCCGGCGGTCATCCGCGCGATGGAGCTGCTCGAGCAGGATCTATGCCGCGACTGGTCGCTCGAGGATCTGTCCACCCGGCTGCAGCTGAACCGTTCACATCTGATCCGCCTGTTCCGCAGGCGCACGGGGCTGACGCCCATGCTGTGGCTGGCGCGACGGCGCGGCGAGCAGGCCGCGGTGATGCTGCTCACCGGCACCAAGCCTGTCGCCCAGATCGGACGCGAGGTCGGCTGGAACGACGCGAATTACTTCGCGCGGCGTTTCCGCTCGCTGTTCGGCCTGAGCCCGCGCGAATACCGCGAGCAGCTGCCCTGCCCGGCGGCCCCTCTGCACGCCCCGCAGGATTGGCTGCAGTGGTGAGATGACGGACTTCCGACTTGAGCTCCAGTGATGTGCTGAAGCGGCCCTGGTGAGCGGCGAGCCAGACCTCGAAGAGGTCACAAGCGACGTGCGCGCGCGTTGGGAGACGCCACCATCGGAGCCATGAACGACATGCCCATCCGCCTGCGCTTCCGACCCCACCTCTTGGCGACCGCGCTCGCACTCGCCATGGCGCCGACGCTGTACGCGGCCCAGGCGGCGAAGGTCGAAGCGACCGTGGCCATGAACGGCACGCTCGAGATCACCTGCGACAGCCGCCCGTTCACGGTCTTGTCGATCGGCGCCTTCGATCCCGCGTGGAAGCACTTCGCGGCGACCGTGGTGCGCGGCGCGGCCGACAAACCGGAGGATGTGGATGCCGACAAGCGCTTCGAGATCCTGGGACTGGACCACAGCGTCATCGCGGGGCACGCCGGGTTTACGGTCGAGGCGGTCGACAAGCTGCCCGCGGTCGGCGCCACCTACGCCTTCACTCCTTCAGCCGACGTGTCGCTCAATAGCCTGCATGTCAGTGCGGATTTCGACGTCGCCTCGCTCGCCGGCGGCACCTGGAACGCCGATGGCAAGAGCGGTATCTTCCCCACCGCCGCCGGCGAGCCGCCACTCTTCGACGGCCTGGTGCGCAAGCTCTCGTTGTCATCGGTGGTGGGATCGCTGGCCTTCGCCTTCGCCGAGCCGACGCACGTTCTGCTCCAGGACAACCGCCGCTGGGGCGGTCAGGTGTTCTCGGTACGCATCGGCTACCCGAAGCGCGATTACCCGAAGGACAAGCCGGTAGACATCGGCTTCGTCGTCTCGGCTCCCGGCGGCATGTCCCTGGCGATCGACCGCCCGCCGGTGGTGGCCGCCGGCAAGGACTGGATCCCACTCACTCTCGACCTCGACATCGAGCCGGGATCGGCGCTCGATTTCTCGCGCATGGGCCTCCAGGACGGACCCGCTGGCTCGCACGGACGCGTGGTCGCGCGCGCCGACGGGCACTTCGCCTTCGCGAACGACCTCGACACTCCCCGGCGTTTCTACGGCGTGAACCTGTGCTTCACCGCACAGTACCTCGCCCACGCGGACGCCGACCGGCTGGCCGAGCGGCTGATGCGGCTCGGCTACAACGCCCTGCGCGTCCATCACTACGAGGGCGAACTGGTCGGCCACAAATCCGGGACGCTCGAGCACCCCGGAGGCGCCGACTGGGTGCCCGAGAAGATCGATCAGCTCGACTACCTGCTCGCCGCCTGCGCCAAACGCGGCATCTACGTCACCACCGATCTCTACGTCTCGCGGCCGGTGTCGCCCGAGGAGCTCGGCCTGGCCACGGGCACGCCGATCGATTTCAAGATCTGCGTGCCGGTGCTGCCTGCGGCATGGGAGAACTGGCGCGCCTTCTCGCAGCGCCTGCTGACGCACGTGAATCCCTACAACGGGCTGCGCTGGGGCGATGATCCGGCGCTGGCGTGGATCGCGATGATCAACGAAGGCAACTTCGAGAACTATTACGCGGGCATCGTGAAGATGCCGCAGTGGACCACGGCCTGGAACGCGTGGCTCGCCACCACCTACCCAGACCGGGCCGCCCAGCTGAAGGCCTGGGGCGCGGAACTGTCGGCCACCGAGGACGCCTCCAAGGGCACCGTGGCGCTGCCGCCGCGACTCGGCGACGCGAGCGTGCGCACCCGCGACTGCCTGCTCTTCCTCGCGGTGACCGAACGCAACATGTACCAGCGCATGACCACGTTCCTGCGCAAGGATCTCGGCTGCAAGGCGCTGTTCACCAACACCAGTTCATGGTGGAACCGCCCGACCAATCAGATGGCCCGCGCCCTGTACGATTACGTGGACGACCATTTCTACGTCGATCATCCCGAGTTCCTCGCCGGCGACTGGCGACTGCCGAGCCGCAACGGCAACCGCAACCCGATGTCGCAGGGCGCGCCCGGCGGCCGCAACTGCGCGTTCACGCGCGTGTACGGCAAGCCGTTCACCATCACCGAATTCAACTACAGCTCGCCCGGCCGCTACCGCGGAGTCGGCGGCCTGCTCGGCGGCGCGCTCGCCGCGCTGCAGGATTGGGACGGCATCTGGCGCTTCGCGTACAGCCATAACCGCGACGACGTGCTCGCGCCGCACGCCATGGACTACTTCAACCTCTCTGCGGACCCGCTCAACCAGGCCGCCGATCGCGCCGCGCTGCTCTTGTTCCTACGCCGCGATCTCGCGCCGGCGCGCCATCACGTGGCCATCGCCATGTCGGTCGCCGAGCTCGGCGCCCCACCGACCTCGATCCCGGTCCTGTCCCCGAGCTGGAATTGGATGGCATGGATCACCGGAGTCGGCACCGCGGTGATCGATGAGAACCACCCGTTGCCCAAGGACGTGGCGGCGATGGCGCTCGGCTGGCCGGCGGACACGGCATCAGGCGCCTACGCGATGAGCAACGAGGCCTGCATGGCGTGGCTGAAGGCCCACGACGTCCCGACCCTCGACCAGCCCACCGTGCCCGCGACCAACGACCTGCGGTCCGAGACCCGCGAACTCTGGATCGACGGCCAACATGGGCGCCTGACCATCGACACGCCGCGCACCGCTGGCGGTTTCGCCGCGAACGGCGAGGCCGTGAAAGCGGCCGGCGCCGGAGTGGACATCGCCGTCGCCGGCGTTCCCGCCACGGTCTTCGTCAGCTCGCTCGACGCCCAACCGATCCGGGCCAGCTCGCACCTGCTGGTGACCCACCTCACCGATCTGCAGAACACCGGCGTGCGTTTCGGCGAGGCCGCAGCCACGACGCTGCTCGATTGGGGCAAGTTGCCGCACCTGGTGCGCGCCGGCACCGCCGAGATCAAGATCACCCTCAAGGACGCGGCGTCATTCAAGGTCTGGGGCCTGACGTCGTCGGGGAAGCGGCGCGATACCGTGGCCACGACCGTCGCGGGCGACGTCCTGACCTTCACCGCCGACGTCACTGCCGCGGATGGCGCGCGCATGCTCTACGAGATCGCGAAGCCCTGATTCGGTCGAGCGGGGATCAGAACGTGTGTGTCGGCGCCTGGACGGCGGGTGGGGCGAGGGTGAAGAACACCGCCTTGTCCACCCATTGGACCGAGAGCGCATTGGTTGAGGCCAGCGCCTCCAGGACCTGCGACACCGGCGTGTCCGAGACGCGCAGCGTCACGGCTGACAGCGGCCTCGCGACCACCTGGGGGTCGACCACGATGTTCACCTTGGTGATCTGCTGCAGGAATCCGAGCGCATCGATGAAATCGCTATCTTGGAGATCCAACGTCACCTTCTGCGCGAGCTGGACAGCGGCCTCCGCGGGAGCCTGTGCCAGCGACACGGGTCCGACGGGCAACGGCCCGAACTGGACGCCCGAGGCGTCGATGCGGATGGGAGTCTTGGATTGCAGGGCGATGTCGGCGAGGATGTCCACGGCCTTGCGGGATCCGGCCGCCAGCGTGACCTCGGCGATCGCACCAGGGTCTCCGGTGCGATCGATGGTGACGCCGGTGGCGAGGCCCACCACCTCGAGGGCATCCGAGACCGTGAGCTTGGAGAGCGGCAGATCAATCACCTGATCGAGCAATACGCGCTGATCCGCCGGTGTCGGGAACAGGACGATGGCCCCCTTCGCGACCTTCATGGACGCATCGCACAGTTTGGCGATCCAGCCGGCGGCCTCCTTCGCACGCATGTCCTTCACCTTCAAGGTCAACGTGACATCGCCCATGCGTTCCAGAGAGCACGGAGCGCCCATCGCCGTCAGGGTGCTGGCGACTTCCGTGATAGGGGAATTCACGAACTCGAAGGTGAGCTTGCGATTCAGCATCTCGGCGTCGGTGATCCGGGGCGCGGTGGACGCGCTCGGGACCGCGGATGCGACCGTCGGGGCCTCCTGCGAGTGCAGCGTCATCGCGACGGGCGCGGCGATGATGAGCAGTGTCGCCGCGGCGAGTGAGAGCTTGGTGGCCATGGTGAGGACTCCGATCGTGATGGGGATGGCATGAGTGACGGCATGGGCTTGGCTTGCCAACAGCGCCTGGTGGCCGGCCAAGGATCCGAAAGCATGGTCATCCACCTGCAGGCTGGACACCACGCCTGCGATCGACAGGTCGTTCACCCGCCGCCCGAGACGATGGCGCAGGCGTTCGAGTCCGCGGTGCACGCGGACCTTGGCGGTGCCGACCGGGCAGTGCAATTCGGCCGCAACCTGGTCGAAGCTCATGCCCGCCACCACGTGCAGCACGATGGCGGCGCGCTCGGCTTCGCGCAGGCGCGACAGCTCGCCGCGCACCAATCTGGCGGTCTCGTCGCGCTCGACACCGGCCCCGACGGGTTCTGAGATGGCTGGCGCCGCTGACGAGGCGTGATCGCGGTCGCGCGCGGCGGCGCGATGCCGCCCACGCCTGACCTGCAGTGCGGCGTTCGCCGCGACGCGCATGATCCAGCGCAGCGCGTCGCGATCGGGATCGGTCCGAGGGTGGAAGCTGGCGGCGTGGTCGCGCAGGGTCAGCAGACATTCCTGGACGGCATCATCGGCGGTACCGGTGTCGCCGGTGAGCCGGTGAGCCACGCGGTGGATCTCCGGCCCCACCTCGTCGAGCAGCCAGGCCCAGGCGTCGGCATCGCGCGAGGTAGCGAGACGCTTCAGGGCGTCCGCCGGGCCGGCGATCTGGGTGGCGATGACCATGTGCACATCCTTCAATGCCGCCGGTGGCGGACTGGTTTCCGGTTTCTTCCGGGCTCCTAGCCAGGGCTTCGCCTGGTGAGGGCGTGGCGAGGGCCTGGCGAGGGCCTGGCGGTAGCCTAGCGATAGCCTAGCGGCTGGGTTCAGGCGACGAGGCGGCTGCCGCTGCCCTATCGCGCTGAGCCCTCGTCTGCTCCAGCGCCACGCTCGACCTGTCATCGGCGTGGAGGTCGACCGCCTTGGCATACGCGTCGAGCGCATCGACGAAGTCGACCTTGGCGCGAGCGGCGTCGCCGATTTCCATCAGGATCGTGGACGCGGCAGCCGCATCGGCAGCCGCAGGCTGGGATCGACCACAGAACAGGTGTAGGAGCGAGCGGATCGACAGTGCCTGCACGTTGCGGGGGTCCAATCCGACGGCCTCGTCGAGATCCGCCAGTGCCAGGTCCGCCATCCGCGCTTCCACTCTTGCCGACGCCCGCGCCACCAGGGCATCGGCCACATGGCCATCGGCTCGTGCATGATCCATGCCGCCGACCTTGGCCTTCGCGGCCCAGGCGCGCATCGCGGAGACGGCGCCGTCGAATTGCGCCAAGGCCTCGGGGATGCGCCCTGCGTGCAGCAGCACCTCGGCGCGGCCGCTGATGGCGGGCGGGTAATTCGGCGCGTTCGCCAGGATCCAGTCAAAGTCGGCAAGGGCGCCAGCGACGTCGCCGGCACGTTCTCGCACGCCGGCCCGCCAGGTGCGGGCCGTGCAGCTGGCCTGGGCGCGCTCGGCGGATGGCGCGCCGTCACTCAGGAGCGACGAGAGTTCGTTCTCGCCGCCCGCCGCGTCGCCACCCTGGTCGAGCAGACGTGCGATGGCGAGCCGGGCCTCATCGTCGCCGCATGCGCTGGCGTGGCGATACGCTGCGATGGCAGGCTCGGCCTGGCCCAGTTGGCGATGGAACTCGGCGAGTCCGGTCCACAGCTCGGCGCTACCACGGAAGGCGCCGGCGAGCGCCTCGGCACGGGCCGTGGCGGCGTGGTAGTCGACGAGCGCCTCGCTCGTCTTGCCGGCATGGCGCAGGGCTTCGGCACGCGTAAACCAGCACATCGGCTCGCTCGGTGCGAGTCGGATAGCCTCATCGAGATCCCGCAGCGCCTGGGCCACGCCGGAGCCTGCATCGCCGACCTTCGCTTCCTCAAGGGATGGGTCGGCGGTGGCGGCGATGGCCTGCGCGCGCATGAGCCTGGCCAAGGCGTAGTCTGGATTCAGGCGCAGGGCCTGATCGAGATCCGCCCGCGCCTCGCGGGCGCGGCCCGAGGAGAGCTCCTCGAAGGCGCGCAGCGTCCACGCCTGCGGCAAGCCGTGGAAGCGGTCGATGGCCGCCGTGTAGGTCGCCACCACCTGGTCGAGGTTGCGCGGAAATGGCGTGAGCACGGCGACGAGCAGGTGCAGCGCCTCGGTGCGCCGTCCGCCCTGCGCGGCCAGGGTCTTGGCCTCGGCCTGGATGTCGCCGTACTGCCGGTAGGCGTCGGGGCTGCGCGCGGCTCGCAGATAGCGGACCCACAGATCCAGGGCGTGGCGCTCATAGGCGTCGCCGGCCATGCCCGCGCGGTCGAGATCCGCCCGTACCTGCTTCCCGTCGCTGTCGCTGGCGACGTAACCGCCCTGATCGCCGAACACGAACAACCGTCCCATCTGGTCGAAGAAGTCGTGGCGCAGCCGGGCGAGGGCGCGGCCCTGGCTGGCCAGCTCGAGCGCGCCGAGCTTGCGCGACACCGGGCCGTCGGCCGCGGCGATCGCTGCATCGAAATCCGCGATCGCCGCGGCCTCACGGTTGCGCAGGAGCTCGGCCTCGCCCGCCAGACAGGAGATGATGCCTTCGGCGGGCTGTTGCGCCCGCGCCACCGCTAGCCGGCCGAGCAGGTCGTCATCGCGAGCGTAGGCCGCTGCCAGGGCCGGATCGTCGAGCTGGCGCGCGAGCGTGTCGTCGAGATCGCGCAGCTCGCGCCGCGACGCCTCCACCAATCCCTGCAAGGTCAGCTCGCGCTCGCGCTCCGCCGCGAGCGCGAGACGTTTGGTGTCCGCTTCATGGGCTAGCGCCAGGTTCGCCTCGGCCTGCTGCAGATTGGCCTTGGCGTCGAGCAGCTTGACGACGCCGAAGGCCGAGCCGGCGATCACCGCCACCACCAGGGCCGTGGCCAGCCCCCAGATCGCCGGACGCCGCTGCATGCTGCGGCGCATGCGATAGCCGATGCCGGCGCGGCGCGCGAGCACCGGCAGGCGCTCCAGGTAGCGCGTGAGCTCGGCCGCGAAATCGGCGGCGCTGGCGTAGCGGCGCGCGGGATCCTTGGCCATGGCGGTCAGGCATATGGTCTCGAGATCGCGATCGCCTCCGGGCGGCTGGGGATCCTCGTCGACCACCAGGCGCAGGATGTCCCAGGTGCTGCTGCCCGTGAACGGCGCCCGGCCGCTGAGCAGCGCGTAGAGCGTGGCGCCGAGCCCGTAGACGTCGGTGCGCGCGTCCATCGACCTGGTCTCGCCGCGCGCCTGCTCGGGGGCCATGAACGCCGGCGTGCCGACGACCTCGCCGCTGACCGTCAGGTGCTCGCCGACGTCCTCGACCGGACGCGCCAGGCCGAAATCGAGGATGAAGGCTTGGCCCTCGGCGTCGACCAGCACGTTGTCGGGTTTGAGATCGCGATGGAGCACGCCGCGCTGGTGGGCGTGGTGCACCGCCAACGCCGCGTCGCGCAGCGCGCGGATGCGGTCGCCGCTGGCCTTGTGCAGCGCCGCGCCCTCGACGTACTGCATGGCGATGAATGGCGGATCGAGCGAGAATTCGTAGAGCTTGGCGATGTGCGGATGGTCGAGCGCCGAGGCTAGGCGCGCCTCGCGCTCGAAGCGGCTCCAGGCCTCGCGCGAGTGGCGCAGCATGAGCTTGATCGCCACGGTGCGGCCCAGGCGCTGGTGGACCGCCTTCCATACCTCGCCCATGCCGCCTTTGCCGATGCGTTCAGCGAGCAGGTAGCCGCCGAGCACCGCTCCCGGCCCCAGGGCGCGCAGCGCCGCCAGCTGCGAGAGCTGCACGTCGGTGTCGTGGCGTTCGCGGCTCGAGGCGGGTTCCGACGACATCAGGCGCGTCGGCGTGAATTCCGATGCGGGTCCGGCGGCCGTGGGGGCATCGCTCGCAGTGGTCACCGGGAGAGCACCCGGCGTGGGCCTGCCCGGCATCGACCGCGTCGGCGGCGAGGCTGGATGTGGTTGCGGATCGCCGCTCTGCGACATGTGTCTCCCGGCGCTTTCCGTGGACCGTCGGTGGCGGGCCGAGCGGCGGCGATGGCGCGCCACCTATCGAGTATGGGCCCAGACGTCCGGGGGCGCAAATCGCGGCGAGCCCCACCCAGGACCTGTGCCGCACAGCCCATGGGCGCGCAAGCCCATTCGAGGGCGACTGTTGGCGGGAAAACGACGTGGCGGGCCGCTGGCTACTTGGCGAAGCCGATGTAATCGATGGCGAAATCGAAGCTCAGCGGATTAGGGAAGTTGTCGCCCTTGAACGAGATCGAGCACAGCTTCTTGCGGTCCAGTCCGGCGATGTCGAAGGCCGACAGCGGGATCTGGACCTCGTGCCACTCGCCATCGAGGAGCTTCGGGCAGAACGCCAGCACGTCGACGTCCTTGCTGGTCTGCTTCGGCGCGCTCGACGAGTCCTGGCTTCCGAGCCACATCTGCAGCTTCTTCGGCTTGGTGTCGCCGGTGATCTTGATCGATGCGAGGAATGTAGCGCAGCCGCTGGCGTCGGTGACGTCGACATCCTTGCGCGGGTCCGGGAACCACGACCACCCGCAGTTCGCCCAGGATTCCTTCATCGCCGCGTGCCAGAGGATCGCCGACTTGCCCTGGCGCACCACCGTCGACTGCACCGTGATGGTGGCGTCCTTGTTCGCCCAGCTGCCGCCGATCACCGGCTTCGCCTCGCCGTCCCAGGCCAGGATGTCGCGCGGAATCAGCTGGTTGACCACCTGGTCGAGATTCTCGGGCACGTCGAGACGCACGATCGCTTCCGCCTGGTGCGACTCGGTCGAGCGCCACGCGAAGAAGCAGTTGCCCTTCTCGTCGTAGACCAGGCCCTTCGGCTGGAACGACAGCTTCTGGCCGACCGCGTCCCAGCTTTCGCCGCCATCGTTGCTGATCAGCAGCTGCTGATCCCCGAGCGCCGCGAGCCAGCGCTTCGGCAGCTCGACCGGGCAGCTCTTCACGCTCGTCGGTAGGCTCTCCCAGGATTTTCCATGCGAAGTGCTGCGCAGCACCACCTCGCCGTCGCCAGCGGGCCAATAGATGGTGCCGTTCGAGGTCACCAGCGCGGGCGCGGTGCCACCGTTGGTGTAGACCTTCGCCCAGGTCTTGCCGGCGTCATCGGTGCGCCAAATGCCGACCTCCTTCTCCTTCTTGCTCTTCTTGTCGTACCTGGAGGAGCTCACCAGCCAGGTCTTCTCGTCGACCAGCGCGACCTGGTCGGTGTAACCGGTCGCGGGAGGGAACTTGCCGTTCTTGGAGAAGAAGCTGCCGCCGTTGGTCGAAAACTGGATCTCGTGCTCCTTCTCGTGCGGACCCAGCACCAGCGTCTTGCGCTTGGGATCCGCGAGATCGACGGCGATGGAGTCCAGGCCCTCGACATTGCCGACGCCCTTGAAGGTCTTGCCGCCGTCCGCGCTCGTGAACAGGCCAGGGGCGCCGACGCTGCTCGCCACCCACCAGGCGTTCGCATCCTTCGCATCGATCAGCACCTGGCTCGGATGGATCTTCGGATTCGCGATCGCGCCCAGCGCGGTCCAGCTCGAGCCCTTGTTCGTCGAAGCGTATAGGCCCTTGCCGCTGACCCCGACCACCACCACGTCCGCTCCTGGCACCACGGCCATCGCGGTCACGCCATCAGCGCCCCACGTGTTGCCGGCGAGATCGTTGGTCGCGTCGACCCAGGCGGCGCGGGGTTTCGGCGCGTCAGCGGCCGGCGCCGCGGCGGTGGATGGCGCCTTCGCCGGATCCACCGGCGCGGGGGCGTCCTCGGCGAGGGCTATGCCGCCCAGCGCGATGGCCTGGAGCAGCGCCACCATGGTGACGATCGTCTGGGGCATCCGCCCATGCATCCATGTGGTCACGCGTCGCTCCTCGAGATGGTTCATGGCCGCCGCGCCAGGCTAGGCGTCCACGCCAGGGTGGTGAAGCCGGCTGCGCAATTATGGACACTTGGAACGGCATTTCGAGACGGGAATGCCACCGCTTTCGGGCTCTGTGCGCATGCCCGCACGCAGGAACGAGATCGCCAGGCTCTGGAACGCTGCGGGTTGGCGCGGCTCGCCCACGCCGCTAGCGTGCGCGGATGCAGCTCGTCCTGGTCGAGAGCCCGGCGAAATGCCGCAAGATCGAGGGCTTCCTCGGGCCCGGCTACCGGGTGATGGCGTCCTTCGGCCACATCCGCGACCTGCCCGAGAAGGACCTCGGCGTGGCCTTCGCCGGTGGACGGGTGACGGCGCGCTACGTGCTCAACGACAAGGGTACCGACGTGGTCGCGCGCCTGAAGCAGGCCGCCGACCGCGCCGAGTCCGTCATCCTCGCGACCGACCCCGACCGCGAGGGCGAGGCGATCTCGTGGCATCTCGCCGAGGCGCTCGGCCCGCGACGCTACTTGCGCGCCACCTTCAATGCGATCACCAGGCAGGCGGTGCTGGCCGCGGTCGGCAGCCCGCGCGCGATCGACCTCAACCTGGTGAACGCCCAGCAGGCGAGGCGCATCCTCGACCGCATCGTCGGCTACGCCGTCAGTCCCACCTGCTCGAAAGGCACCGGCCGGAAGGACGCGCGCTCGGCCGGCCGCGTGCAGTCGGTGGCTCTGCGCATCGTCGTCGAACGCGAGCTCGAGATCGAATCGTTCAAGCCCGAGACCTACTGGATCCCGGTGGCGACGGTGCTCGCGGCCAGGAAACCGCCCGCGTTCAAGGCCTGGCTGGTCGAATGGAAAGGCGAGCCGCTCGAGCGCCGGCTCAAGGACGAGGGCATGGCCAGCAAGGTGGTGGAGTGGTGCCGCCGCCAGCCGTGGCGCCTGGTGCGCGCCGAGAAGAACCGCCAGCAGTCCAATCCTCCGCCGCCGTTCATCACTTCGACACTGCAGCAGGCCGCGTCGGTACGGCTGCACCTGTCGCCGCAGGAGACGATGAAGCTCGCCCAGTCGCTGTACGAGGACGGCCGCATCACCTACATGCGCACCGACTCCACCTCGGTCAGCCCGGAAGCGGTGGCGATGGCGCGCGCGCACATCGCCGCCGAGTTCCCGAAGCCGTACCTGCCGGGCACGGCGCCCTCGCACGGCGCCAGATCAGCCAACGCGCAGGAAGCCCACGAGGCGATCAGGCCCATCCATCTCGACGGCGGGCCCGGTGCGCTCGGCGAGGATCCCAAGGGTGGGCTCTATCGCCTGATCTGGGAACGATTCGTGGCTTCGCAGATGTCCGCCGGCGTGGATCAGCTGTCGGTGGTCGACGTCGCCTGCGCGCCGGATGCCTTCGCGCATCCCACCAAGGGTCTGATCCACACCGGCATCTTCCGCGCGCGCGGCAAGACCGTGGTCTTCGACGGCTGGCGCCGCCTCACCGAGGATGCCTCGCAGGAGAAGCCCGTGAAGGGCGCCGCTAAGGACGACGAGGACGTGGCGCTGGCGAAACTGCCAGACCTGCGCGGCGACGAGGCCGTCGAGCTCAAGGAACTCGGCATCAAGGACAAGACCACCAAGCCGCCGCCGCGCTATACCGAGGCGAGCCTGATCAAGGCGCTCGAGAAGAAGGGTGTCGGCCGGCCAAGCACCTACGCCTCGATCATGACCACCATCGGCTCGCGCGGCTACGTCGTCATCAAGCGCCGCATGCTGCACGCCACCGAGTTGGGCATCGTGCTCACCCGCTTCCTGATCGCGCGTTATTCCGGCAACTTCATCGATCCGGATTTCACCAACCGCGTCGAGGCGGATCTCGACCGCATCGCCAACGGCGAGCTGGACTGGGAGCCGTTCATCGACCGCGCCGCGCGCGAGGTGGTGGCGCTCGCCAGGGCGGCCGGGCTGTGGTACGATCCGCTGAACGGGGCTGAGCGCCGCGGTTGATGGTTATTGGCTGTCGATGGTCGAGATGCCGGTGGGCGTTGGCCGAACGTATCGTAGCGATGCGTGATCGGGCCACGCTGCTCGCGAGGACCGTCAAATCTCCGCAGCCCTGCGAGAACCGACAACCGATATCCGTGAACCATGAACCATGAACCGACCCACGGTTCACCACCCCGTCGAACCGGCGGTTCTGCCCCCTGGCGGATGCAGGATCCGCGCGAATGATCGGGACATGCTCGAGCTGGTGAACGTGAGCAAGAGCTTCTACGACCCCAAGCGCAAGGAGGTCAAGGCGGTCGACGGACTCAGCGCCACCGTCGACGGCGGCGTGCTCGCCCTGGTCGGCGCGAACGGCGCCGGCAAGAGCACGCTGCTGCGCATGGTGTCGACGCTGCTGATCCCGGACACTGGCCGCGTGCTGGTCGACGGCATCGACACGCGCATCGACGCGCAGGCGGTGCGCGCGCGCCTTGGCTACCTCTCGACCACCACCCGGATGTATCCGCGTTTGACCGGCCGCGAGCTGCTCGCCTATGCCGGCGGCTTCTTCGATCTCGAGGGCGCCGACCTCGCCGCGCGCATCGATGCGCAGTGCCAGGCGTTCAGTCTCGGTGAATTCATCGACCAGCGCATCGACACCATGTCCACTGGGCAAATGCAGCGGCTGAACCTCGCCCGCACCCTGCTCGCCGATCCCAAGCTGCTGATCCTCGATGAGCCGACGACCGGGCTCGACGTGCTGGCGGCCTGGCAGCTGGTCGAATCGGTGCGTGCCGCGCGCAAGCCAGGTCGCCTGATCATCCTCGCCACGCACATCATGCCCGAGGTCGGCCATACCGCCGATCGGCTGTGGGTGCTGCGCAAGGGCAAGCTGATCTTCGACGGCGCGCCGTCGGGGCTCGGCACCGGCGAAGCCTTCGAGGACGCCATCCACGATCTGCTCACCGACGAGGAGCACCGCGTCTCGGTGAGCGAGCGCATCGACTCGCTGGCCCCTCCGCACGCCGCCGAACCGCCAGTGGGCGGCGGGAACCACGCATGAACCGCCGTCACGTGCTGCACGTCTTCAAGAAGGACGGACTCGAGATCCTGCGCGATCGCCGCACCCTGTTCGTGAACATCGGCCTGCCGCTGCTGCTGTATCCGTTGTTCCTGCTCTTCGCGATCCAGATCCTGCAGCTGACCAAGACCCAGAAGGCCGAGACGCCAGCGGTGCTGCTGGTGGACACGCCGCCCGAGGTCGCGGAGGCCATCACCAAGGCCGCCGCCGACACCACCAAGACCGGCAAGAACACGAGCAAACCGTCTAGCGAGGTCGACAAGGATGCCGCTGCGCAGTCTTCCGGCCCAGCGACCATGGTCGATGAGACGCGGCCGGGCATCAAGCTCGCCGAGGCCAGCCAAGCACAGCAGGACGGCTTCCGCGAGGCCGCGCGCTCGGCGCTGCGGCTCGAGACCGAACGCGAAAAGTCCGAGCACGATGACGTCCCGCTCGCCCAGACCTCGCTCGAGGAGCGGCGGCGCCTACGCCAGGAGACGCTCGCGCACCTGCGCGCGTTGGGCCTGGTCGCCGTGGTGGTGCAGGTCCCGGGCGAGGACGGCCGTCCGCGCCTGGTGGTGCTGCAAGACGACGCCAGCCGGCGCAGCGACGACGCCGAAGATATACTGCGCCGCGCCCTGCGCGCGCGCCAGGACACCCTGGTGAAGAACCGCCTCGCCGAGGCCGGCCTGCCTGAGAACGCGCTCAAGCCGTTCGAGGTCGCGTATGCGCACATGGCGCCGCCGGTGGAATCGATCCGCACGCGCATCTCCGGCGTGCTGCCGGTGCTGCTGGTGCTGCTCGCGGTCAGCGGCGCGTTCTTCCCGGCGCTCGACCTGATCGCCGGCGAGCGCGAGCGCGGCACGCTCGAGAGCCTGCTGTCGTGGCCGGCGCGGCGGCGCGACGTGTTCACCGGCAAGCTGCTGGTGGCGTGCGCGGCGGCCGCCGCCTCGGTGATCCTCAACATCTGCTCGCTCGGCGCGACCATCGCCATCGGCGGCAGCCAGATCCACGTCGCCGGCGTCGACTTTGGCGGGCTGTTCTCGGTGGGCGGCGGGGCCCTGGCGATGTGCTTCATCGTGCTCATGCCGCTGACCATCACCCTCGCGGCGGTGGCGCTGGCGGTGACCGGACTCGCCAACAGCTCGAAGGAGGCGCAGAACTACCTGACGCCGTACTTCCTCGCGGTGTTCGTCGCCGCGGTGCCGGCGCTGATCCCGGGCACGCGGCCGGGTTTCCTCCTCGATCTCATCCCGGTTACCGGGCCGCTGCTCGCATTGAAGGAGAGCCTGCAATCCGAGCACATCCCGTGGGCGCACCTGCTGCTCTCCACCGGCGCCAGCCTGGCGCTCGCCGCGGTGGTGGTGGGCTGGTCGGCGCGCCTGCTCGAGGACGAGAAGTTCCGCTATCCCGGCCTGGTGCGCGCCGGCTGGGGGCGCTTCCGCGCCTGGGGCAAGGCCCCGAGCACGCCGGGCGGGCTCGAGGCGATGGCCGTCTACGCGGTCGCGGTCGCGGGCTTCACGCTCGGCGCCGGGCATTTCCAGGATTTCAACAGCTTCGCGCTGGTGGTGGTGCCGCTGCTGGCATTCACCCTGGTGCCCGCGCTCGCGCATTGCTGGCTCGGTGCGTACGATCCGCGCGAAACCCTGCGCCTGCGCGCGCCGGCTCCGCGCGCTTACGGCGGCGCCGCGCTGCTGGTCCCGTTCGCGGTCATGCTCAGCGTCGCGATCAGCATGCTGCAGGCCCCCTACTTCGCGAATCTGCATGACGGCGGCGCCGATGAGAAGATCCAGAAGATCGTCACCGCCGTCGACGCCCTGGGCGGATTGCCGCTGGTCATCCTCGGCATGGCGGTGCTGCCCGGCATCTGCGAGGAGCTGCTATGCCGGGGCACCCTGCTCTCGGGCCTCGAGCGCGGCATCGGCCGAACGGGTGCGGTGATCATCTCGGCGTTCCTGTTCGGCGCCCTGCACGCCGATCCGTCGCGCTTCCTGCCGCAGTTCGCGCTCGGCATGGTGCTGGCGATCCTGGTCATCCGCACGCGCTCGATCATCCCCTCGATGATCGTCCACGCCGGCCACAACGCGACGGTGCTGGTGATCGAGCTCAAGGGCAACGCGCTGGCCGCCAACCCCACCATCGGCGCCATCGGCGACTGGCTGACCAACCACCTCATCGTCACCATCCCCTGCCTGGTCGTGATCGGCGTCGCCGGCCTCGCCTGCGGCGTCATCCTCGCCGGCCGCAGCCTCCCGACCGCCGAAGTCCCCGCCGACCTCCAACCCCGCGCCCCCGGCACCTCCGCACCACTCCCGATCCAACGCATCTGATCAGCCCCGCTCCGGCGCAGCCGGAGATGCGAGCGTAGCGAGCGAGCGCCGCAGGCGCACGGGGCCGTCGTACGCGCAGTGCGCCCGGGCGCGTCACCATAAAATTCCATCACGCGAAGGGGGCAGCGCCGACAGGCGCGTTGACGGGGGGTCGTTAGACCCCCCGTCTGAAGAAAGGCCCCGCTCCGGCGCAGCCGGAGATGCGAGCGCAGCGAGCGCGCGCCGCAGGCGCGCACGGGGCCGTGAAGCCTAGCAGCGCACGGGGCCGTGACGTCTAGTCGTCGTCGGTGACCGCGACCAGCTTCACCCGGATGGTGCCGGTGCCGAGCGAGCCCCAGGTGTTGTGTGGCATGATCCACAGGTGGCCCTTGCCGGTGATGATGCCGGGGGCGATCTCGTCGCTCTCGCCAACTTTGCAGACCAGCGCCGCCTGGGCGAACTTGCCGCGGCCGTAATAGCCGAACCCCGAACTCATCCCGGATCCACCCCCGCCTCCGTTGGTCGAGCGCCTGGGCACCAGGCCCTTGTAGTTGGTCGAGAAGTCATCGGATCCGTCGTTGAACTTCCACTCGTCGGTCGGATGCGGGACGACGCGGATGCGCTGGCCGGGCACCAGCGCGATGTTGCCGTCGCTGCGGTCGATGCGCGCCTCGATGGTGAGCAGGGTGCCCTTGAGCTTGTCCCACTGCTTCGGGGTGATGTTCTCGAAATCGGTGATCACCGCCGGCAGCACCTTGTCGATGTCGTCCATGTTCTTCTCGACCATCTGCTTGTTCACGCCGGCCAGCTTCGGCTGGGCCTGCGCATACCAGAACTGCGCGCGCGACCACATCGGGATCTTGTCGGCGGATGGCGCCTTCTTGCCGAGGTTGTACCAGGCATCGGCGGTCTGCTTCTGTTCAGCGACGTCCTTGGGAACGCTGATCTCCATCTCGGCTACGGCGTGCATGTCGGGGTCGGCGCCGAGGGACAGCATCGGCAGGCCGAGATCCCAGCGCGAGATGTTGAAGCAGAAGAATCTGCCAACGGCGGTGTTCGCGGCCTTGTCGGTGGGATCGTCCATCAGCTTGAGGATCAGCGTCGAGGTGGTCTTGCTCTTCATCGCAGTGAGCGTCGCGCGCTTGTGCGCGGTGACGTCGTAGCCCTGGAACGTCGAACCGGCCTTCTCGATGGACGAGAGCAGGGTTTCGTAATCCTCAGATTCCATCGCTAGGCGCGTACTCTCGTCGAGCATGACGTAGTAGAGCGCCGCATCATCCTTGCTGTTGGCGGCATCTGCCACCAGCTTCTTCGCGAACGCTCGCTTCTGCGAATCCTTCTTCTTCGCGTAGTCATCCTTGTAGGCCTTCTTGAGCACGCCGAGCGCCTTGTCTTGCGCGGCCTTGTCGGGCACCGCCATCGCCGTGCCCTCGATCACCGGCGGCGGCTGCATGAAGCGGCTCTTGCGCACCTGGTTCAGCTCGGCCTTCAGCTGCTCCTGCTCCTTTTTCCGCTCCTCGGAGACCTGCGTCATGTACGCGGTCTGCTCCTTGGCGAAGATGGCCGACGCCTTCTTGGCGGCATCGGTGTCGGGGAAGCGCTCGATGACCTCGCTGAAGCGCACCGCCACGAGCAGGTGCTTGTCGGCGTTCCCCTCCTGGAACTTGACCGCGCGATCGAAGTAGGCCGTCGCCTCCTCGACCGGGACTTCCTTGGTCATGACCATCTGCGCGCGCGCCAGGTCGCTCTCGGCGCTGCCGCCTTTCTTGGCGACGTAATCCTGGAGGTTGTCCAGGTTCATGCGCTTCTTGCACCAGAAGATGTTCGCCTGCATCTCGCACACCGCGTCGACGTCATTGACCTGCTCGTAGCCATGCATGGCGCTCGAGAAAGCGAGGGCGGCATCGACGCCACGGTGAGGGTCCGCATCCGCGTCGCGCATCGCCTGCATGCCTACCGCAGCCTGGGTGTCGGCGGCCTTGCGTACCGCGGCGGCGTCTGCCGGCGCGTTCGTCGCGGCGGGTTCCGCGGCGGGCTTGAGCTTGGCATCCTCGCACCACAACGAGGCGGACAGGCTGAGAAGGACGAGGCACGGGACCAGGCGCATGGAGGCTCCGGAGGAAGACAGCGGGATGACGAACGGCGCATTGCTGACGATCCTGGTAGTATACCCCAGCGGATCGCTTTGAGGGTGAACGCCTGGAATCGTGGACACGTCCATAGACGGGTGGATCGCCCTCCGGGTTCCCCAGGCAGGCAGGATGGTTGATACCGCTGACAAGGGGCGGTGTTGTAACCGATTCACAACGGCTCAATTGCCGTTACGTCACTACTGGAGCTATCCCAACGCTTTGCCACGACATGCCGTGGATGGGAGTGCGATGTTTGACCTTGCATTCCACACTTCCTCCACATTCTGTGCGACCCCTTTTGCTGCATGCCACGTGAAACCGTGGCTTAACTCAGTTTAGGATTAGGAGCCCGAATGGCCCGCTATACCGGTCCTCGCCTGCGCGTGATCCGCCGCATCGGCACCGAACTTCCCGGCTTCACCACGCGCACGCTGACGCGCCGCCCGTACCCCCCAGGCGCCGCCGCGGCCGCCCAGGGCAAGCGCATGAGCAAGACCAGCGAGTACGGTCTGCGCCTGCGCGAGAAACAGAAGCTGCGCTTCCACTACGGCCTCACCGAGCGCGGCCTGCGCTTGGTGTTCGAGCGCGCGTACCGCCTGCCCGGCGATACCGGCCGCAACATGCTTGGACTGCTCGAGTCGCGCTTGGACAACCTGATCTGGCGCTCGGGCCTGACCCGCACCATCCCGGCCGCGCGCCAGCTGATTGGCCACGGCCACGTCAACCTCGGCAGCCGCCGCGCCTCCAGCCCAGCCCAGAGCGTGAAGCCCGGCCAGGTGTTCGCCGTGCGCGAAAAGGCCCGCAATCGCGAGGACCTGCGCGTCACCGTGAACGCCCCGATCCTCGAGCGCCCCCCGGGTCTCAAGGTCGATCTCGATACCCTGTCGGTGACCGTCGAGTCGCTGCCAGGTCCCGACCAGGTCCCCTTCCCGGTCGACATCCAGAAGGTCATCGAGTACTTCGCCAAGTAAGCCCAGCCCCCAGGCCCGGACTTCCTTCGACTACACCCGCCGAAACGGCGGGTGTAGTCGTTTCCAGCCATCCCCCCCATCATCCCCAGCAACCTGGGGCCCCATCGCCCCGCCGATGGGGCGGGCGCCGAGGGACGGTGGGCGGATATCATCGGCGCAGCCGATCCGCCCACGATCTCGCCGCCCGGCGGCGAGATCGAGTCCCGACAAAGCCCGTGGGGTAGGCCGCAAGGCCGTAGGGGCGAAGCCCCTGATACCAACAGGGGCGAAGCCCCTGACACCAAAGCCCCCTTCCGTGGAAGCTCCGCCGGCTAGGCACCGACCAGGAAGGTGTTCCTGGTATCCTAGTCTCATTGGAGACTTGACATGGATACGAGTCGAAACCCGGATCAAGCCTCGGCGAGCGAAGAGCTGAAACTCGCTGCCAAGCACCTGTACGGCGCCGCCGACAGCACCTTCGAACGCATCGTCGGCAAGGACCTGCGGTCGCATATACGCAGCGCCGCTCGCCATATCTTCCAGGCGGGCGTGGCCGCGGTGGACGAGTCCGAGCGTCGCCTGCGTGAACGCCGCCGCGCCTTCGCCCAGAGAGCGCAGGATCGACCCCTCGAGCCGACCGCCGCGTCGGTCCCGGCGAGCGACATCGCCGGTGGCCACGTGCCGGAATGCCTCTGAGCCCAGCGCTTGCACCGACACCGGTGGCGATCGCCATCGTGCCCGAGCTACGCGCTCCGGCCCCACTCCCCACCTCGCTGGTGCGGCGCGGGGCTGAGGGCGTGTGGCTCATCGCGCGGCTCGCCATCGGGTATCTCGCGCTGATCGTCTGCGAACGCCTATGGATCCCGACGCGCCGTTGGCGCATCGCCATGGACGCGTGGGGAAGCAGATGCTTCACCGCGCACGTACGCAAGCACGGCGCCATGCTCATCAAGATCGGGCAGTTCGTCGCGAGCCGCCCCGATCTGTTCCCCCTCGCCTACATCGAATCGTGCGCGGCCCTGCGCGACCAGGCTCCGGCGCGGCCGTTCAACGTGGTCGCGGCCGTTCTCGATCTCACCTACGAGGGCCGCACCGCCGCGCACTTCTCGCGCATCGACGAGATCGCCATCGCCGCCGCCAGCTTCGGTCAGGTGCACCGCGCGTGGCTGACCGATGGGAGGATGGTCGCGATCAAGGTCCAGTATCCCGGTCTCCAGCGACTGGTCGCCATCGATCTGTTGCTGACGCGCGCGACCATGCGCCTGCTCAGGATCCTGGTGCACGGCTTCCCGTTCCACGACCTGCTCGCCGAGCTCGAACGCGCGAGCGCCAGCGAACTCGACTACCTGCAGGAAGCGACCTCGGCCGACCGGCTGCGTCCTTGTCTCGAAAAGCACGGCCTGTCGGCGCCGACGATCGTCTGGGAGCACACGCGCGAGAAGGTCCTGGTGATGGAGTTCGCGCCGGGAGCGACCTTGGCGCGCACCGACCTCGAGGCCCTGGGCCACGACGAACGGCTGCGCGTCGCCAATGCCATCATCGATTGCTACCTGTCGATGCTGCTCGACGAAGGCTTCTATCACGCCGATCCGCATGCCGGCAATTTCGTCTACGACGCCGGACGCATCTGGCTGATCGATTTCGGCATGACCGGCAGCATCACCAAGCGCGAGGCCGAACTCTACCGGCGCTTCATGATCAACGTCCAGGGCCAGGATACCGACGGCATGATCGATGTGATGATCCAGCTGGGATTCATCCTGCCCGAGGTGCACCGCGATCAGCTGCGCAAGGTCGCGCGCGAACTCTACGCGAGCCTGAAGGATTTCGCGCCGCAAGCGCTCAAGGGTTCGCGCAGGCAGTACGAGATCGGCGCGAAGATCAACGAGATGCTGCGCCGATCGCAGGGCATCGTCTTCCCGCAACACACCATCATGATCTCGAGAGCCACCAGCCTGCTCGAGGGATTGTGCGTCGAGCTGGTTCCCGACACCAGCTTCCTGAACCTGGTCCGGCCGCGCCTGCAGAAGATCATCACGCCGTGGTCGCAGGTGCGGCGCATGCTCGACGAAGCCCGCGAGATGTGGCATGCGCTGCGCATCCTGCCCGATCGCCTGGCGGCCCTGCACATGCCGCACGCAGGATGGATGGCGCATGCGACGGTAGCCGGCTGCGTGCTGCTGGCGTCGACCCAGCTGCAACCCGGAGTGCTCCGCGACATCGCCATCGTCTGCTCGAGCATCGCCGCGGTCGCGTCGCTGGTGCGGCATCGCCGCAGTGGCTTTTAGTTGGGGGGCTACGGCCCCCCAACATCGGCCTCCGGCCTGCCCCCCAAAAGGCAGAGATCAGGCGGGTCTAGAGACGGGAGCTTCCTCGGATCCCTAGCGGAAGACGCGGTCGTCGGCGGAGGGCGGCGGGGGAGGACCCATCTCGGGGGCGGAGTCGGGCTTCTCGATCTTTTCGGGTTCGACGAGCGCGGCTGCGGCGTCGACCAGGAAATGTCCGGCGTGGGCGGCGCGCAGGCGTTCGAGGCTCGCCTTGGCTTCCTCGACCCTAGACAGATGCATCAGCGCCATGACCTCGTAGTAGCCGTAGCGCGCGGATTGCGGCTTGGCCACCGAGACCACGTCGAACAGCCCCTGCCAGTCGCTGCCGTCGACCAGCTGCGCGAGCTTCGCGTCGCTGGTCGCGATGGCGCCCTGGTCGTCGGGAAGGAAGGGCCCAATGATGCCGAGCACGCCCTTCACGGTGCCGTCGACCGGATCGCCCTTCTTGCCGGCGATCGAGACGTGGTGGTCGGTGCGGCCGTGCACCCACACCGTCGATTCGAGCACGCCGTCCCCACCAGACTTGCGCTCTTCGATGCGCACCACGATCAGGTCAGATGACTTGCGCGTCAGCTGCGCGCCGATGTCCGGGGAATTCACCAGGTCGATGTCCTTCACGCCGCGCGCGTCGAGCTCCTTGGCGGCGTCGGCGCCGAGCACGACATGGACATGCTTGCCGCCGGCCTCGGCGAGGGTCTGGGCGATGCGCTCGGCCGCGGCCTTGTCCGGCCCGCTGAAGAGCACGAGGATCATCATCATTTCGACCATGCGCGGAGCATAGCCGGTGCTGGTTTGCCCGGAAGCGCCGGCTTGCCGGACGCCGGGACATTTTCACCCTGCTTGCTAGTCTCCGCCCATGCGCGTAGCGCGGCTCGCCTGGCTGATGTTCGTGACGGTGCTCAAGCGCCGCCTCGCCTACCGCGGGGACCTGCTGCTGCAGGGACTCGACGAGATCATGCGCGGTCTGGTCAATTTCACGATGCTCCAGGTCTACCTGTCGAAATGCTCGGAGGTCGGTAGCTGGACCAAGCCGCAGCTGACCTTCATCCTGGGATTCAGCATGATCCCGACGGCGCTGTTCCACTGCGTGTGCGGCAACCTCTATTCGCTGTCGAGCACCTACATCATCCAGGGCAACCTCGATCGCGTGCTGCTGCGGCCGTACCCGGCCTTCCTGCAGATCTGCTTCGACCGCCTGGCGATCGAGGATCTCTCGGGCGTGGTGCTCGGCATCGCGGTGATGGCGTTGGCATTGCCGTACCTGCCGGATTTCCGCTACGATCCGCTGCACCTCGCGCTGCTGGTCGCGCTGATGGCCTCGGCGTTCGTGCTGGTGGTGGCGGTGTTCATGGCCTTCGCCGCCACCGGCTTCTGGTTCGAGGATCGCGTCGGCATGGTTCCGCCGGTCTACAACCTGATGGAGCTCGGACGCTGGCCGAACCGCATCTACCACCCCGCGCTCCAGGCGCTGGTCAGCTTCGTGATCCCGTTCTCGTTCGTCGCCTTCTACCCGGCCGGGGTCTTCACGGGAAACAAGGAGGCGAGCTGGAATGCCGCCCTGGCGACCCCAGTGGTAGCGACACTGGCACTCGCGCTCGCGCTCTGCATGTGGCGAGCCGGCATCCGCCGCTACAATTCGACAGGCACCTAGGGGTGTCGGCGTAACATTTGGCAGGGCAAGGGCATCGGTTTCCCGATGAACCGCCTGCCGGGTGCTTCGTTGATCTCTTCGTTCGTTGTCTCGGCGCAGCCGCAGGAGCACTCATGGCCCGTCCCGCCCCCTCGTCCACTCCCTCGCGCCGCCGTTCCGGCGGAGGTGGCGGCTGGCTCTTCCTGTTCGTGGTGGTTGCCGCCGCGGCCGCGGTGTTCTTCTTCGCCGGCGACAAGGTGCGCGACGTCCTCGGCATCGCGCGCAAGCCCGCCAGCGAAGGCAACGAGCCCACCGCCCCGGCCTCGGTCGAGGGCAAGGTCGTCGAGCGCCTTCCGCACGAGGCGATGGGCACCAGCGCGGTCGCCACCAAGGCCCCCGAGCAGGCCAAGCCGGTCGAGGTCAAGCCGGTGGTCGACAAGCCGACGATCGTGGCGTTCAAGGACCAGGCCAAGGCCGAAGGGCTGGTCGCCGAGGCCGAGAAATATTACAAGACCTTCAAGTGGCAGCAGGCCAAGAGCGCCGCCGACCGCACCATCGGGCTGAGCGCCAAGCCGGGCACCCTCGCGCGCGCACGCGACATCTCGAGCGGCTCGAGCGAAATCGAGAACCTGTTCAAGAACCTCGACGACAAGGATGAGCTGACCCGCAACTACGACACCTCGCCCAGCCTGGTGCAGATCGACTCTGCGACCGGCCCGATGCTGGTGGTCCCGGTGAGCGGAGACAACAGCAAGGATCCGATCATCGTCGATCAGGATCCGGTCAACTACATCAAGACCATGAGCCGCGCCGGCAAGGTCAAGGCGCTGGTGAAGGGCAAGAAGGACTTCATCTACGGCGAACTGCCCGACACCCTGACCGAGGTCACCCTCGTCGATCAGACCAAAGTGAAGCAGGAGAAGCAGGCTGATTTCACCCAGAAGCTCGCCGCGCTGCGCAACAGCTCGGCGGCGCGCGACGCGCTGGCGTGGTACGACGCCGCGAAGTTCGCCTACCGCAACCGCCTCGACGACCAGGTCACCGAGATGCTCGACCAAGCGCTCGAGTTCGATCCGGAGCTGGTGAAGAGCGTGCGCGAGGACAAGGCCGCGCGGCTGTACGCCTCGATGATCTTCCACCTGAAGAACAACAACAAGAAGCAGGCCGACACCTACATGGGGATGATCCATCGCAAGTACGCCGACACCGACCAGGGCAAGCAGGCGCAGCTGTATTACGACGGCAAGACCCAAGAGCTGGTGGCGATGGCGATGGACGAGGACCGCAAGCGCAAAGAGGACGCCGACAAGCGCCGTCTCGCGCGCCTCGACAAGGCCAAGCAGGCCGGCGACAACACCAAGGTCGCTGCCATCGAGAAGGAATCGACCGAGGTGGAAGTGGTCGCCGACAACGACATTCCGGCGAATCCTGACGAATCTGCCGCGGAGAAGGCCTACCAGGAAGGCTATAAGGCGTACTCGAAAGCCGTCGACATGCCCGCCACCTCTGAACGCAATGTGGTGTACCGCCAAGCCGCCAAATCGTTCGGCGCCGCTGTGGCGATGTACAAGAAGCTCATCGAGAAGAATCCTGCCAACATGGAGAGCCTTCAGAACAAGATGGTCGAGGCGAACAAGCTCAAGTTCGGCGCGGACAAATACGTGACGGCTTTCTGACGGGCTTTTAGTCGGGGTGCCTGTGGCCCCCGACGTCGGCCGGCCTTGCCCCCAGGAAGAAATTGCGTGGGCTTCGTTGCGGTCTGGTTGTTTGGTCGCTGATAGACCGCGGCACGAGGTAGTCGCGAGCGCGACGAGCGCGCGAATGGCGGTCCTACGATGGAGACGAGCGGTATGAACCAACCACCGGCGGCGAAACGGCGGGGCACGGGGTGGCTCGTGCTCGGGATCGTGATGGTTGGGGTTGGGGTGATCGCGGTGGTGTCGAGCGGGCGGATGCGGGCGGCGATCGGGATCAGCGCGATGCCGGGGGATGCGGGGCGGGAGCCGGTCGGGGATGCGGCGCACGGCGATGCGGCGGTGGCGGCGCGTGGGCATGAGGTGGTGATGCCACCGTCGGCGGTGGTGCTCGCGCCCGCCACTTCGCCAGCGCGACCGGCGGAAATCCCGACGGGATCGCCGGCGATATCCGCGAAACGATCTGGAACGGATGAGAAGACCGATGAGAAGGAGGCCGGGCAGGTCCTGGAATCCGCCCAGAGGTCGCTCGCAACGTTGACGTGGTCGGAGGCCGGCGTGCTGGCGGGGCGCGCCGCGGCGCTCGCGGGCGACCCTGGGACCAAAGAACGGGCAATGGGCGTAATGGCGCTCGCACACCAGGCCGAGCTGGCGTTCGCGCGACTCAAAGAGCGCGATGAGCTCTCGCGCAATTGGGATACGCATCCGAGCCTGGTGCGCATCGGCGATGGAACCTCGGGGATGCTCGCCATTCCGCTGGCCGAGATCCAGCCATCCGGGCCCGAGCCGGCCGTCGCGCCCGGCGATCCGGTCGCGTTCATCGAAACCGCTCGCAAGCTCGGCCCGGTGCATGCCTTGGTCAAGGGCCGCAATGAGTACATCGTCACGGTGCTGCCTGACAGCATCGGCGATATCTCGCGCGTCGATGTCGCGGCGGCGATCGCACAGCGGCGCGCCGAACTCACCGCCAAGCTCGCCGACATCGGCGGGGGCGCGCAAGCCGGGGAAGCGCTGGCGTGGTACGCTGCGGCGCGTTTCGCGTTCCGCAATCGGGTCGACGATCTGGTCAGCGGGCCGCTTGCCAAGGCCTTCGCCTTGGATCGGAACCTGGTCGAGAGCGTACGCGATGACAAGTCGGCGCGGCTGTTCGCGGCCTTGGTGTTCCACGTCACCAATGGCAATCGTACCCAGGCGGCGGCATTCTACGGGCGGATCATTCCGGCTTATGCCGACACCGAGCATGGCAAGCAGGCCGAAGCGTACTGGAAGCGGCGCTCCCAGACGCCCGATACGCCCGCGGCTCCGACGCCCGCGGCCGGGCCGAAGGCCGCCGACGCGGGGCAAGGTCCCGACGCCGAATTCGCGGCGGGGAGAGACGCCTACGCGAAGGCGCAGCAACTGCCGCTCACGGACGAACGCAACGCGCTCTATCGTGCGGCGATCGCGCATTTCGACGTGGCGCTTGCCGGTTACAAAGCGATGCAGGCCAAGACGCCGACTGATGCCCAGCTCCAGGATCGCGTGACCGATACCCAGATGCTGCGCTTCGCGGCGATGAAGTATCTCACTGATTTCGAGTGACCAGTACAGGAGGCCGACCAGGACTCCTGTTCCGACTCTTGGCTCGGCACGATGCTGGCATGCTCACGCTTCACGTCCTAGCTGATCATGATCGGCGACTCCATCGCCTACGCTGAACGCGACCGGGAAGAAATGTGTTTGGCTTGGTCGTGTCGTATGGCGTCGCAGCTGAGCGATTGTCACACGCTGTGGTCGCGGGTTGCACGACGGATACCGTTGGGCGCGGCACGGACCGTGCCCCCCATCGATCAGGAACTCCTCAGCCGGTATGCGAATGCAGGGAAGCGGTCCGCACGCAGGAATCTTCCAGAGATCATCGGGATTTCAGCGCAATGAGCTGAGTCATTCACGTATTCAAGCTTGTCTTAGGCTCAAAGGTAGTTCGGGTACAAGAATCCCCAGGTGGGGCATACATGGCTACCGACGGAGGGCACGTGGCGGACGAGAAACCAACAGAGGCGGGCGAGGTGCGGCTGGAGCCATTGCGGCGATACCTCGCCCGCTGGTGCCGCGCAAACCGTGGCGTGTGCTGGATTATCGCCGCCGCACTCACCGTGCTCGCTGGGCTCATCCTGAAGTTGAGCTTCTACCCCGGTGAGCAGGCGAAGGGCTCAGCCAATTGGAATCTGCTTTACGAGGAGCACTTTGATGGACCACTCGACGATCGCTGGGTGGGAAGCACATCGAGTTGGGACAGTTCCAATGCAAAGCCGGATCTCGTCCGCGCCGACGATCCCAACTATTTCTCGCGCGTACGCGGGGCGATCACCTCCAGAGCACGGGTCGATGGATACCTCGATCTCGTCTACCAGCGGCATCTGATTGGGGATTTCCGCGTGGAATGGGAATATACGCCTCTTGCTCACACCACCAACCTCAACTGTTTCATCGACGGAGACAGCCGCAACAGCGGCTACACCATTCACGTCGGCGGTTTCGGCGACCCGCGACGCTGTGTGCTCACCAAAGGGCACGACTACGAGAAGCTCGATGACAACGACGAACTCGGCGTGCTCACGGTCGGCCGCCGTTACCACTTCCTCATGCAGAAGGAAGGCCACACCATCAGCTTTGCCGTCGACGGACTGCACATTTTCGACTATGTCGACGCCGATATTCTAGATCTCCCCAACATCGGCTCGTTCGGTTTCGATTCGGTCGGTGAATCGCCCGTCCGCATCGAAGACGTGCGCATCTACCGCAAGCCGCTCGACCAGAAGATGTCGCCCATCGACTTTGGCGACAAACTGGTGCAGATGGGCCAGTACGACAACGCCTTCGTCCAATTCTCGGAGATTTTCGAATCCTTCGGTGGAACGGAGCTCGCGCCCGAAGCGCTCTATCGCATGGCGCTGTGCTCACTGCGCATGAAGAACCAGAGGGCTCGAGGCCTCGCCCTTCTCGACCGCTTCCAACGCGAATTTCCTGAGCATCCGCTCCTGGTCTACTGCCTATATGACCGCTTCGCCTTGGCGCGCGCCGGGGGCGATACAGCGACGGTGGATCGGCTGTTAGGCGAGTTCAAGAAGTACCGCGGTCATCCGATCCTGAAGAAGGCGCTACTGGATCTCGCCAACCAGGAGGCGCAATCATTTCAAGAATTCCCCACGCTGCAGCTCGAAGACGAGGTCTATCCACCCGACGAGATCGCGCGCGTCATGGCCTCTTTCCACAAGCTCAAGGACTGGTCGGTGGACTTCGGCATTCCGTTGATGCGCACGAAATTACAGGAACAGTTCCCTCCCATATTGAACTGGTTCGGTCGCGCCGACCTCGCTGAAGAACTCTGTACCAAGGATTCCAGCGCCCTCGCGGGCGCCTTGTTCGAACAGGGAAAGTTCGAAGAATTGCTGCAGCGCTTCCCTTGGATGGTCGAATCTCGTGGCATGGCCCTGATCTATACCGGTCACGCCAAGCAGGTGGTGAACTCGCGAGAGTACTCCGAAGGCACGCGCTGGTTCGCGGCCTGCGTCCTCGGCCAGGCAGAGGAGTTGCTGCCGACATTCAGTGTGCGCCAGCGCATCGATGTGCTGTGGCGTCTCGGGCGCTCGGCCGAGGCGCTACCGTTCGCGGAGTCGTTTCCCAGACTGATGGTCGGACTCCTGCTCGATCTCAAGCGCGGCGACGAGGCCCTTACCTACCTGGACACCGAGTGGGTGAGACTCCAGATCATGTATGATCAAGGTAAGTACGACGAGCTCCTCTCGACTAAAAATAATCGCCCCTTGGCCTATCGCTCTGCCTTCGCCGTGATCAGACAAGGCGAACCGGAATGGGGACGAGCATTGCTCGAGCGCCTGCGTGGCCCGAGCGTATCCTATGGCGACGAGGAAGCGATATTCGGACGCTTCTACCTGCCGATGTTGCTCGACAATGCCAATGGCGCCACGGTCGATAGGCGCGCCTGTCTGAAAGACCTGCTCGAACACGCACGCTACTCTGGCATGCAGCTGCCCTGGTATCGCGCTGCCCTGATCACTGGCCAGATCGACGAGGCCGCTTTCGCCAAGCAGCCCATCAAGATCTACGCGGAATGCCGACTGCTGATCGCGCGCGGCATCCGTCACGAACTCGACCACGAGTGGGCGCAGGCCGCTCACGACTACCGCGAGTGTCTGGCGCTCCCGTGGTATCGCTCCAATATTGGATCACTGACGAAGGATTACCTGACGTGGCGCAGTGAACGGCTCGAGAAAGATGCTGCGCGCTAGCCTGGCGCATGTGCGGTCCCATTACAGATTGACGGTGCGTGGAATCGCATCGCCGAGCGCGCTTCGAACTGCGCATACGTGTGACACACGATGGGACTTGGCTTTGAAGCCTTAACCTAAATGGCGATTTCTGCCGCACGTGTCTTCACGTAGAGTTCCGTACCCCGAGCGCAGCGTGCGCCCTTCCCCAGGTGAAGCTCCCTCCTCGAGTATTGTCCGGTCGCATCGACTTGGGAACGTCTGCTCAAGTAGCGCAAATATCCTGTTCATCCGTAACCCGTCCGTACTAGGCATGCGCATCACTACCTCTCCATCCGCTGCGAACCTCTCTGCCGCAGCGCCGCCAAGGATCAGCGCGCGCGGCTTCACGCTCATCGAGTTGCTGGTCGTCATCACCATCATCTGCATCCTCATGGGGCTGCTGGGATCGGCCATCGCCATGGTGCGGCAGCGGGTGTTCCGCTCGCAGGCTACAGGTCGGATCGCTCAGCTGCAGTGGGCCTTCGATAACTACGCCACCGAGGACCGGCGCCATCGCTATCCTCCGCAGACGGGAGCCGCAGATCTCTCTCTTCGCTACGACCCAAGCGGCGTCATGCCTGGAAACCTCAACGCCCTCACGGCGCTGGGCCATCAACTCGATCTGAGTGGCTTCGATCGCAGCGTTCCAGCGCCCTACCCGTTGCTCGATCCCTGGAGGCGACCGTATCAGTATCAAGTCGATAGCGATCTGATCTCATTCTCAACACCCCAACGGCCCCTTCCGCTCCTCGGCTGGAACGTTGCCGGAACCCGCCCTTGGGCATACCTGTGGTCGGTTGGACAGAAGGCGCGAACCGATGGCGTCGATTGGATCTACACGAAGGACGCGAAATAGATGATGAAGCCACGCGGTGGATTCACCCTCATCGAGATGCTGGTGGTGATCACGATCATCGCCATCCTGTCCGGAATGCTCTCGGTCCTGGTCGGCATCGCCCAACGCAAGGCCAGGCAGACCAATACCAGGGCGATCCTGATGAAGGTCGACCAAGCCATCCGCTTGTTCCGTAATGAGACGGGAACCTATCCGTTCCAGACCGATCTCTCGAACGCCGATGCCGATCCATCGCAGTGGACCAACAACCTCGGATTCAGGCTGGCTTGGAAACCGATAGATGCCGCCGCCCGCACCGCCTACAGGTCGGATCTCCAGGCAGATCTGACGGACATCCACAAGAAATTCTTCTTCAAGAACGGGAAGAACGTGCCGCCGGTCGGTGACTCGAGCGAAGGAACGCACGCCTTCCGGTTCGGTGATTACTACTTCTCCCCCTCTGACCCGAATTTCAAAACCAACCTCCTGTTGGGAGAGGGGAGCCTGTCGCTCACCGACGACAAGTTCACCACTCCAGACGATCAGGCCTGCAACTACATGATTCCGGGGTGGAGCTCCGCCGGCTCTGGCTCGGCCTTGGTACTGACACGCATGGCGGACGAGATCAGTGCTCTTCGCTACCTTTCGGGGCAACTCCCAGTCGAAGCCCCGAAGGGATTCGATCCCACCATACCCGCCGACAAGGCGCTGCGCCCAAATCTCGACGCCCGCTATTCAATCCTCCATTTTTCCGGCTCCATCCCATATACCTCCTACCACTACGTGCCTTACAACAAGGCGGGCTGGTACGCCGATGACTCTCGTGGTCCGGTGCTCACCGCCGCGGCTGCCAGGGCCAAAGGTTGGCGGTGCGAATACTTGGCCGATACCCTGCGGCGGCAGGTATCCATCGGCAGCCCGGGTGAGATCGATCCCACCGGCACCACCATACTGGATTCCTATGGGCGTCCGTTGGTCTACGTCTGCACGTTCACGCCTGGCGCCCGGGGCTTCTCGTATGGATTGGGCGGTGGCGTCGGCGACGAGGCCAATTACGGCATGACCCCTGTCTCTCGCCTCGCCACGAGCGATTTGTCCTCGGACATCCGTACCACTGCCGCCCCGACCTATGCCATGGAATTCGAGCTGTGGAGCGCTGGCCCAGATGGGCGGTTCTCCTCCATACGATCGGATGTGGCGAATCACGACAATATATCGCTGCTGCCGTATAATAAGGATCTGAGATGATCCTGGTCGAGCGCCGCGGCGGCTTCACGTTGATGGAGTTGCTGGTCGTCGTCGCCATCATCTCCATTTTGATGGGGATGTTGACCTACAATTTCGCCAAACCGGAAGTGCGTCGCACGTCAGTGAAGCTTGCCGCTGAAGAGCTGGCAGCGACCTTTCGCAAGGCGCGGGCCCTGGCGATGGAGCGCAAGACCGTCCATGCCGTGGTCTTCCATATCCAAAACAAGCCGGGCAGCAGCGGCATCGTTCTGAACAACCGTTCGGGCGGCCATTGGTACCGCATCCTCGGACCAGGAACCTCCGACACCAACGATCGCTCGCAGACCGCCGACGATCTGCCACCGATCGCCAACGGCGGATACGGGTATAAGCCGCATAACGTCATGGAGACTTCCGAACTCATCAACCGGGCCTGGGTCGATGACCCGCACATCCTGCTTGCGGGCAAGGTGCGCTTCCTGGCCCTCACCGACATGGATTACGGTGACAGCTCGGGCGTCAATTGGGCGTATCGCGGAATCTCGACCACCGACTACTTCCCGCGTCCCTGGTTCGGATGGTACGATACGACGTCGAAGCGGCTGTATCCTTGGGGCGGCTACGATCCCGCGATCGCAGGCAGCGGTTTCTACTATTGGGGCGTCAATCGGGTCGATGGCGCCATAACCACCGCCACCCGGGATCCCCAACCCATCGGCAGCCGGAATCCTGTCGCCCGCACGCTCGATCACTGGTCTGTCGGTCAGGGCAACAACTGGTACGACAACATGCTCGCTCCGAGCGCTCCGGCATCGGACACCCTGTACGAGGCCGATTCCCCACGTCCGGTAATCAACGCCTTCTGGCGGGACTGCAGCCTGATCTTCCTGAGTACGGGTGAGGTGCGCTGGGGCAATTGGCTGCCGGCACGCAAGTGCTCTTTCCTCATGGATGGTATCACCACCGTCGCCACCGGATCACTGCCGATGAAGCGCGGGATCAGCGACCGCCAGAACGGCCAGACGGAAGCCTATGCAGGCTACGTGAGTCAGCACACTGTAGCCGAGGCAGGAAACTTCGATCAGGATTCCGGTGGCTGGTTCATCACGCTCGCCCCTGATTCCGTCGATGACAAAGATACCTTCCCCAGCGCGGAAGATGCCTTGGCCTCCATCTCGCCGATGTACCGAGTCTTCGTCTCGCGATTGGGCGAGGTCAAGGTGATCGCGGTCTCGAAGACTCCAAAGCTCAATGGTCTCACCGCATTTCCACCCACCGAAGCATGGTGGAGAAACGCCACCAACATGCAGCAATACTTCCCCGCGGATCGCCTGCTCGATGGGACGATCATCGACACGTCGTGGTGCAATGAAGGCCTGGGGATCCTGCAGGGCAAGCCGATCACCGATTTCGTCACCCCAACCATGCTTCGCGAACGCCAGGTGTGGATGAAATGATGAACAACCATGGTCGTTCGGCATTCACACTGATCGAGATCCTGGCCTGCTTGCTGCTGTTCAGCATGGGGTTGATGGCCGTGATCGGCGTCTTCCTCTACGGCCTCAAATCAGCGGCTGCAGCGCAGGCAGATGCGACCGCCTGGGCCACCGCGCTCTCGGTGGTCAAAGATCCCCTGCCGCTCGGCGTGGTCGCGGATCCGGTCACCGGCCAACTCACGCCGTGGACCTGGACATCTAGTGGCGCCACCTGGACCGCCGACGACGGCTCCGGGCAACCAGCATGGGTGTACACGTCGTGGCCCATCGATACTCCCGGCAGCATCACCGTGGTCGACATGGCCGATCCGAAAAGCAATTCCCCTACGGCCTTCCCCTCCGTGGCTACTCCCGCGGTTGGCTGCGCTCGCGGGTGGCTCAATGGCTATTACGTGGAACGGCGTGAGCAGTCGCTCAGCAGCGACCGTCTCAGCGACAACATGCGCCTGGTCGAGGTCCGCGTCGATGTCTACTGGGCCGGGTATGGGTTCGGGGACGGCAAGCCCCTGGCCAGCACCGTCGACCGCGTGGTGCGGAGCGGCGGACCATGAGACGTTTCCGCAATCAATCCGCCGCATTGACCCTGCTCGAATTGATCGTTTCGATCACTTTGGGCATGATCCTGATCGCCCTCGCGTGGACGACGTTCGCAAAATCGAAGGCCGCCGCCGCGCGCACCTCGATGCGCGTCGATCTGCATACCTCGGCCGCGGTCTATCGTGAGCTTTTGCAGCGAGATTTCGCCAACCTGTCGCCAGCGACCGCCTTCTTCGCGCGCAGTACTCCCCAGGTCCTCACGGGCGCAGATAAGATAGACACCGTCGAAGTGGTCTTCATGCGTACGACCGCGCCACTGCGCACCCAGTTCGCAGAGGACGTCACCGAACAGTTCATGGCTGACTACCACTGGGTCCGTTGGCGCTTCAAGCGCACATGGCGACAGGTCGGGCCAACATGGAAGGTCGTCGACTACACCCTCTATCGTTCGCGTAGTACTCCGACCCGCAGGTGGAGAGCCGTGGGGTCCATCGTCGGGCCGAATTTCAGCGTTTGGGACAATGGTTCCCAGTCGCTCAAGCCTGCCCCCGACGAAACGCTCGCCTATCTCAACATGCCCCGGCCACTGCGCGATGCATCCGCCGGCATTCCTTCGCTCGATTGCAATAAGTACAACACGCCGATCGCTTCGATACCGTTCGGAGGTGCGCTGAAGGGCGACATCGGGGACCTGACCGATCTCGATAACAATGAATTGGTGAGCAGCACCCGGGTCCGGGATTTCGCGATCGGCTGGGTCGATGCTGGTGGCGCACTCACCACCATCACTAGCGCGGTTGCCGCGGATGTTCGCATCGACGGCTTGCACATGGACGTGGTCGGCCCTACCGGCAACGCTTACCTCACCCAGCTCAAGAACCAGGTGCGGGTGATACGCATCGCCATGAACCTCGCGGACGGCGGAGTCTCGCAGGACTTCTCCTTCTCGATCGCCACGCCCGGATTTCCTCCGCAGTTTCGGCCATGAACCTCTTCACCTCCCGCCGCCGCGCCACCGCGCCACCACGTGCACTCGAGGTTCCTATGCATCAGGCCGCTCCATGCACGAGGCGGGGCTCGATCATCATGCTGCTGCTCATGAGCGTCATCATGATCATGCTCGTGATCGCATTCTCGTTCTTGCGCTCGATGCAGATGTCGCGCGGCGCCACCCTGGTTCAACGCAAAGACGACCTGGCCCGCCTGGCCGCCGAAATGGGCATGCAGCACGCCGCCTCGGTCTGCCTCCATGCATACGCCATGAGCAATGAAGTTCGCGACGACATGACCGTACCTGCGGTGAGCCGATTCGATGCTCCTGACAGCAACGTCTTCAAGCTGATGTCCAGCCGTCTCTCGTCAGCGGATATCAGCAATCATCCGCCACAGCCCTATGACATGTCTCCAGAACTCCCCTTCCAGAACATGTTCGACTCGGGAGCCCTAGCAGGCCCGCGTACCGTCGGCTACACCTGGGGTGTCATCAACAAGTCCGGCTACTCACGCCTCACTGAAGCCAACCGCTTCTCGTACGACGCGACCAGGCCCAGTTCGCTGTATGATCCCGCGAGCTACGATCTCTACGATCCGGCCGCTCCCAATCCCGCCGTCGTGAAGACCGCATTTCCGCCGGTCGATCCGTTCGTGCGCGGCGCAGCTCTCATCAAGCGGCATCCTAGCGACAATCCGCTATTGCTTGATGCCGACTTCCGACCGGTGATCGACGCCCGCGATGCCCGTTATCGCCTACGCTACGCCGTGGACATCCAAGACATGTCCGCCGCACTGTGGCTGAATACCGACATGCCATGGCTGACCGCCGTCCAGAAGGCCCAGGCCCGCACGGCCTATAAGGAGTGTTTCTATGCGGTCGGGACGCAGTTGCGCTTCGACTACAATCCTGCCGATACGTTCGAGAACATCCTCCTCGGCCATGGGGCCGCCGCCAACGCCCGGTTCGTGAATGGCCAGGCGAGGGAGTGGCCTGAACGGGGCGGCGGCCCGATGTGGTATCGCGGTCCTAATCAGTGGAACCAGTCTCAGCGCATCAACCATTGTGTCTTCGGCAGCCCCTTCATGAACTGGAATGACCCGCCCTCCAAGGGGTGGATCGGCAGCGCGATCCCGTCGTTCAACGACCTGGGCTTCGCCCTGCAGGACGATTCCCAGAACTGGCATGAGATGGGCGAGGTCAAGGACAACGAACCGCGCGTGCGAGGCGACAAGGTCGCTCAATTCGCCGGGACCCCGTTCGGGCGACCCGACGGCGCTGCGACCGATCATCCCTGGGCGTTGAATGCGTTGATCATCGCCCCGCGCGTTCTCGAGGCCATGGTTGCGGCATACATGCCGCCGGTGGTCCGCTCAGTAGCTGTCACCACGGAATGGTGCACCCCCTACTGCAAGACGGTGGACGCTTTCGGCAACGTCAACACCAGTTACAGAGGATCGCCGATCGCGGGGGTGGCCAACCCGACCGCGTGGAGCATCCCGATCAAAGCCAACCTGACTATTCCCGGATCGGGGCCGGATCTCTTCACCAACGCGTTCACGCCGTTGGGGCAGACGCCCTTCCCGTACGCGACCCCGCCGATGCGCGATTACTGGACGACGCCTGTAGGCCCGGCAGCGGCGCCAAGCACCTGGCGATGCGACCACACTCCCGTCTCCGATACCCGCACCAACGCTCAGCGATATCCCGGTACGCGCTTTTTCTCGGTCCTCGCCACCGAACCCATGGGCCAGTGCCTGACCCGTTGGCGTGGCAAGAATCCTGATGGAACACCCTACGACAGCATCGCTCTGGCATGCCTGCCACGCCAAACCGACAGCGATCCTGCTTCGTCGAATCCCCCGGCCCCGCCGTGGGCCCTCGGCACGGCCTATGCCGTCGACGACCGCGTAAGCTACCTCGGCGAGATCTACGTCTGCAACTCGACGGTGGACGTCGCTGCCGCGGCCAATCCCGGCAATGGACCTGGCGGCGCTACGACTCGCTTCGTGCTCGAAGCCCCGATATCGGTCTTCCCTCCGGCTCCCGGAGGCGACCACCTCGGGCGGCACATCATCTTCTACAAGCCCGACTACGTGGACCCCAATCCAGGCAATAGCATCCTCGCGGTGAAAAATACGGTCTACAAATATCTCTCCGTCGCCAATTTTAATAGCATCAATGCCCCCAACTGGTGGCTCTACCCCGGCGACAACATCAACAACTCTTCCGAATTCATGCCGGGAGGGCCGTTCAGTCCCGGCATCAGCGGCGCCGGCACCGACGGGTTCGTGTCAGCGTACAAGGGCTCTTCATGGACCGTCTATTCGCCGCCAGTCCCAGTGATCGTCAATGGCGAGGTCTATCCCTGCCCCGACTGGGGCAATCCGAGCCCGCCGGCAACGCCGGCTGCACTGCTCGCAACCCAGGTGACGGCGGCTCAGACCCCCCCACCCGCTCGCGGCCCGCTCGGTGTGGTGAACCCTGAGGGATGGCAGATCAGCCGCGCTGCGGGATCGTGGGGTTCCCCCGCCAAGAGCACCGTTCCGAACTCCTATTACAACCGGCTATCGCTCGCCTTCTGGCACGCCGTCTTCGTCGCCCAGGCAGCGAATATGTCCTGGGCTGATCGGCAAGACTGCCGCTCACAGGCGTTCGCGCCCGGGAGTGCCAACGTTGGGGATTTCGGCGTCTACTACGCGACAAATCCCGATCAATTCGACTTCACATCCTATAAGCGCAAAGGTCCTGCTTCGTGGTCGCCGGCAGCAGCCGACTTCGACAGCGTCGAGCAGATCGATCGGCAGTTCGTTGCCAACATGGGCGAGAGCTTCACCCAGCCAGGACACGTCACCCCGACCCAGGCCTCCGCCTCGCGTCCGCCCCGTTACTTGGGCAAGCAGACCTACACGCCGAAGTTCAGCACCAACTGGTGCGGAGGCCGCGACGGGAATTCGTACTGCTATACCAACTACAACAATATGCGGGTCGCCGAATATTGCGTGACCAACAACATCCGCACCTTGCTCGATCCCCTCGACACCAGGCCGGGCGGGGCGCTGACCGCGTTCAGCACCGATCCGCAGCTGCCGCCACCCCACAATATCTGGCTGCTGGATGAGTGGAATGCCGAGGCCGAGGCCGGATACATTCCGGGCGTGAACGTCGGCGCCCAGCCGACCACGGTGGCGCGTGCACGCGCGAAGATGATGGAGCGCGTATTGAATGACTGGCGTCTCAGCTTCCTCGGCTCCAGCAAGGCCTATGCGGCCTCCTTCCTTCCCAAGGATTTCGATGGCGACGGCAAGGTGTTCTGCAGCGGCTACCTGACTCCCAATGCCGCCGATCCGGACTGTGGCCTGACCTGCTGGAAATCAGCGGATGCCAGTGGCAACGGACCCGGCAAGGCGGCGGGTGACCTGACCATCTATTCGGTCACCGGCTGCCTCACCATCACTCGCAGCCATCAATTCAAGATCCATGTCCGCGGCGAGCTTTATGACAACTTCCTCGATCGCGCGGTCAGCGAGCAGTACCTCGAATCGGCCGTGATGATCGACCCCGATGACAATATCACTCGAGGCGCGTTGCCCAGCGGCCTCGCCGATTCGGTGCTCATCATGCAGCGGCCGATCCATAGTTATTATCGCGGATTCTTGAATCGGGCATACCCGTGAATGTGTTGCCTGCGGGATCCGCGAGTCTCTCTCGCATATTCTAAATCCCGACGTGCGGGCGCGCCCACCTGCCTGCCTGCCTGCCTGCCTGAGGGCGTTTGCGCCCAGGCGATCTCCCCCGCACACGGAATCGCGGTTTGACAGCCGGCGGGTTCGATGCTCGCACGATTCGCAGCGTGGGACGGGAATGCTTCGGATGCGAAGTTGAGGACCTGCGGGTCGAGCACCCCTTGCCCGGGCAGCTGGCGCGCCACCATGCGCGCATGCTCATCGCCCCGACTTCCAAGCTGCTCATGATCGGCGATTCCATCACCGACTGCGAACGTGCCCGCCCGGTCGGCGAAGGCCTGTTCGGAGCGATCGGCAAGGGCTATGTCGCCCAGGTCGATGCCCTGCTCGGTTCTACCTATCCGGCCCACCAGATCCGCGTGGTCAACATGGGCTGCAGCGGCAACACCGTGCGCGATCTCAAGGCGCGCTGGCAGACCGACGTGCTCGATCAGAAGCCCGACTGGCTGTCGATCATGATCGGCATCAACGACGTCTGGCGCCAGTTCGACCTGCCGCGGCAGACTGAGATCCACGTCGGTTTGGAGGAATACGAACGCACCCTCGACGAATTGGTTGCCAGGACCAAGCTGATCCTGAAGGGTCTGGTGCTGATGACGCCCTTCTTCATCGAATCCCAGCCCAACGACGCGATGCGCGCACGCATGGATCAGTACTCGGCCGCGGTCAAGAGAGTCGCAGCCAAGCACCAGACGTTGTTCGTCGACACGCAGGCCGCCTACGGCCGCGTGCTCGCGCACACCCATTCCGCCGCCCTGGCCTGGGACCGCGTTCACCCGAACCACATCGGCCACATGGTGATGGCGCGCGCGTTCCTCGACGCCGTGGGTTATGCTTGGACCGGGAAGTAGCTTTTATTTTTCAGGGGCTTCGCCCCTACGGCCCTGACGGGCCTACCCCACGGGCTTTGTCGGGGCTCGATTTCTCCGCTGCGCTGCGAAATCGTTGGCGGATGGGCTTCGCCCATTGTATCCGCCGACCGCCCCTCGGCGCCCGCCCCATCGCGGAGCGATGGGGCCCCCGTCCAAGATGGCGGCACAGCCGCCACCGGCCGCCGAGTCCTGGTTTGCGTGAACAATGGGCGCAGCCCATCACGCAAACTTTTATCAAAGGGGCTCCGCCCCTACGGCCCTGACGGGCCTACCCCACGGGCTTTGTCGTGGCTCGTTTTGTCCAGCGGAGCTGGCCAAAACGTGGGCGGATCGGCTCCGCCGATCATATCCGCCCACCGCCACTCGGCGCCCGCCCCATCGCGCAGCGATGGGGCCCGGGGGCGAAGCCCCATCAAAACCGTGGCAACGCCACCGGCCGCCGAGTCCTGGTTTGCGTGAACAATGGGCGCAGCCCATCACGCAAACTTTCTGGCCGCCCGGCGGACAGAAAGAAGGACGACAAAGGCCGTGGGGGACCGGGGGCTAAGCCCCCGCACAAAAAGTAGGACGACAAAGGCCGCGGGGGCTCGGGGGCAAAGCCCCCGCAACAACTAAGCGATATTGGCTACCTGCTCCTTCATCTGCTCGATCGCGTACTTCGCCTCGAGCACCAACGCCGTCAGTCCCGCATCGTTGGCCTTCGCCCCGACGGTGTTCACCTCGCGGCCGCATTCCTGGAGCAGGAATTCGAGCTTGCGGCCGAGGAGCTCGTCGCGCGAGGCGATCAGGGTGTCGAGCGCCTCGAGGTGCGCGGCGAGGCGCACCAGCTCCTCGCTGACATCGATGCGCTCGGCGTGCAGCGCGAGCTCGCGCACCAGGTGCTCGGGGGTGACCGCCGCTTGGCCTTGCAGGACCTCGCGCAGCCGAGTGGCGAGCGAATCGCGGTACGCGGCGGTGCGACCGGAGGCGGCCGCGCGCATGCCAGAGTGCAGGTGCCGGAGCTCGCGCGCATGCGCCGCAATATCGCGCGCCAGCGCCGCGCCCTCGCGCGCGCGCATGCCGCGCAATCCTTCGAGGGCCTGTGCCAGCGCCACGCGCAGCAGCGGTTCGACCGTTTCGCCGGCACCTTGTCGTGGGGGGGGGGGGGGGGGGCGCGCCCCCCCCCCCGGGCCGGCCGCCCGCGCCCCCCGGGGCGCCGCCGCCACCACTTCGAGCGCGGGCACCGGAGCGCCCAGGGATTTCGCCCGCGCTGCGAGCTCGCGCCAGGCATGCTCCAATTCATCCAAGCGACCGGGATCGGCGGAGAGAGCGCGCACCGGCAGCCACGACACCTGCGCGTTGATCGAGCCGCGCGCGACCGCCGCCTTCAGCTCCTGGCGCACCGTCTCCTCGAGCGCGAGATCGTGGAGGTCGGAGCGCAGATGGATCGCGAGCGAGCGGTTGTTCACCGCCGATATCTGCACCGTCGCCGTCCCCCGCGCGTCCGAGGCCGACCCCTGTCCGAATCCAGTCATCGAGATCATGCGCGGAGTATGGGCCATGTCCCGGAACCGGAAGAGATCCACAGCACGCATTCGAGCAGGTGCCGCTCCGGCTACTTTAGGCAGCCTGACCTTGCCTCCTCGGGGGCGGCACGGAGTGCGATGTCGGGGGGTGCGAAGCGATCTCGGATGCCCATTGGGGCATCCGCCGGCCGAAGGCCGTAGACCCAATGAAAAGTCACCCGTCCGTGGTAGAGCCGTGACCATGGCCGAAAACGCGCGTCTGGCTGCGCCTGCCGATGTCCAGATCCTGGACGAGCAGGTCGGCCATGCGCGCGATCGCCCCGCCAGAGCCCAGTCGGGCGCGCAACAGGCCCAGTCCGCTCAGGCATTCGGCGCGATCCGGCCCCTTCCACAGCCGCTCGATGTGCGCGACCAGGCGCGGCACGGTGAGCTGGTCCTGGAGCACCTCGGGGCAGACACGCTTGCCGAGCACCAAGTTGGGCAGCCCGACGTGGTCGGTGCGGATGACTTGGCGGGCGATCGCGGCGGTGACGCGGTCCATGCGGTAGGCGATGACGTGGGGCAGGCCGATGACCCCGGCCTCGAGGGTCGCGGTGCCGGACGCTATGACGCCCAGGTGCGCGCGCGCGCACAGCTCGCGGTAGCGGCCCTCGACGAGCGGAAAATGCGAGGCGCGGCGGTACAGATCCATCGGCAGGTCGGGGACCTTGGCGATCGCCACCGTCATCGGCCCGAGCCGGCGCATCGCGGACTCGGCAGCCTGGTGGTAGATGGGCAGCAGCTTGGCCACCTCGCGCTCGCGGCTGCCAGGCGCGAGCAGCAGCAGCTTGCGCTGCGGATCGATCCCCAGCTCGCGCTCGATGCTCGACGTGTCCGGACGCTCGGGAATCAGGTCGAGGAGCGGATGGCCGACGAAATCAGCCGCGCAGCCGAAGCGCGAGAAGAGCGGCGGCTCGAACGGAAAGAAGCACAGCAGGCGGTCCACCGAATGCGCGACCGATTTGGCGCGCCGCGGCTTCCACGCCCACACCTGCGGCGCAACCACATGGCAGAAGCGCGTGCCAGAGGCGCGCAGATCCGCCAGTCGACGCGCCAAGCGCAGGTTGAACCCGGGATAATCGACGGTGATGACCAGCTTGGGCTTGCGCGCCCGCACCACCGCGGCCATGCGCAGGCCCAGGCGGATGAACTGCGGCAACCTGGCGAGGACCGGGAACAGGCCCATCACCGCCAGGCCCTCGATATCCTGCTCGATCTCGGCTCCGGCCTTCGCCAGCTCGGGCCCACCCATGGCCGCGCACACCAACTCGGCCTGGCGGCGCTTGAGTTCGGCGACGATGGCGCCGCCGTAGGCGTCACCGGACGGCTCACCGGCGAGCACGAAGACATCGCTGGTGGGGGTCAGACCCATGGCCCGACATGCTGGTCCACAGACCCTCGGCTACCAGGGAGAACCGACCGCGGACGAGCCCCGGGACGGCCAGGGGGTAAACGCGTACATCACACCGTAGTGACTGGCGCGACAGGGCTTCTGCGATAGCCGCCTTGCTTTGGCCGAGCTCGGACCAAGCTCAGCGGCCGAGGAGGGACGCATGCCCAAGCTGGTATGCCAGTCCGGACCGAACGCCGGTCACGAATACGCCCTGACCAAGGATGTGACCATCCTCGGCCGGCAGTCGAGCTGCGACGTCCAGATCAACGACACCATGTCGAGCCGGGCGCACTGCCAGATCCGGCGCGACGGCAAGCTCTACAGCCTGGTCGACCTCGGCTCGCGCAACGGCGTCCTGCTCAACGGCAAGAAGTCCAGCGAGCGCCAGCTCGCGTTCGGCGACAAGATCCGCGTCGGCCAGGTCGAATACGTGTTCGTCAAGGAGGCCGGCGACGTCGAGCTCAAGGATCTGCTCTCGAAGTACGAGATCCTCGAGAAGATCGGCGAAGGTGGCATGGGCATCGTCTACAAGGCGAACCAGCGCTCGATGGCGCGGGTGGTGGCCTTGAAGATCCTGTCGCCGAAATATTCGAGCAAGATCAAGTTCGTCGAGCAGTTCACGCGCGAGGCGCGCGCCGCTGGCTCGCTCAACCATCCCAATGTCATCCAGGTGCACGACGTCGGCACCGAGAATGACATCCACTACTTCTCGATGGAGTTCGTCGACGGCCCCACCTGCATGCAGGTGCTCAGGCAGCAGGGGCCGTTCCCGGTGAACGACGCCCTTGAGATCATCCGCCAGACCGCCAAGGCGCTCGAATACGCGCACGCCCATCGCCTGATCCACCAGGACATCAAGCCCGACAACATCATGGTCGGGCCCAACAACATCGTGAAGCTCGCCGACCTGGGTATCAGCAAGACCTTCGACGAGGTCGAAGCCGACGACACCCCGAAGAAGGTGATGGGTACCCCGCACTACATGGCGCCCGAAGCCGCCCTCGGCAAGAAGGTCGACCAGAAGGTCGACATCTACAGCCTCGGCGCCACCGCCTACCACCTGCTCTGCGGCAAGACCCCCTTCTCGGGTTCCAGCCCGACCGAGGTGCTCAAGCACCACGTCATGGACCCCCTGCCACCGATCACCGAGCAGAACGCCGACGTCCCCAACAACGTTGTGGCGATGATCGAGCGCATGATGGCCAAGAAGCCCGAGGAGCGCTACCAGAGCGCTACCGAGGTCATCGACGAGATCCGCAAGATCGCCGGCAGCGAGAGCACCAGCGGCAACGGCACCGAGCGCGTCGGCGGCAGCGAGACCATGATCCTGCGCCGCTACGCCAAGGGTGGAGTCACCGGCGCGAGCATCCCGACGCCCGCTTCCGGAACCACCGGCAGCCGTACCCCGGGCGGCGACACCATGACGCCCGAGGGATCCGACGCGGTCCCTGGCGACGCGCGGCTGCGCATGCTCAACCGGGTGATGGTCGGCACCATCGCGGTGTTCGTGCTCATCGGCGTGGTAGTCGTCGCGCGCAGCCTGCTCGCCGCTCCGCCGGTCGACACGCACCCAACGGTGACCAATCCCAAGGATCCCGCGGTCGGCACGGGAGGCGCTACGACCAGCGCCGCCGCCACTGCCGGGACCACCAGCGCCGGAGCGACCACCGGCGCATCCGTCGAGAATCCGCCGGATGATTCGCAGGAGCGCAAGGATAAGGCCGCGGCCGCGCTCGGCGCGCTCGAGACCCAGTTGGCGAAGGACGGCGACAAGGCCGACACCAACACGCTCAGCCAGGCGCTCGAGAAGATCACCGACGACAACCTCGATCCCGACAATCTCGAACGCGCCAAGGCGCTGCGCGACAAGATCGAGCAGGCGATCCAGCGCAAGCGCAGCCGTCAGGTGCAGGCAGCGTTCACGGCGCTCTCGATAGACGCCCAGAAGCTCTCCGACGAGCACGACTACGACAATGCCCTCAAGCGCCTGGACGCGTTCAACGAACGCAAGGATCCGGTGGTGAAGGCGAATTTCGACAAGCTGCGCGCATCGATCGATCAGGCCAAGGGCGCGTACCTCGCCGAGCTCCAGCAGAAGATCAAGCAGGCTTCCGACAGCAAGGACGCCGCCCGCCTGAAGACCATGCGCGACTCGCTGCCGCCGGCGCTGCTCGGCTCTTCGTATGAGCAGGACATCGTCAAGGCGCTCAAGGGCCTCGATGACGAGAAGCAGAAGGAGTTCCAGGGCGTCTGCGCCGCCGCGGCCAAGGACTTCTCGTTGTGGCACTTCGCGGACTTCGAGACCCGCTTCAAGAACAACCGTCCGGCCATGGGCGCCTCGGCGGCCGGTACGCAAATGGACCAGTACCGCGACGCCGAGACCAAGCTCACGGCGCTGGTCGCGGCGCTGGGCGTGAAACTGCGCACGGCGCGCTCGGTCCGCTACCATGGCGTGCTGCTCGGTTCCCCCGACCCCGATCTGATCGATGCCGATCTGGACCACGGCCTGATCATCCTCCCTTCGACTGGTGGTCGCGGCGAGCTCACCTGGCACCTACTCTCAAACGATGAACTGATAGCGATCAGCGCGCTGGTGCTGGGCAAGGACGCCGACGGATACAAGCCGGCGATCGCCACGCTGGGCGCCGCCAAGACCGCCGCGGGCAAGTGATCCAGATCGGCTGCCCGCTCGATCCCGCGGGGCCCGACGCGGCGTGGCGCGGCTGATGGCCGGAGACGAGCACAAGTACAAGGGCGTCAAGGGCCACAATCAGCGCCAGGGCATGGGCCGGCTGCGCCGCGCCAATACCCAGGACAAGGCAAGGGTCGGCGGCCTGGAGCGCCATGACGAAGACGAGGAGCTGTTCGACAAGCTCGGAAGTCGATCGGCCTCGTCGCATGGCGGCGAGACCCTGCTCGCGAGATTCAACCGCGTCGCGCGCTCGCCGGCATCGGCTCCGGGTAGGCCCGGAGAAGTCGCCGGTTTCGCCGGCGGGCAGGCGCTGGTGCGACTCGAGGACGGGCGCGAGATGCTGTGCTCGCTGCGCCAGGCGCTGAAGAAGCAGATCGCCGGGGTCAAGAATCCGCTCTGTGTGGGAGACCGCATCCGCTGGGAGCCCGACGGCGAGCGTGGGGTGATCGTGGGCATCGATCCACGCCGCAACCAGCTCGAGCGCGCCGACAGCCACAACCGCTCGCTCATCCATGTCTTCGCGGCCAACATCGACTGCCTGGCGGTGGTCGCATCGCTCAAGGACCCCGACCTCAAATACGGACTGATCGACCGCTACCTGGTCATCGCCGCCGCCAATGGCATCCCGGCCGCGGTGGTCCTGAACAAGGCCGACCTGACGGATCCGGCGCAGCCGCTCGCGCTCTACCGGTCGCTGGGATACGAGACCTTCGCCACCGCCGCAGCCAGGCGCGATGGCGGCGCCGCTGCCCAGGGATGCGCGGCGGCGCAAGGCGATGCCGGGACCGACAGCGAGCTCACCCGCCTGCGCGCGCACCTGCGCGGCAAGGCCTGCCTGTTCGCGGGACAGAGCGGCGTCGGCAAGTCGTCGTTGGTCAATGCGCTCTACCCCGATCTCAGCGCCCGCGTGGGCGTCGTCGCAGACGCGGGGCACGGACGCCACACCACCACCAGCGCACGTAGCTACGTGCTGGCCGACGGCGCCCGCCTGATCGACACACCGGGCATCCGCGAATGCGCGGTGACCGGTCTCGCGCCGATGGACGTGGCCCTGCTGTGTCCGGACATCGCCGCGCGCCACCGCCTATGCCGCTTCCAGGACTGCAGCCACCTGCACGAACCCGACTGCGCGGTACGCGCGGCGGTGGATTCAGGGGCGATCGCCGCGTCACGCTACGACAGCTACCGCACGATCGTGACCGAGGACCTCGCCACCAGCTGAGGCGCGCCCGTCACAGAGCATCACCGGTCCACCTCAGAACACTCTCCCTTGAGGCTCGCCATGCGACACGCCATCGGACCGCTCCTCGCCTTCGTTTCCGCCTTCGCGATCGCTGGGCTCTCCGCGAATGCAAGTGCGAGCGACAGCGCTGGGAACAGCCCGGCGCTGGGGCTGCCGAGTTCCACGATCGGCGACGGGCAGGGCGTGAATATCCACTTCACCAATCCCAGGCCCGGCGAGCTCGAGCAGCTCGCCGCCGGCGGCTTCCGCTGGGTGCGCATGGATTTCTCGTGGAGCGACACCGAGAAGCGCAAGGGCGTCTACGATTTCTCGGCCTACGATCGCCTGACCGCCGCGCTCGCCGCCCAGCGCCTGCGCCCGTACCTGATCCTCGACTACCAGAATGCCCTCTACGACGAAGGTCTGTCTCCGCGCAGCGAGGCTGGACGCGCCGCGTTCTGCGCCTGGACAGCCGCCGCGCTCGATCATTTCCGCGGCAAGGGCGCGGTCTGGGAGATTTACAACGAGCCCAACATCGGCTTCTGGAAACCCAAGCCCGACGTCGACGCCTACGCCAAGCTCGCGGTAGCGGTTGGCAAGACCATCCGCTCGGTTGCGCCCGATGAGCTCTACGTGGGTCCGGCGACTTCAGAGGTTGACCTCCATTTCCTCGATGCCTGCTTCAAGGCCGGTTGTCTGGAATACTGGGACGCCGTGAGCGTGCATCCCTATCGCCACCAGGCCCCTGAGACAGCCGCGGCGGAGTATCGCGCGACGCGCACGCTCATCGCCCGCTACGCGCCCAAGGATGCAGCCGGAATCCCGAGGGCCGTGCCCATTCTCGCCGGCGAATGGGGATACAGCTCAGGCGGCTGGGGCGACGGCTACGACGAGGCGCGCCAAGCGCTCTTCCTGCCGCGTGCCTGGCTGACCAATCTCGCCAACGACATCCCACTGTCGATCTGGTACGACTGGCACGACGACGGCACCGAGCCCACGGAGGGCGAGCACCACTTCGGCACGGTGCGACATGAGTACCGCGCGGGTCAAGCCGAGGTCTTCGAGCCCAAGCCCGCATTCCGTTCGGCGCGGACGTTCGCTACCCAGTTGCGGGGATTGGCGTTCCGCAAGCGTCTCGTGACATCCGACCCAACTGACCAGGTCCTGCTGTTCGCCGATGGCGACGCGCTGCGGGACGAGCTGCGGATTGTGGCGTGGACGCTCTCGGCCAAGCCCCATCCGACCGTCATCCCCGCCAGCTCCGGCGCCTTCCGCGCCGTCGACCACCTCGGGATCGACCGGACGGTCCAGGATGCCGACGCCGCCGGGCTGACCCTGGTCCTGGATGATGCCCCGCTCTACCTCAGACCCGTCGCTCCCAACGATCTGCTGCGCGTGGCCGCGGCGATCGAGCGCCTGCCGTTGGAATACCGTGCGCATGCGCCGTCACGGCTCTCGCCTCATTTGCGCGTCGCCAATCCCCTGGACCGGGAATTCGCCGCCACCGCGCGCCTCGACGGCATCGACGCCACCGTGACCGTGGCCGCGGGCGCCCAGGGCGAGCTCACGCTCGCCAGGGACGTGAGCGAACGCCGCGACGCGATGCTGACGGTCTCCTGGAGCATCGCGGGGATCGGCACATGGAGCGAGGAGAGCGCGGTGGTGGTCGACGATCCGCTCGCTCTCGAGATGCTGCCGGCAGTGAGGCGTGGAAGCGAATCGGTGCTGCCGATGCGTCTGCTCAATCCCGCTGGGGAGGCATTCAGCGGCAGCGTCTCGCTGGTCGGCTCGGATGGGATTCTCAGTTCGGGCAGCGCCCTGTTCACCTTCGCTGCTGGCGAGACCGCCAAGACCGTGGCCCTGCCGCTCGCCGCGACGCCGGGCGCGACCTTCCGGGTCGGCGTCGAGGTGCGTGAGGGCGAGTCGCGCGTGCTGTCCGTTCCCGTCCACCGCTTCGCGAGCTTCGATGACTTCTCGCGCTACGACGCTGCGTCGCTTCCCGCGGCATATGCGGTGAAGGCCGATGGCGATCCCAAGGTCGGCTCGCGGCTCGGCCTGGCGCCCGCACTCGTCAACGATGCGCTGGTCACGGGCGGCGCGCTGGCCATCGACTACCGCTTCGAGCCAGGCTGGAAGTTCCTGCGCCTGGTGCGCACGACCGACGGAGCCGCGCATCCGGAGCCGGAGGAGGAACCCAGCGCGCTCGGCATGTGGGTGCGCGGCGACGGCAGCGGTAACATCGCGCGCATGCGCTACATCGACGCGACCGGCCAGACCTTCCAGCCGTCGGCCCCGCCGATGGATTGGAAGGATTGGCGCTTCCTGACCTTCCCGCTCGATGGCAGCGGCGGGCATTGGGGCGGGGCGAACGATGGCGTGATCCACCACCCGCTGCGCATCGACACACTGTTCCTGCTCGACCATGCGGTCATGGGCGAGCCTACCCAGGGCACGATCACGATCGCGGAGCCGATCCTGATCTTTTGATCGCGGTCTGCTCTTGAGCACCTCGAGCTAGATAGGGATCACCCGGAAACAGTGATCAACCGACGAAGCGCCGGCGCGAAAGGGCCGCGAATCCGCCCATCGCCAGCAGCAACACGATGCCCGCCGCGCCCGAGCCCACGCCACAGCCGTTGCCGCTCGCGGCCTGGTGGTTCAGGCCACCCGGAGGCAGTGGAGGACCGCCAGCGGCGAACTGCCGGCGATGCGACGCCGACTTCACCGGCGTCTCGCCGTGGTACAGCCGGCTCTGGTGCGACGCAGCGAAGCCGTTGAGGTTGCCGAGGCTCAATGTCGGGAAACGCACGATGTGCAGGTCGCTCGCCAGGTTGTCGCGAATCCAGTAGCCTTTGCCGGCATCGAACGAGGTGACCGAGGCGTACGCGCCCGCGAGCGGATCCCACAGGAACGCGCTGACGCCGATCGCGGCGTCGCGCTCGGTGGATACCAGCTCGGCGTTGGTGGTCGAATCGAAGACCCGCAGGTCGTTCCAGGCATGAGTGTCGAAGGTGGTGGTGCCGTCGCCGAGCGAAGGGATCGAGATGAAATTCCAACCCGGGTGCAGGGTGACCTCGAAGAACATCGGCAGCGGCACGCCGTCGAAATCGAGCCCGAAGTCGACACGGCTGGCCAGGAAGATCGCCTCGCCCGGTGTCAGGCCGCCGCTGGGGAGATTCGGCAGGCGCACGTAACCTTGCGACGTCGCGTCCCAGACATACGCCGAGGCCTGTTCATCGGAGTACGTGCCCGCGGTGGCGAGCAGATTGGCTAGACCGGTCGGGGTGTTCGCGCCGATGGCGCTGTAGGAAGTCACCTCGGCCGTGCTCCCCGGCAGAATCGGCGGCACGACCACGATAGGCGCGAGATCGGCGGCGGTGACCGTGTAGTCGGTCGTCGAAGCTCCATCGCCGACGGTGACGGTGTAGGTGCCCGGCTTCAGGGCGCACACAACCGCCTTCTGGGTCGGATCATTGTCGAGATCGCCGTCTGCATCGGTGAGCGCCAAGTCGGTGGTGAAGAAAGTGAACGAACCCTCGGGAGCGGGAGTCGCATAGATGAAGGTGGGAGCGCCGTTGGTACCGAGCACTGGCAGACCGTCGTGCAGATCGAACTCGATGACCTGGCCGATCGAGACGGCGATCGAGGTGCCCACCGGCGAACCCGCGACCAGCGCATCGACGACCAACGGCTCGTGATCGACGATGGTGCCATCGAAAGTCGCGCGAGAGGAGTCCACCGCCACCGAGCCGCCGGAAAGCAGCGCGAGCGTGAAGGTCTCGTCGATCGGCTCGAACACGCCATCGTCGGCCGGATTGACCGTGACGTAGCCAATGCTCGCGCCGCCCGGAACATTCACCGAGATGGAGCTGAGGCTGAAATCATCCCCGAGATCGAGCACGGTCTCGCCGCCGCTGTTGGTCGCGCTGCCAGCGGTGATGCCCAGCAACACGCTCAGGCCGCCGGCCGGGGCTGGCGGCGACACCTGGAACGCAACCTTCATCGGCAGGCCTTCATAGAAGATCCCCGTCGGCGCGACCCAGCCCACGGTGGCCGCGGTATCGTTGTCGGTGATGGTAACGGACAGCGGCGTGATCGGAATGCCATTGAAGACCGGATCGGCGCTGGTCGCGGTGAAGGTCAGGGATCCGGAATGTGTGCCTTGGGGCAGGGAGTCATCCACCGCCATCACCGTCACGGCCTGCGGCGTCGACCAGTTCGCAGACGTGAACACCAGCGAGGGCGATGACACGTTCAGGAAAGCGTCCGGCGCCAGGGCTACGGTGACGTCCATGCTCGGCGCAGTCGACAGCGCGACCGTGATGGTGTCGACAGGGCCACCTTCGCCGACATCGGTCGTGCCTCCGGACTCGACGACGGTCACCTGGGCAATGGCGATGTTCACGGTGATGGTGTTCGAGTAATCCATGCCATCGAAGACATAGACATCGAAGGAATCCGAGGTGATCGAGGTCTCGATCGGTAGGAAGGATCGTCGCAGGGACGGTGCGGCGAATCCCGGACTGTCGGTCCCCTCTCCGATGATGACGAACGGAGAGTAGGAATAGGTGAAGAACCCAGTGGCATCGTCGACGGAAACGGTGCCGTAGGTCGGCCCGCTGACCACATTGAAGGTGCGAGAAGGCCCATCGACATCAGCGACCGCCAGCAGCCCGGTTCCGTCCTGCGAGGACGAGCCGCTCACAGTGATGCTGCCTGGCGTCAGCACCCCGACGTCGCCGATGGGTGAGGGCGAACCGGTATACGTACCGGTGAAACCGCTTGCGCTATCGATGGCGAGCGGTCCCGCGAGCTCGTCGAGGTGCCAGACCGAAACCAGGTTGGGATCCGGTGTCGCCTGCGAAGCGGAAGCGAAGCCCATGATCTGTGGTCCGGTGAGCGCAACGTTCCAGAGCCGGACCTCATCGATGATGTAGGAGCAGCTCGAGGTCGCCGAGCCTATCTCGAACGGCAGTCCCGCGTCGATCGGAGGCGGCAGCGCGCTGCTGCCCACCAGATTGCCATCGATATACACTTCCGTGACGCTGGCCGTCTGGACCACCGCCAGGTGCAGCCACCTGCCGACCGGGATCGTGGTGAACTCGACGTAGAACGCGCCGTTCGACCACCACTCGACCGATTTGTTGCCGCTGCCATCGTCGGAGATCCTCAGCAGATAGCCGGCTGTCGATGCATCGCCCGAGCCGGCGACCAGCATGCTCTCGTCGTCGAGCGGGGTCAGGAACTTCACCCACGCCTCGATGGTCATGGAAGCGGGCGTCAGGGCCGCCTGATGCGGCACAGTCACGTGATCGCCCGGAGCGAACGACAGCGCTCCGCCTGCGCCGAGCGTGGGAGAAGCATCGACGCCGACCGTCTCGATGCCGTCGACCACCGAAGCGTCGGTACCGTCGAAGACCTGGAAGGTGAACGTTTCGACTCCCGTGAACCCAGGCAGGGGCGTGTAGGTGAAATCGCCCGTCGCCGCATTGTCGAGCGTCACCGAACCGAGCGTCGGCTGGGTGACGAGCGAATAGGTGAGAGCATCGCCTTCGAAATCGCTGGCAGTCAACGAACCCGAGACGGATTGATCGTGCAAGGTCGAGATGACGCCATCGACCGCGATGGGCGGAGCGTTCACCTCGGAGACCAGGCTGAGACTGACAAAGGACGAAAAATCCCTCGTCAGGCGCAAGGGGCCGAACGAATGATTGGGAAAGGAGGCGAAATCCCCGGCGACGGACGCGTAGTCCATCACCGTGAAGCTGTCGCCAGCCGACAGCGAGCCCAGCAGGGCCACGTCGAGCACGCCGTCGAGGGACACCGCGGAGCCCACGCTGAGTCGGTCGAAATTCGCCACATCAGTCAATTCGATGGACAGCGTTCCCGAGGGCCCCTGTTGGAAGGCACCAGTCACGCTGAGGGTGCCGATCCCCGACACGCCCGGCGCGACTGTTCCTTGGTTGATCACATCGCCGTCGATGATTCCCTCGCCGATGAGCGAGCCGCTGGAGATGGTCAGCTGCGGACACGACAGGGAGCAAGAGTTGTCCACCTCGATGATGCCCGTGTCATGCGTCACATTCTCTAGGAATGCCAGGGTCCCCGATTGCACCGTGATGGCGCCCTGGTCGTTGAATGCGCAACTGATCCAGGCCGAGCCCGCACCGGTCGATTTCAGCAGCGTACCGGTGGGCTCGTTGTTGATGAAGCCGAAGGAATTTCCCGGATCGAGGATCTGGATGTCCGATTGGAGATCGATGGTGCCGTTGTTCCATAGGTTCGCATCATCCTCGACGATGGCGGTTGGAGCGGCGAGCACGACCGTGCCGTCGTTGAGCAGGCCGCATCCAGGTCCGCTGAGGATCATGGTGCCGCCGACAAACGAGAGCACGCCATTCGGGTAGACGTAGGTGTTGAGCGACACCAGCAGGATGTTGTCCACCACGGCCAGGGTCTGGACGCCGGTGCCGCCTCCGACGTTCATATTCGCGACCACGGTTCCGCCCGAGAGCGTGACGGTGTAGGTTCCGGACGCATCGATGAAGACGTTGTCTCCTGAAGCCGGGACGGCGCTCAGATCCCAATTCGCGGCGACGTTCCAGCTGCCGCCCGAGGCATTGATCCAGTGCAGATCCTGGGCGAAGCCGCAGGTCGGCATCAGCATCATCACGAATGCCGCGAGAGCGGCGCGGCGGATCAGCGCGCAAAGCATGGAAGGTCCTTGGTAACCGTGGCGAAGTCCATGCAGCCTAGGGTACCTGGCGAGCGAGCAGCCGAAAAGGCGGCGATTGGTGCAACAAGGTCATGCCCAGGCCCGGAACCACCTGGAACGTTTCGTCCGGAGCCGGAACGGGAACAGGGACGGCACGGAGTCGGATCGAGCGCGGCGGTGCCTACCTAGTGCCGCGACTTCTCTACACAGCCACTTCGGCTGCCAAGGAATGGAGAATACTGCCGATTCACGCTACACCTACCGACGAACTCAACCGTCCAAGCGCCGACGTGACAGCGCCGCGAAGCCGGCCATGGCAAGCAGCAGCACGACGCCCGCCGCACCAGAGCCCACGCCGCAGCCGTTGCCGCTCGCGGCGTGCTGGTGCAGTCCGCCCGGAGGCAGCGGCGGGCCGCCAGCGGCGAACTGCCGGCGGTGAGCGGAGGTCTTCACCGGAGTCTCGCCGTGGTAGAGCCGGCTCTGATGCGATGCGGCGAAACCGTTGAGAGTGCCGAGGCTGAGCGTGGGGAAGCGCACGATGTGCAGATCGCTCGCCAGGTTGTCGCGGATCCAGTAGCCCTTGCCGGCGTCGAACGAAGTGACCGAGGCATACGCGCCCGCGAGCGGATTCCACAGGAAGGCGTTGATCCCGATCGCCGCATCGCGCTCGGTCGACACCAACTCGGCGTTGGTAGTCGAATCGAAGACCCGCAGGTCGTTCCAGGCATGGGTGTCGAAGGTGGTGGCGCCATCACCCAGGGACGGGATGGTGATGAAGTTCCAGCCCGGATGCAGCGAGACCTCGAAGAACATCGGCAGCGGCACGCCGTCGAAATCCAATGCGAAATCCACGCGGCTGGCCAGGAATACCGCCTCGCCCGGCGTCAGGCCGCCGCTGGGTTGGCTCGGCAGGCGGACGTAGCCCTGCGACGACGCGTCCCACACGTACGCCGACGCCTGGGTGTCCGAATACGATCCCGCGACGCCGAGCAGGTTCGCGAGGCCCGCGGGAGTGTTCGCGCCGATGGCGCTGTACGCGGTGTTTTCCTCGGTGCTGCCCGGCAGCACCGGCGGCGTGACCACGATGGGCGAGAGATCGGACGCGGTGACGGTGTAGTCGGTGGTGCCCAGGCCATCGCCGACGGTGAAGGTGTAGACGCCGGGTCTGAGCGCGCACACCACCGCCTTCTGCACGGGATCGCTGTCGCCGTCGGGAGTGGGGATATCGCCATCTGCGCGCACCAGATCGGTGGTGAAGAACGTGAAGGTTCCCGACGGGGCCGACGTCGAGTAGACGAAGGTCGGAGCGCCATTGGAACCAAGCACCGGCACGCCGTCGTGCAGGTCGAACTCGATGACCTGACCGATCGACACCGAGATCGAGGTGCCGGTCGGGGAGCCCCCGACCAGAGCGGTCAGCGACAGCGGCTCGTGGTCGACGATCAGTCCCGTGAACGTCCTGCGCGCGAGGTCGACATCGACGCCTGGCCCGGCAATGAGATCGATGGTGAAATCCTCGTCGGACGGTTCGAGAACGGCATCGTCGATGGGAGTGACCACCACCGTGACACTCGTGGCGCCCGCAGGGACGGAGACCGGGTTGGCGCTCAGGGTGAAGTCGGCGGGATCGGTCGCGATGCCGCCGGTGATGTTCAGGGAGATGTCCAGACCGCCCACTGGCGCGGGTGCCGAGAGCTGGATCGCGATCGGCATGGCCAGGCCTTCATAGAAATCAGCGGAGGGTTTCGTCCATCCGACGGTGACGTTCGGCAGGGCGATGCCCAACTGCACGGTCACGACGGCCGGATACGAGACATCGGTTCCATCGGAGACCTCATAGGTAAATGCGTCCGTGCCACTCTGCCCAGGATTCACGATGTAGGTGTACGCGCCGGTGGACTGGTCATCGATCGTCACCGTGCCTTTCGTGGGAGGTGTCAGCACGGTGAAGGCGTGGGTTGGGCCATCGATGTCGTAGACGCCGAGGAATCCGTGACCCGGGCTGCCGAGGTCGGCGTTGATGGCCGCGTTCGGGGACAGGACTCCCATGTCTCCGGTCTGGACTGGCGCACCGATGATGGTGCCATCGAAGCCGTTGGCAGATTCGATGGCGACGCCAGCGCTGATCTGGTCCAGGTGCCAGACCGCCACCAGATCGGTCGCCGGCACGGCGAGGCTGGGTAGCATGGCCTCCGTAGGGTCCACCGAGGTCGTGGAGCGCGAGTCCAAATCGCTGGGATCGAGGACCACCCGCCAAACCCGCACTTCGTCCATCAGGAAGGAGTTGTCGGATAATGCCGACGATCCGAACGTGAATGGCTGCAGCGCATCCACCAGCGGACCCACGGTTCCAGTGGCGATAGCAACGTCGTCGATATAAATGATGGCATCGGTACCGGTCTGCGTGACCGCCAAGTGGATCCAGCGTCCGAGTGGCAGGGTCTGGTATTGACTGATGCTCGATCCGCCAGCGGTCCAGCTGATCCGTTGACCATCGGAATTATCGATGTCCAACTCGTAACCATCAGATCCCGTGGTTGAGCTTGCGACCACCCAGGTGGTCGAGGAGCCAGGATAATCGAGCAGCTTCACCCACGCCTCGAGCGTGATGTCCGGAGGAGTGAGCGCTGCCTGATGGGAAACGGAGACGCTGTCCCCTGGAGTGAAGGCGAGCGAGGTTCCATTCGCGGCAACCGGGATGGAATTGACCGCCACGACGGTCACACCCATGGATCCCGCGACATAGTACGCGGAGAACGTGTAGCCGGGATCGAGGAAACTGATCACCGAGGAGAAGCTGCCCGTGCTCGAACCAAAAAATACGGCTCCGACGGAATCACCCACATTGGGCAGATATCCGGTTGCCGACGCGTACAGCGAGCCCGCCAGAGTCGCAGTCCCGGCGACCTGCAGGTAGCTCGGGGTGTAGAGATCGCCCACCTCGATCACCAGGATGCCCAATGGATCCTGCTGGTAGTTTCCGCTCACGATCAGGCCGAACGCGGCATCCGGGACGATGGTGCCGAGATTGACGAGGTCGCTCTGCACGTAGCCATGACCGACCAACACGGCGCCGCTGCCGATAGTCAATGGCGACGGGCAAGAGACCGTGGAGCCCCCGAGCAGATCCACCTGGCCGGTGACAGTCTGCGGGTTGGAGAATCCCAGGGTACCGGCATCGACCAGGATCACGGCGATCGATCCCGATTGGGACACGCTGGGGACGATGGTCGCCGTGCCCGTTCCGCTGAGCTTCTCGATGGTGCTGGCGTTGACGATGCTGCCGGTCGCGGACGGGTCGGCGATCGAGAAATCACCGTCGATGGTCAGATTCCCGTTGTTCGTCAAGATCGCGTTGTTGGCAATATTCAGTCCGCCGTCCGTCTGCAGGACGATGAGCCCGCCATTGCCCAGGGTCACGCCGGCGCCATTAAGGATCAGGATACCACCCAGCGAGATGATCGCCTGCGCGCCGAACTGGATGGCGCTCGCGCCGCTAGGAGTCAGGCTTCCACCGCTCGCGATGGTCAATACCGGAAATGCGAGGCTGCCATCCCCGACGACCAGGTCAGTCACCGCCCGGACGTCGGACACCGTGACGGTGTAACTTCCAGAGGCGTCGATGATCGCGCGATCGGTCGAGGTCGGCACCACCGCGGGCGTCCAGTTCGCCGCGACGTTCCAGTTTCCGTCCGCACCGGTCGCCCAATGCACATCCTGCGCGAAGCCGCACATCGGTACCAACGCCAACACCATCACGATCGCGGTTCGACGCAGGGACGCGGAGAGCATATGGAATCCTTCGTGCCGTTGAGATCGGCGTCTGGTCAGTCTAGGGAGTCGATGGTTGAAGCAGCGGAGAAGGCCTGGATCGTTTCAACAAGACCAGAGTCCCGCCGCATCGTCAGAACCGTCTGGCTCAGCCCGCCAGTCAGAGTCGGGAATGGCTGGCGTAGCTGCGCGGTCAGGGCGGCGACGGCGGAGGCGACAACGGATTGGGTCCGCTGAACGCCTGGTTGATCACCTGGTTCGTCACCTCGTTCGAGACGTCCTTCTCGATTTCCGAACTAATCTGGGCATTGATGTCGTTGCCGGCGTTGCTGAGGTCGACGTCGTGATCGCCGATCTGCGGTCCGCCCTCGACGCCGCTGCCGGCGCTGTTGCCGTTCACGCCGCCGTCGGCGGTGCTGTTCTCGGCGGCGCTGGTGTCCCATGAGGAATCGGGAGCCGGGGTGTCACCCTGCGACTGCAGCGACGAATGCTCGCTGGCCGACGAGGTCTGGATCTGCGGACGACCGAGCAGGTTGTGCACCGGGCCGAGACCCGAGGCATCGGCGGTCAGGCCCTGGCGGGAGTTCATCTCGACTCCTTCCGATCCCGAGAGCGCGGCGATCGCCTCGGCGACCTCCTTGCGCACGTTGACCAGGATCTTGCCGTGGACCAGGGCGACATAGTCGGTGTCGGCCTTGACGCGCTCGACCACCAGCAGCGTGCCGGTGACCTTCACGTCGATGATCTTGCCGAGTACGTGGACGTCCGTGTAAGCGCCCTTGTCGGCGATGTCGGCTTCGAGCTGTCCGGATACCAGGTGCGCGACAAGACTGGTGCCGGTGCCATCGGTCTTCTCGTCGATGAACATCTCGGCCTTGGGCGAGAGGTAGAGCGAGCAGCGCGGCGCCTTCGCCAGCACCACGCGTACCGCGCGATCCCCCGCAGTCATGTGCGTGCCGCTGGGGATCTCGCCGCCCAGGGTCGCTGAGGCGTCGCCGATCTTCCCGGCTCCGGCCTTCCAGGTCGCGAGCACGTCGGCTCGTTCCGCGCCCTGCGCGCCCTCTGCAATCTCCGCAGCGAAGGCGGTCGGAGCATAGGCGCCGATGGAGATGGAGATCGCAGCGGCGAGGATGACGGCACGCATGGTTGCTCCTACCAGATGACGCTGAGCCGACCGCCTGCCTGGAGGCGGTCGTAGGTGTCGCGAGAGATGTTGGCGTTACGGATGGTGTAGCCGACGAACGCGCCGACCGAGGCGTTCTCGCACATCCATACGTCGCCGGTGACGGCGTAGGTGGTGATCGCCTGGCGCTCGCGCTCGAGGCCGATCGAGCCACGATCGTAGCGGCGCAGCTCGAGGCCGACGCGCGCGGACAGGTCGATGGTCCCGGCGACGGGGCGCGTGCCTCCGTGCAGACGGTAGAAGCCGCCGAGGCTTCCGCCCAGGCCCGTATAGGAGTCGATCGCGGCGTTGGCCACGAAGCGCACCAAGCGCAGCGAGAACTCGGCGCGGCGGCGCACGTTGCGGTCTTCGAGCATGTACCAGTGCCGGTATGCCACCTCGCCCTCGATGCCCGAGCTGTCGCTGTTTCCCTTGTAGCGCAACACCTGAGCGCCGGCAGATATGATCGAGACGTTGCGCCCCCAGGTGTCGGCGGCATAGAGGTTCTCGCTGCCGGCGGAGGCAGCGTATTTGCTGTCGAGCCAGAAGGCGTTGAAGCCGGTGGCCGAACCCACGATCACGCCATGCACGTCGAGCTGATCGTTCAGGCCACCGCCGACGCGGATCAGATTGGCTTGTGTCACGTCGGGATAGTCGCTGACGTCGCCATCGAGGCTGACGCTCATCTTGAAGCGCTGCGTGCGCACCACCGCGGCGGTCGCGCGCGCGCCAGCGGTGAGCGCCAGGCCAGACGAACCGGTGCTCGACGGGCTCTCGCTCGGCTGCAGCAAGATGTTGCTGTCGTAGCCGGCGCCGATCGAACCCGACACGGTCAGGAACTTCTGGCCTGGCGCCGGAGCCCGCCCCGCTGGCGCGTTGGCCGGCGTGGCCACGTGGGCCGAGGCGTCCTGCGCGGGGAGCTGGGCCGGGGCTTGCGCCGGAGCGGCGGCCGCATCGGCGGGGAGAGCGCCCGGTTGGTCCTCCGCGAAGATCGAGGAGGAACCGGCGGCTAGACAGAGCAAGGCGAGACACGAACGCATCTGGACTCCGGGTAGGCCCGGGAGTGGTGTCTCCCGGAGCGCTAAAATCAGGGCTCTCGTATACCGTGGGCGGCCCCCCTGCGCAACGCATGCTGGACGCAACGACTGGAACGACGACCCGCGCCGTCGCACCATCCAGTTCACACCAGCCAGGCAGGCGCTACCCTGGGCCGCGGAGGTGGAAGTGACCCGCTGCATGGTCCTGAACGCCAGTTTCGAGTACCTCAACATCGAGGATAGCTGGTTCGACTCGCTGATGCTGGTGCTCGAGGGGAAGGCCACTCCAATCGAGCATTATCCCGAGGTCGTGCGCAGCCAGCACTGCACCTTCCAGCTTCCGGCCGTGGTGGTCATGCGCTACCAGGTGCTGGTCAAGAAGCGCACCAGGCTGTTCCAGATGCCGACCAAGAAGGCGGTATTCATCCGCGATAATTTCGAGTGCCAGTACTGCGGCACGCGCTTGACCATGGGGGCCGGAACGCGCGATCACGTGGTGCCGCGGGCGCTGAAGGGGCCGGACTCGCTGACCAACGTCGTGGCGTCGTGCAAGCCCTGCAACGGCCGCAAGGCCGACCGCACGCCCGAGCAGGCGGGCATGGTGCTGCGCAACAAGCCGCGCCCCCTCACCGACGAGGAAAAGATCCGCTGCGTGCTGAAAACCTGCCGCTCGAAGGAGCGCCAGGCCTGGCTGAGCTGCCTCAAGCGCCTCGGCATCACCCTGTGGTCGAACTGACCGGTTACCGCCCGCGGTACACCGCGCGAATCGGTCCACCGCCGCTGCTGCCGCGGTAGGCAGCACGGTGGGCAGCACGGTGGGCAGCACGATCGCCATCACCATACGCATGGTGCCGCCACCCCGACTGGCCAGCGGTTGACCGGCACGCATCAGACCTAGGGTCTTCCCCGCCAAATCGGCACAAGCCTGTCCGGCAGTGGCCATCCCGCCGCGTCCCAGCATGCCTCACCCGATCGTCCCCCGCTTCGCCCATCGACCTCCCCGGATACACAGATGGACACCGATGGACAGCTGCACGAATGAACGGAACGCCATGAACCCGATCCTCCGCCCCGTGCTCGCGCTGCTGCTCGTGCTCCCGATCGCCCCGACGTTCGCCGAGGACGCCACCGCTCCCGCTCCGGCCGACGCCAGCAAGGCTCCGGCCGATGCAACCAAGCCCGACGCGGCCAAGCCCGCCGATCCGGTCGCGGCCGAGCCACCGAAGCCCAAGCCGCAGTGGGTGGATGCGACCAACGACCTCGCCAACAACAAATGGGGCCCCGGCGGCGTGACCCTGCTCGCCGTGGTCCCCGGAACCGATCAGATCATCGCCGGCGTCAGCGAGAAATGGCTCTGGACCTCTGCGAACGGCGGCACCAGCTGGGCCGAACTCGGCACCGTCGGCAACGCCAAGAACCGGCCGAGCTCGATCCTCTTCGATCCCAAGGCTCCCGACGCCTTCTGGGTGACCAGCAGCGCAGGCGCGCCCGGCGCATTCGCCACCACCGACGGGGGCAAGACCTTCAAGCCCGTGCCCAACATCGAGGCGGCGGATTCGATCAGCATCGACTTCACCGACCCGAAGCACAAGACCGTGATCGTCGGTCCGCACGAGAAGGAGCACGACGTCGAGGTCTCGACCAACGGCGGCACCTTCTTCAGCAAGGCCTCCAAATTCCCGAACACCACCGGCTACACGGGACAGGTGCTGGTGCTCGACGACAAGACCTGGCTCGCCAGCGCGGCGGGCTTCGACAAGAAGCAGAAGAAGGAGAAAGAGGTCGGCATCTGGCGGACTGACGATGCCGGCAAGACCTGGACCAAGGTCTACAACAATGGCGGTACGGCTCCGGCATTCGTCGCCTCCAACGGCGCCCTCTACTGGGAGTTAGGCGAGAACGAGGGCCTGCTGCGCAGCAACAACCGCGGCAAGAGCTGGAACAGCCTGGGCGCGGCGGTGAAACACAGCCCGATGGAATTGCCGAAGCGTTGGCTCGCGGCGATCGGCGACCAGCAGCTGGTGATCAGCACCGACGGCGGCGATTCCTGGGACGCGGTCGGCGAGAAGCTCACATTCCAGCCGGCAGGCGCGGTGTTCTGCGAGAAGCGCCACTGCTTCTTCGCCTGGCAATCGACCTCTGCCTACCAGAAGGAGGCGGTGATGCGCCTCGACGTCCCCGAGAACCTCGACGAGCTGGTGAATCCCACCGTCGCGCGCGACCTCGTCGCCTGGGACGGCGACGACAAGAAGATCATCAACTGCTGGTTCAACAAGGAGATCGCAACCTTCGGCGCCCAGTCTTCCGTGGCGCACCAGGGTTCGACCGCGCTGCTCTGGCACGTCGCCGCCAAGACCTTCTTCTCGAACTGCGGCGCCTTCTGGTGCACCTACCCGGTGAAGGCGACCGACGGTCTGGACGCGAGCTCAGAGGCGAACCTGGTGTTCTCGTTCAAGATGGACGGCGCGTCGAAGCCGACCTCACTGCGGCCGTACCTCTGCAGCATCGGTGAGGGCGGCATCAAGGTCGTCGGCAAGCAAGTCGAGCTGCTCACTTATTGCCCCAAGGCCTTCGATGGACAGTGGCACGACGTGGTCATCCCGCTCGCCGCTTTCGCCGCCGAAAAATTCACCCTCAAACAGCTCTGCGAGCTCAGCTTCGACGCCAACAACAAGGCCAACGAGTTCGCCTTCGACATGTACGTCGACAGCATCGGCTTCAGCAAGTAGCGCTGCTTCCGTCCATTGCACTCGAGGTTCCCCGCCCTCGAACGGCGCTTCACATCCAGGCGCGCGAATCCGGGACCTCCAGCCAGGCGCTGGCGGCGACCGCCTGCTGGCTGACCAGACCGGGCAGCGTCATATCCATCGCCGCGTCGATGCCGAGCCGGCACGGCGATTCGCCGCGTACCGCGCGCACGAAATCCCACAGCTCGAAGAAATCACCGCCGCCATGGCCGGCTTTCAGCGCCGCGGCGGGCGCCTCGCGCCACCAACTCGGCACGAAACGTTCCTTGAGCTCGGGGATCCTCGAGAAGTCGCCGAGGTCTCGCCAGCTCGCGGCCTGCGTGCCCGGCAGACGCTTGAGCCAGATCTTGTCGATGTCCCCCGGACCGCCGCGCGAGGATTCGAAGCAGCCGTCGGTGCCCTGGAGCTGATAGTTACCGCACGCGTGCGGTCGGTCGGAAACCATGTCGACGCGGATGACGATCATCCGCCCCTGCACGGTCCGGCACATCATCGAGGCGGTGTCCTGGGCGTACGGCTCGCCACGCGGGTCTCGGTAATGCGAGCCGGAGTTCGCGCAGGCGACGCTCGCCACGCGGTCGCCGGGCATCCACTGCAGGATGGGGCCGAGGCTGTGGGTCCCATAGGTGATGCCGGGCACGCCGGTCTGGCAGCGCCGCCGCCACGGGGTCTGCTCGTTGAGCTCCTTGAGCTCGTGGATGTATTCGGCAGCGGCATAGAACACCTCGCCGAACAGCCCCTGCCGCACCAACTCCGAGACGATGGCGTTCGCGTGCATATAGATGTAATTCTCGGCCATCATGTACACGCGCTTCGAGCGCCTGACCGCCGACACCAGACGGCGGCACTCGTCGAGCGACACCGCGGCGGTCACTTCGGAGATCACGTGACGCCCGCTGTCGAGCGCCGCGATCGACTGCTCGGCATGCAACGGCATCGGCGTGCCGATGAACACCGCGTCGATGTCCGATTTCGCCAGCATCTCGCGGTAGTCCACGTACTTCTCGGGCGCCGCGAAGCGCTGCCGCGCCTCCTCGAGCGCTGCTTCGCGGCTGTCGCACACCGCCACGACGTCGATGGCGCCGGTGGCGGAGATGATGTCGCGGAAATGGCCGCCGCGGCCAGCGGCTCCGACGACTCCCAGCTTGATGCGCTTCATGTCGCCGCCTCCGAGGTGTGCATGGGATTGTCCAAGGATCGGCTAGGCGCCGGTCCCGACGCGAGATCAGACGACCGTCCGGCCGCGCGATACGATCCACCAACGGCTGCACCTGCGGAGCCGCCAGCGAACGCCACGCACGCCGCAAACGTCGCCGAGGTGAGCGCTTCCAGGGTCCCGGCGGCGAACGGCGTCTGCCAGACCTGATAGAGGTCCTCTGCGTAGAGCTCACGCGGCGGAAGGTATCCGCAGCTGCCGTTGGCATGGTTGAGGACGACGACCGCGCTCCCGAGTACCGCCGTGCTCATGGCGTCGCGGAGCGTACGCTGGAAGACCGAGTAGGCCTCGTTCATCTGACCCACCAGAAAAGCGCCGCCGATCCGCCACAGCCACACCTCGATGCGGGCCTGGTCGCCGTCGCCGACGATGCGCCGCACGCGCAGGGCGCGCGTCAGCCGCTCGACCGTCACGGCTTGCCCGGGGGCGGCCAGGGCGAGGGCGAGCCGGGCGCGCAGCGTGGCGGCGTCTTCCATGGGCTTGAGCGCGACATCGACCAAGAGCACGCGCGCCTCGATGGTGTCATCGACTGGCGCCTCGGCCTCGGTCCAGATGCCGAGCGGCGCGCCGCTCTCGAGCGTGCCGGCGAAGCGCAGCGTACGACCCGACGGCAGCATGCCCGCGAGCGTCGACAGCGCCGCGTGCCCGAGTTGGCGGCCATTGGCGTCGGCAATCTCGGATTCGGCAGCGTATTGCCGACGGGGCGCGAGATCGCCCGAGGCGCCTTGAAGGAACATCGCGATGACGCCATCGCTGTCTGGCTCTTGACCAGGTACGCGACCGGCCGAGCCGGCTAGCGCCTGCTCGATGGTGTCCCGCATCGCGCCGACGAAATCCGGCGAGATGGCGCGGTTGGCCCAGCCGAGCGAGGTCGGGTGGCAGGCGTAGTTCACCAGTACAGCGCGTACGGCGCCGTCGGCTCCGCACACCCGTCCGACCAGCACGGTGTCGTCGGCGCTCGACTCGGGATCCAGGCCGGTGATGAAGCGGGCGCCGGCCGGGTCGCGTTGATCGCGCTGGCAGGCCAAGGTGCACGAGCCCCGCCCCCAATCCAGGCGGCCTTCACGCTCGGTTGCCAGGGCTCGCGCCGCCGCTCCAGCCACCACGTCGCGCACGTGGTCGAGGTACGGGGCGATCAGCTCGCCGCCAGGCCTGCCGGAATCCTCGCGGCAGATCGATGGAGCCGAATGCGTATGGCTCAGATGCACGATCACGCGTTCGGGGCCGAGGCCGAGCCGGGCCGCCAGCGTAGCTCGCACATGGAGCTCGTCTTCGCGCGTGCGCCACCAGCCGAGATCGAGGCTCGCCAGCACCAACGGCTGCCCATCGCCACTTGCGCGCACGGTCATCACCGACGCGATAAGCGGGCGATGGATCGACGCGGCGAGATCCGCTTCCGCCGCGCCCCAGTTGCGTGCATAGATGCCCGCTGGCGGCGTGATGTCCGCGCGTGCCACGCCGATCAGGCCGCCGAATCCGGCGTGCGCGATGTCTCCAGGGCGCTCCCGCGGGCCGCTCATGTCGAGGTCGCCGGCAAGCGCAGGGACAGCCCGCCATCCATCAGCACCACGCTGCCGGTGATGTGCGCGAGCTCCGGATCGCACAGTCTCGCCACCTCGCGCGCGACCTCTCCAGCGCCGATGAGCGCGCCGACGGGCACGCGCGCCACGCAGGCCGCGCGCAGGGCCGGGTCGGCCTGGAACATCCTGCCGCTGAGACCAGCGTCGACGTAACCCGGCGCGACCTCGTTGACCAGGATGCCGTGGGCCGCGAGCCGCGACGCGAACAGCTTCATCAGCATGCGCGCGCCGGCCTTGGCGGCGCAATACGCGCCGATTGCCGGATCCGGAACGTCGGCGGCCCAGCTGCCGACGAATACGATCCTCCCGGGGATGCGAGCCGCGACCATGCGCCTCGCACCGGCCTGCGCGAGATGGAACGCTCCGTCGAGAACCACGGCGAGATCTCGCCGCCAGTCTCCTGCTCCGAGTTCGAGCAGATCGCGGGGGGTCACCACCGCCGCGTTGACCACCACCGCCCTGGGCACACCGAGGTCGCGCTCGACGGCCGCGATCCAGGCGCCGACCGCGGCGGCATCGGTGACGTCGACGCGCTGGTAGCTCGCGCGACGGCCGGCGGCGCGGACACGGGCGAAGATAGAGGCCAGGATCCGGCCCCCATCCTCGTCGGAGACGAGATCGCCGATCGCGATGTCCATCCCTCGCGCGGCGAGTTCGCTGGCGATGGCGCGGCCGATGTCACCGACGCCGCCGCTGATCACCGCCACACCGCCTGCAGCACCGCTCATGCGCGGCTCGCCGCACGGGTCAGGACGGCAGGGTCGGCGGCCACCGATGACGGAAGCGGCCGCGACAAGCCCGCCACGATCGCCATCAGGCCCTCGAACAGGCGGTCGACCTCGACGATGGTCTCGGGGTCGAGTGCATAGCCGACCGGCCCGCGTACCCGCGCATGGCTGAATACCCCCTGCCTGACCAGCAGGTGCTTTTCGACCGCAAGGAAGGCGTCCAGGCTGTTCTCGTGCGCGAGCACCGCGCAGAGCGCGGGATGGATCGCATCGACGACGGTTCGATCGCCGTCCTCGAGCGCGCGCCACAGGCGCGACACCGCGACGATCAGGTCGGCGCCCGGCATGGTGCCGGCGATGCCGCGGCGATGGCTGTCGACCAGGCTGACGCCGCCCGTGCCCTCGAAGATCGCGGCCGCGCCGCCGGTGGCGTCGCGCAGCAGCGACAGGCGTTGGCCGATCGGCGCCGCCTCGGGCTTGAACATCACCCGCTCGCCGTACTCCTGGAACAGCGACGCCTGCAGAGCGATCGACAGCGGCTTGCCAACGTAGCCGCTGGCGTCCTGCACCACCACGGGCAGCTCGACCGCGTCGAGGATGCGTCGGTAGTAGCCGGCGATCTCGGCCTCGCCGACCGCCACCGCGAGCGGCGGGATGGCCATCAACGCGCTGGCGCCGCACCCGGCTGCGTGGCGCGCCGCGTCAGCGGCGGCGAACGAGCTCTCGGCGCCCACGCTGATGACCACCGCGCCGCGCCCGGCCACCAGCGCGCACGCGCTCTCGGCCAAGGCGCGACGCTCGTCGCCCGTCAGGCGCAGGACTTCGGAGACCATCGCCATGACCACCCCGTCGGCACCGTGGGCGAAGAGCCAATCGATCTCGCGCGCGAGCCCGCCCAGGTCGATGCGTTCATCTGCGCCGAACGGTGTCTGGAACACCGGCAGCAGGCCAGCGAGGCGCGGCTTGGCGATCGCGGCGGACGATTGGTCGTTGAGACTCATGGCGTGATGATATTTGACATTGTGTACAAGGTCAAATGATATCGGCGTGCCCACCGCATCCCTGAGCGTCGTTCCCGGATCCCGCCAGACGCTGGAACAGCGCATCCACCAGGATCTGGTGCACCGCATCCGCTCCGGGAATCCCGGGTCGCTGACCCTCGAGGACCTGGGCAGCCGCTACCAGTCCAGCACCCGTCCGGTACGCGCGGCGCTGGCCCGACTGGTCGAGGACGGCCTGCTGGTGAAGCTCGCCAACCGCCGTCTGGAGGTCGCGCCAGGCACGCGGCCCACGCGTGGGTGGCGCTCAGCGCCTCCCGCGCCGCCCCGCGACCATGGCGAGGTGATCGCGGCCGACCTGGTCAAGGCCAGCCTGCGCGGCGAGGAGTTGTTCCTGCGCGAGGAGCCAACCGCCGCTCGCTACGGCATTGGCCGCACCGTGCTCAGGCGCCTTTTCCTGGAGCTCGCCGGCAAGGGCCTGCTCGAGCACGTGGCGCGCCGCGGCTGGCGCGTGCGGCCGTTCCGGCAGGCCGATCTCGACGCCTTCCTAGAAGTGCGCGAGGTGCTCGAGCTGAAGGCCCTGGATCTGGCCAAGGATCGGCTCGAACGCACGCAGCTGGAGAGCATGCTCGCTGGCAATGCGATCGACAGGCACGCCGGCGGCGAACGCGTGCGCCTCGACAACCGTATCCACGGCTACCTCATCGAGCGCTCCGGAAATCCCTACCTGCGCGACTTCTTCGCGCGCCAGGGCGCCTATTTCGCGCTGTTCTTCGACTGGGAAGCCGGCGACCGCGGCGCCGCGCGAGAGGCCTGCCACCAGCACCGCGCGCTGTTGCGCGCGCTGATCGCCCGGGATTGGCCTGCGGCCAGGGCGCGCCTGACCGAGCACATCCGCCACACCCACCCGGTGCTCAGGACCTCCTCGCCTGGCGGCGTGTCATGATGCGCCAGCTGCTGATGCGGCGGCCGCACCTCGGTGATCTGCCGCAGCTACCCGATCCACCTCCCGGATATGCCCTGCGTGATTTCCGCAAGGACTCCGCCGATGACCATGCGTTGATCGCCCGGCTGCTCGCGTCAGCTTTCGCTGATCCGTCGTGGAGCGCGGCCAGGGCGCGCGAGGCGTTCGTGCTCGACGGCACCGTGCGCCGCACGGTGCTGGCCGTCCATTCCGGGATGCCTGCCGGAATCCATGGCCGACGAGATGGCGACACCGCCGTCGCCACCGCCTCGGCGCGGCTCATGCCGGAAGCGTTCCCCGGCTCGGGCTACATCCACTGGGTCGCGACCGATCCCGCGCATGGCGGCAAGCGCCTGGGTTGGCTGGTATCGCTGGCAGTGCTGCACGGCTTCGCGGCGCTCGGCTGCACGGATGCAGTGCTCGAGACGGACGACCATCGCCTGCCGGCACTGAAGACCTACCTCGCGCTCGGCTTCGAACCGTGGATCAGGGACGAGTCGCATCCCGCGCGCTGGGACGCGATCCGGGCGAGACTGTCCGACGTCCGCTCCTGAGCCGGCGGATTCACCCCTTGGCGGGCAGTGCCACCAAGATCGCGCCGGTGGCGATCAGCGCGACGCCGATGCCGACCTGCCAGGTGATCTTCTCGCCCAGGAACAGCGCGGCGAGGACCACCACCAGCACCACGCTGAGCTTGTCGATGGGCGCGACGCGCGAGGCGTCGCCGAGCTGCAGCGCACGGTAATAGCACAGCCAGGACAGGCCGGTGGCGATGCCAGAGAGCACCAGGAACACCACCGAGCGTAGTGGAAGACCCTCGCCCTCGGGCCTGATCCACTCCTTGCGCGCCGTGACGATGGCGCCGACCAGCGCGAGGATCACCACCGTGCGGATGAAGGTGGCGAGATCGGAGTTCAGCTTGCTGACGCCGATCTTGCCGAAGAGCGCGGTGAGCGCGGCGAACACCGCCGAGGCCAGAGCCCAAGCCTGCCAGTTCTGGAAGATCGCGCTCATGGTGGCCTCCGCGCCAACACCGCATCGGCCGATGCGTGCTGGCGCGGCCATCCTCGGGCGCGCCCCGCCGGGTCAATCGCGCCCGGCCCCGATCGCGCGTGCCTCGATCTCGCCCGGCTTATGCCAGATGCGTCCGATCAGGACCGCGGATCCGCCTCCACCACATGGGCGCCAGCTCCGAGCTCGATGAGGTAGCGGTCCCCCTCGCGTGTCGACGCGACCGGCTTGCCGTCGACGAGGATCGACGGCGTGCGCCGATCGACCGCCGGCAGCAGCACCCGGGCCGGACGCGGGGCGGTCAACTCGAGCCGCAGGCGCTCGTGGCTGCGCTGCCAACGCACCTGGACGACGCCGTGCGGCGTGGGCACCGTGCCCGCGGCCCAGTCGAGATCCGCGAGGATCGGAGCCACCAAGATTCGTTCGAAGCCGGCTTCGAGCGGGCGCACGCCGAGCAGGCGCGCTGGCATGGTGTAGGTCGGACCGGCCGACCAGCCGTGGCACGCGCTCAGGCCGCGGTCGAAGTGCTTGTGGCGCGGCCAGTCGAGCGAGAAGTACTCCCAGAAGGTGGTCGCGCCGCGGCGGATCATCTCGCCCCAGTAGCGACGCATCAGCTCCACCGCCGCGGTCTCGGCGCCGTAATCGAGCATGCCCTCGATGACGAAGAAGGCGTTGAAGCCGGTATCCATCGCCGCCACTCCCGCGCCGACCAGGCGGTCCGCCGCTTCGCGACCGAGACCGCGCTCAGGCACCCCAGACCATAGCGCGTAGCCGGTGTCGTTCTGGCCGTAGCGGTGCGATGCGTCGCGGTTGGATGGTCCGGCCAGGCCGGTGACCGGATCGATAAGCGTCTCGCGCAGCGCCTTGGCCATCGCGTCCGCGGTCTTGGCCCAACGTCCGGCCTCGGCGGCATGTCCCTTGCGCTTGGCCAGGTCGGCGCCGCGCGCCATCAACACTTGGAACGGGAAGGCTTCCCAGGCGCTGAAGCTGACCTGGGGCTGGGTCTTCCACGTGTCGAAATCCCCGCCCTTGGCTGGAGAGCCGACGAGCGACACCGAGTTCTTCTCGGCCTGCTCGACTGTCCAGTCGCACAGCCTGACGAAATTCGGCCACAGCTCCTCGAGGAATGAGCGGTCGCCGGTGAACCACCAGTGGTCGATGAAGGCGAGCCCGAAATGCGCCGACCACGCCGGGTAGAAGCCGTGGCAGCCACGGTACGGGCCGTACGGCGGCAGCGCGCCCTCAGCGTATTGCAGCGCGAACATCTGGCGCAGGGTCTTGCGATTCAGGCGCGGATCGCCGAAGGCGTACATCGAGATGCGATTCTCGGGATACACGTCGCCGCCATAGGTGGTGCGCTCGCGCCACGGGCAGTCGACGAAATGATCGAGCATGCTCAGGCGCATGGTGTGCGCGCCCACCTTCCAGATGTCGGTGAGCATGTCGTCAGAGCAGCTGAAGGCGCCGACGTGCTCGACCGGATAGGTGTTCATCTCCACCGACACCGAATCGATCTCGATGCGCTCGGGAACCTCGGGGAACACCAACTTCAAATAGCGAAAAGTGCGGCGGTTGAATGCCTGCAGCACCTGAGCGCCGCCCTTGAGCACGAAGCGGTCGACGCGCACCAGGTTGAGGCCCTCGCCGTAGAGCACGTCGACGACGCCGCCCGCGCTCTTGGCGATACGGATCTCGGGATAGCCGGTGACCAGCTCGTTGAAGTCGAGCAGGATCGAGGGCGAGAAGTCGGCGTGCGTCTTCTTCACCTCGGTGAACTTCTCGCCATACGACGGCCCCTGCACCAGACGCTGCTCGTGGTAGACCTCCCAGTCGTCGCGCCAGGCGTAGGTGACGCTGGCGCTCTCCCACGTGGCGCTGACCGGCCGGCGCAGCTCGCCGCCGAGCCAGGGGATTTCGCGTTCAACCAGGCGGGTCCACGGCTCGACCGGCGGCTTGCCGATCACCAGCGGCGCGCTCCAGGAGCGGTCGTCGAAGCCGGCTTCCATCCAGCCGGGGATCTCCTTCCGCGTATCGATGTACTCCTTGTAGTCGGCGTAGAGCGTGCAGTTGATCGGCGCGGCCTGGTCCCACTCGGGGGCATGCAGCACCTTCCAGCCAGCATCGCTCACCAGCAGCGGCGCCTTGGCGCCATCGGCATGGACCTGCACGAGCAGGCCGCCGCGGCCCCAGTTCTGGCCGATGATGCCTTGGGGCGCGTCCGAATACGAGTACGCGATCACGGCGATCGCGTTCTTGCCGGGTCGCAGGAACGGCGCGATGTCGTGGACGTCGTAGTAGTAGCGCGATGGATCGGTCGGATTCGGTCCCCGGCCGACGATGCGGCCGTTGACGAACAGCCGGTAGAGACTGCTCGCGGTGATGTTCACCGCCACCGCGGCGGGGACGCGTTCGAGCGTGAACTCGCGCCGCGCGAAGAGATAGAAGTTGTCGGTGCGCGGGGTCGGCGGGTGCCAGATCCACGATGCGGTCCAATCCATGATGCCTCCGGATATGCCTGGGAACCACGTCAGCGTGACGACGACGAAGCTCGGGCTTGGATGAACGGGATGGTCAACGGGCCCATCGGCAGCACCGCGACCGGCAGCTTCCCATCGGTCCAGCGCGCGGCGCAGGCCGCGAGCGACGCGTTGATGTCCTCGCCATGCTCGGTGCGCGTCAGGGCACGGTCGGCCGGGGCCAGCGTCGAATGCAGCACGATGCGCGCCTGTTCAAGACATTGGAGGAGCGTCTGCACCTGCCACTGGTCGTGGCGCGTGCGGCTCGCCGCCTTGATCGCCTGGTGCAGCTCAGGAGAACCGCGCGGATCCGCGAGGATCTTGCCGAACTCGCCCTCGGGCGGCAGGCCGACGCGGCATTCGCTCGCCACCAGGATGGTGCCGCCGCGCTCGACGATGCGCGCCGCCGCGGAGATGCCCTTGACCGTCTGGTAGAAATTCTGATCGAGCGGATAGCCGCTGTTGGTGGTGACCACCACCGGGAAACGGCGCGCGACCGGCGTCAGGGCCTCTTCGATCGCCTGATGGCAGCCAGCGTCGTGCGCGGCGCGGCACTCGCCGGCGAAGACCCCGGTGATGCGCTTGCCCAGGTTCAGCGTGACGTTGACGATGAAATCCGGCGGGCACAACGCGAGCATCTCGCGCGTCAGCGCCTGCAGCGGATTGGCGGCGATGTCGCCCCAGGTGGTGCCGGGGTGGGCGATCAGCGCAGCGCGATGGAAGTGCTGGATCGAGGCGAGCCCGGCGACACCCGGCATCACCGCCTTCGAACCACCCGAGAAGCCGGCATAGAAGTGCGGCTCGATGAAGCCGGTGGCGATCTTCACGTCGGCCTCTACCCACAGGCGGTTGAACCACGCCTCGCCGCCGCAGCGCGACGCGCCGACCCGCACCAAGCCGGCCGAATCGTTGCAGTCGTGGTTGACCACGCGGAAGCGCGCCGCCGAAGCGCCGAGCTTGCGCTCGATCTCGTGTGCGGTGGATCCACGGTGGGTGCCGGTGCCGACCAGCACCGTCACCATCGCATCGGCTACGCCGAGCCGCTCCACGACCCACGGCACCAGCAGGTGGTCGGGCACCGGTCGGGTGTGGTCGGCGATGACGATCACCACCGAACGCACCGGCCTGCCCAGCGATAGCGTCCTCGCGGCGATCAGCGCGCCCAGCGCCGGCGCGTCGCCGAACGGCGCGTCGACCGCGCGCGCGAACGCCGATTCGGGATCCGCCAGGGCTGGCGGATCCTTGGGCATGATCACCGTCGCGTCGATCCGCGACTCGTCGATCGCCAGATCGATGCCGTGTTCTCCGTACGCGAGCTTGACCATGCGCGGCATCTTCACCTTTTCGCTGCCCGCCGGGCGGACCAGGACCAGCCCCGATGTCCGCGGAAGGTACGCGGATCATCGAGGCATGTAAGCACGGAGCGGCATCGCCGCTCCGTCGACGGCGCGTTCAGCGCAGGAAGGCCTCGTGCAGACCGCCATCGATGGCGATGACCTGGCCGGTCGACTTGGACAGGCGGTTCGAGAGCAGCAGGAAGATGCCCTCGGCCTGGTCCGCCGGGGTGATCGCCTTCTTCAGGAGCGTGCGGTCGGCGTAGAAGTTCGCGAGCTTGTCGCGCAGCTCCTCGGTCGATTCGCTCTCGCTGTAGGCGATCTTGTACTTCGCCAGCGAGCTGATCACGCGGTCGCGCGGGAACATCGCGCTGCCCTGCACCACCGTCGCGGGGGCGACGGCGTTCACCCGCACCAGCGGCGCCAGCTCGACGGCGAGCTCGCGCACCAGGTGGTTGGCGGCGGCCTTCGATGTGTCGTAGGCCAAAGAGCCCTTCTTCGCCACGGCGGCGTTGACGCTGGTGCACAGCACGATGTTCGCGGGCAGGCCCTGCTCCTTGAACAGCCTGCCGGCCTCGTCGCCGACGATGTAGCCGCCGGTGACGTTGATCGCGAAGGTCAGGGCCCACTTGTCGTCCGGGATTCGCCCGGCGGTATCGGGTGCGACGAAGATGCCGGCTGTGACCACCACCGCGTCGACGCCGCCGTACGCGAAGATCGAATCCTCGAGCATCGCGCGGACCTTGTCGCGGTTGGTGATGTCGGCGGCGAGGCCGATCGCCGGACCGCAGCCCGAGAGGCCGGTGCCCGCGACGCCGATGCCGACGCCGTGGATGTCGGTGATCTCCTTGGCGGTGGCGCCCGAGAGGTCCTCCTTCATGTCGACGCAGATCACCTGCGCGCCTTCCTTGACCAGACGGTGGGCCACTTCCTTGCCGATGCCGGAGCCGGCGCCGATCACCGCGATGACCTGGCGCGACAGCTCCTTCTCGGGCGGCATGCGCTTGAGCTTGGCTTCCTCGAGCAGCCAGTACTCGATGTCGAAGGCCTCCTGCTGGGCGATGGCGACGTACTCGTCCATGGCCTCGGCGCCGCGCATCACCTCGACCGCACAGTTGTAGAACTCGGCGGTGACGCGCGATTCGGACTTGTCCTTGCCGAAGGCGATCATGCCGCAGCCCGGGATCAGGATCACCGACGGGCTGGCGTCGCGCATCGCCGGCGAATTGGCGCGCTTGCAGCGCTCGTAGTACGCGGCGTAGTCCTTGCGATACTGCTCGATGCCCTTCGCGAGCTTGGCCTTGAGCGCGGCGGCGTCCTCCTTCTGCGGATTCCAGTCGACGTAGAGCGGCTTGATCTTGGTGCGCAGGAAGTGGTCCGGGCACGAGGTGCCGAGCTCGGCGAGGCGCGCGGCGTCGACCGAGTTGACGAAGCGCAGCATGGTCTCGTCGTCCTGCACGGTCGCGATCAGGCGCTTCTTCTGCGATACCTGTCCGCGCAGCCACGGCAGGATGGCCACGAACGCCGCTTTCCTCTTCGCCTGATCCAGTGATTGCACCTTCTGGCCGCCGAAGGTCTTGTCGCCCTTGTCGGACTTGGCGATGTAGTCGTCAGCCTTCTTGATGATGTCGATGGTCAGCTCGTAGCAGGACTTGTCCTCATCGGTCCAGTTGATCACCCCATGGCCGCCCATGATGATGCCCTTGGCCTTGGGATGCTGCTTGCAGACCTCCTGCATTTTCAGGCCGAGATCGAATCCGGGACGCTGCCACGGGACCCACACCAGCTCGTCGCCATAGACCTTCCTGGTCAGCTCCTTCGAGTTCTTGGCGGCGGCGATGGCGATCACCGAGTTCGGGTGCATGTGGTCGACCTGCTTGTGCGGCACGTACGAGTGCAGCGGCGTGTCGATCGAGGTGGCGCGCGGATTGAGGTTGAAGGTGCAGTGGGGATACATGCCCACCATCAGGTCCTCGGTGTCGGTCTTGGGGCCCGGGTTGGGCAGCGCTGCGTAGGTCTTCTGCAAACCGATCAGCCGATCCTGGTAGAGCGACGAGAAGTTCTCCTTCTTCGAAGTGCGCAGGTCGCCGCCCGAACCCTTGACCCACATCACCTCGACCATCTGGCCGGTGAGCGGATCCTTCTCCATGATCTTGCCCGAGGTGTTGCCGCCGCCGGTGTTGGTCACGCGCTGGTCCGAACCGAGCAGGTTCGAACGGTAGATCAGCTTGCCGACGGCGTCGAGCTTCGCGGCCACGGCATCGTCCCAGGCAGGGTACGGCTTGGCGGCGGACGAAGCTGAGGTCTTGGGAGCGGTCATGGGTTCCTCGGGGTCAAAGTTCAGGGTGTCAGGGTGTCAGGGTGTCAGGGTAAGGATTGGAAACGCTGGTAGGCGGCCTGCCACGCGAGGGCGTCCTTGGCGACGTAGGTCGTCACCGGGAAGGAGGCGCGCACCACGCGGCGCAGGGCGGCGAGATCCTTCAGGCGGCCCATGGCGATGGCCTGGATGAGGACGTTGCCGATGGCGGTGGCCTCGACCGGCCCGCAGATCACCCGGCGGCCGGTGGCCTCGGCGGCAAACTGGTTCAGGAGCTGGTTCTTGGTGCCACCGCCGACGATGTGCAGCCGCGTCAGCTTCTTGCCGGTGACCACCTCGATCTCCTCGAGCGTCCGGCGGTAGGACAGCGCCAGGCTCTCGAGGGCGCAGCGGACGATCTCGCCGTGGGACGACGGCACCGGCTGTCCGGTCTCGCGGCAGTAGGCCGCTACCTTCTCGGGCATCTCGCCAGGCTTGCCGAAGCGCGCATCCGACGGGTTGATCAGCGAGCGCAGCGGCTTGGCCGCATGGGCCATCTCGGTGAGCTGCTCGTACGAGAAATCCGCGCCGCCGCCGGCGTTCGAGGCCCAGGCGCGGCGGCATTCCTGCACGATCCACAGGCCGACGATGTTCTTCAGGAAGCGCGTCGAACTGCCGATGCCAATCTCGTTGGTGAAGTTGTGCTTCCGGCTCAGCGCGGTGATGATCGGAGTGGGGCTCTCGATGCCGAGCAGCGACCAGGTGCCCGAGCTGAGGTACGCCCAGCCGTCGCCTTCTTCCGAGGGCACCGCGGCGACCGCCGCGCCGGTATCGTGCGAGCAGGTGGCGACGATCTGCGCGCCCTGGATGCCGGTCTCGTCGGCGACATCCTTCAGGATGGGGCCGAGCCGGGTGCCCGAGGGAACCACCTCGGGAAACAGGTGCCGGGGGATGCCGAGGCGCTCGATGATCTTGGACGACCACGATTTGGTGCGTGGGTTCCACAGCTGGGTGGTGCTGGCCATCGACTCCTCGGCCTTGACCACGCCCGAAAACAGCCAGTTCACGTAATCGCCGATGGGCAGGAAGCGCTCGGCGAGCTGCAACAGCTCGGGGCGGATGGCCTGATCCGCGTGCAGCTGGAAGAGCGTGTTGATGAGCATGAACTGGATTCCGGATTCCTCGAAGATCTCGTCGGCCGAGATCAGCGCGAACGCGCGCTCGTAGCCACCGTCCATGCGGTTGTCGCGGTAGTGGAACGGCACCGACAGCATCGGCTCATTGGCGCGCATCAGGGCGTAGTCCACACCCCATGAATCGGTGCTCACGCTGTCGACCGCGATGCCGCGCGCCGCGACCTTGCGCATGCCGGCCTTGAGCTCCTCGAAGATGCGCAGCATGTCCCAGCGCAACGAGCCGGCGATGCGCATGCCGCCGGTGGGGAAGCGGTGGATCTCCTCGAGCGTCAGACGATCGCCAGACGATCCGCTGGAGAGGTTACCGATCATGACCCGGCCGCTCTCAGCTCCGAGGTCGCAGGCGAGGTAGGTGTTGGTGCTCATGGCGAGGACCATCGCGCCCTGGCGCCCCCGGCTCTAGCGGAAAATGCCCGTCCGACGCGACCGTTCGTCCTTCCGTCCGTCATGCTGTCCGTCATGAAGAGAGCACCTGGCGCTTGAGCAGCGAGATGCCGGCGACCTTCAGCTCGGCTGGATCGGCGTCGGTGACCAGACGGTCGACCTTCGACCACGGCAGCAGGAATTCCGCCGCGCGGGTCCCGGCCTTGGTCGCATCGAGGCAGAATGCGACGCGCGGCGTCATGGCCGCCACCGCCCGCTGCAGCGCGACCACGTCGGCCTGCGAATTCCACAGGCCTTCGGCATCCATGCCTTCGGCGCTGAGGAAGGCGATGTCGAAGTGCCAGAGCTTGAGCGAGCGCTGGGCGCGCGCGCCCAGCAGCACGCGCTGGCGCGAGGCGAAGCGTCCGCCAACCAGATCGATGTCGATGCCGTCGACCTCGGAGAGCATCTCGGCGATCGGCAGGTTGTTGGTCACCACCGTCAAGGGCCGCGGACCGTCCTTGGCCAACGCCTCGGCCAGCGCGTAGATGGTGGTGCCCGCGTCCATGAAGCAGGTGGCGCGCGGCTTGATCAGCGACAGGGCCGCGCGAGCGATGCGCTGCTTGCGTTCGCGGTTGGCGTGCTGCCGGTCGCGGAAGGAGGCGAAGCGCTGGTCGTACTCCATCAGCGCACCGCCATAGGTGCGGGTGATGGTGTTCTGCTTCGCCAGAACCGCGAGATCGCGGCGCGCGGTAGCCTCGGAGACGCGCAGGCGCGAGCAGACCTCGGCCAGGGGCATGTACTGGTGCTGGCGCAGAAGCTGGGCCAGCTTCTCGCGCCTGCCCCTGACGATGTGCATCGCGACCTTCATCGGTCCGGGCAGTTTACGATTATATGATTGACGTCAATCATAAAAAATTCAGGCTCCAAGCGCCTGGCAGGCAGCCTAGCATGCCCCTTTCCGGAAGCGCATGACCACTCACCAGACCGACACGACCACCTCCAAGACTACCGCCAAGACCATCGCCAAAACGACGGATGTAGCCCTCTTCATCCCCTGCTATATCGACCAGCTCTTCCCCCGCGTGGGGCAGGCCACGGTCGAGGTGCTGCGTCGCGCCGGTTGCACCGTGCGCTTCGATGCGCGTCAGACCTGCTGCGGCCAGCCCATGGCCAACAGCGGCTGCACCGCCGACGCAGCGAAGCTGGCGCGGCGGCATCTCGACATCTTCGCCGGGGCCACCACCGTCTGCCCCTCGGGCTCGTGCGCCAGCATGGTGCGCAACCACTACGCCCACCTGCCGATCACCGTGTCAGAAGACGATCGCGTGACCATGCGCCGCACCTTCGAGCTGAGCGAATTCCTGGTCGACGTGCTGGGCGTCACCGATCTCGGCGCCAGCTTCCCGCACCACGTGGCGATCCACCAGAGCTGCCACGGCCTGCGCGAACTCGGCCTCGGGCGCATGAGCGAGCGCATGGACTCCGACAGGCCATCGCCGGTCGAGCGCCTGCTGCGCGGCGTCAAGGGCATCACCATCTCGAAGCCAAAGCGGCCCGACGAGTGCTGCGGGTTCGGCGGCACCTTCGCGGTGCAGGAGCCGGTGCTGTCGGTGCGCATGGGCGAGGATCGCATCGCTGATCTCGAACAGACCGGGGCCGAGTTCATGGTCGCTGGCGACATGAGCTGCCTGATGCACCTCGACGGCATCCGCAAGCGCCAGGCGCATGGGCCGAAGGCGATCCACGTCGCCGAGATCCTGGCGGCCCGATGATCTGGAACAGGGACGGGACCCGGAGCCGGGCGGACGCATGTCGCTAGCCGAAGCCGAGCCGGATTTCCACGGCGTCTCGGAGGCCTTCCTCGGCAACCGCGAGCGCACCGCCTGGCACGACGCCACGCTCTGGTTCGTGCGCGCGAAGCGCGACAAGCAGGCGGCCGCGACCGCCGACTGGGAACGCCTGCGCGACCACGCCGCGGCGATCAAGGCGCACGTGCTCGACCACCTGCCCGACCTGGCGGCGCGCTTCGCGGCCCAGGCCCGCGCGCGCGGCTGGAAGATCCACTACGCCGCCGATGGCGCAGAACTCTGTGCGATCGTCACCGGCCTGCTCGAGAAGGCCGGTGCGAAGAAGGTGGTGAAGAGCAAGTCGATGCTCACCGAGGAATGCGGGCTCAACCACCACCTCATCGAGCATGGCGTCGAGGTCGTCGACACCGATCTCGGCGAGCGCATCGTGCAATTGCGCGGCGAGCCGCCGAGCCACATCGTGCTGCCCGCGATACACCTCAAGCGCGAGGAGGTCGGCGAGACCTTCCACGAGCACATGGGCACGCCGGCAGGCGAGAAGGATCCGACCACGCTCGCCGGATATGCGCGCGCTGATCTGCGCAAACGCTTCCTCGAGGCCGACGCCGGCATAACCGGCGTGAACTTCGCCGTGGCCGAGACCGGCTCGATCGTCATCTGCACCAACGAAGGCAACGCCGATCTCGGCACCGCGCTGCCGAAATTGCACATCGCCTGCATGGGCGTCGAGAAGCTGGTGCCGGCGATCGCCGATCTGCCGGTATTCCTGCGCCTGCTCGCGCGCAGCGCCACCGGCCAGCCCATCACCAGCTACACCACGCACCTCACCGGGCCCGATCCGCTGCGCCCGGGACACGAGGCGCACATCGTCATCGTCGACAACGGCCGCAGCGGCATGGAGCGCGACGAGGACCATCGCCGCGCGCTCTCGTGCATCCGCTGCGGCGCGTGCATGAACACCTGCCCGGTCTACCGCCGCACCGGCGGCTTCGCTTACGGCTGGACGGTGCCAGGCCCGATCGGCGCGGTGCTCGGCCCGGCGATGATCGGCACCAAGAAGGCGAAGGAGCTCCCGTTCGCGAGCACGTTGTGTGGCAGCTGCACCAACGTCTGCCCGGTCAAGATCGACTTGCATGAGCAGCTGCTGTCGTGGCGCGAACGCATCGCCGCCGACGGCCACCTCCCCTGGTCGAAACGCTTCGGCATGCGCGTGGGCGCGGCGGTGCTCTCCCGGCCGTGGCTGTATGCGCTCTCCGGCGGCGTCGCGAGGAGGCTGTGGTGGCTGGTCACCGCGCGCCTGCCGGGCAATCCTGCGAATGCCTGGACCGCGGCGCGCGATCTGCCGCCCGCCCCCGCGCACAGCTTCCGCACCTGGTGGAAGGATGCAGGCGAGGGCGATGGCCATGGATGAGGCCGTTTTCATCGCGCGCTTCCGCGCCAAGCCGTCTGGCCCGCGCGCGCCGCATCCCGGCGCATACGCGGTCGATGGTTACGCCTGCGACATCGCCGCGTTCGCGCGCGCGCTCGAATCGGTCGGCGGCACCATGCACGTTCCGGTGACGCGGGCCGCGCTCGGCGAGGCGGTCTCGGCGTTCATCGAGATCGCCGGCCACCGCCGCGTGGTCGCGGCGGCATCCGCCGTTGCACTGCTGCCGCCGAACCCGCGCATCGAGCTCGCCGCTGATCCGGGCCAGGCCCATCAATGGCATGACGTCGATCTCGCGCTGATCGCGCCCGAGCTCGGCGTGTGCGAGAACGCCGCCATGCTCACCACCGCCGACAGCCTGCCCGAGCGCGGGCTCGCTTTTCTCGGCCAGCACGTGCTCGCTCTCCTGGACACGCGCACCCTGGTCGCGGATCTGCACGCCGCATACGGCGTAATCGCAGGACGGAAGATGCCGCACCACCTGACCTGGATCAGCGGACCGAGCAAGACCGCCGACATCGAGCAGACGCTGGTGATCGGCGCGCACGGCTGTCGCAGCCTGGTGGTGATGCCTTACGCCTGATGGATCAGGGCCCGGTGGTTCCGGTGGTGATGGAGATCTCGGCCACCTCCACCTCGCAGTCGGAATGGTACGAGTCCAGCAACCACCAGCGCAGATGCGACCCGGCTCCAAGGCTCTTGGCGGATTTTTTGCAGACGTCGGCCAGGGGCAGATCGAGCGTGATCCAATCCTGCCCGGCCGGTCGCGCCCTGAAATACACCTGCTCTGCGACGTCCGTGTTGTTCGCGTCGAAGAAGGACATGAAGAGCTCGACCGAGGCGTTGCCCTTGTGCTTCATGCGATAGGTCAGGTGGAGCCAGGCATCGTCGCGGAAGGGAACCGCCGCGTCATCGAGTACCTGCGAATGGATGTTCAGGCGTTCACCCTTGACGCCATTCTTCGGCGGTACAGCGACATGCACCGCGCGAACCGCAGGGCGGTCGAAGCCGATCATCCCCGGTTCGACGAGCGTACCCTTGTCCCAGCCGGGCGGCAGCCCGTGCGCAAAATCCTGGTGGAAGAGCGTCGCTACCTGGCCGGTCGCGCCGCCCGACGATCGGGCCACCAGATTGATCTCCGGCCCCGCGTCGGCGGCCATGCCTGCGGGCACGTCCACCGCCGCGCCATCGGACAGGCGTTCGATGCGGACCTTGCCTTCGCGCACGCTCAGGCACGAGCCGTACGAACGCTGCTCGAGCGAGAACACCGTGCCGATGACCGTCAGCTTGGCGAGCTGCGTACGCACCTCGAGCGGACGCCCCGTCGGCTGGTGCGAGATGGTGGCGGTGAGCGCGCCACTTCCGAGCTCGATGCACGGCACCGCCAGCCCATCGCGCAGCGAGAGCAGCACCGCCCGCGTGCCGGACGCGAGCTCGACGCGGCTGCCGTCGGCGTACGCGACCTCGGCGGAGCCTCCGGTCGGCACGGACAACGCCTGTCCTGGCGCGATACGGTCTCCGCTGGAAGCGGGACGGTCACCCGCGGGATCGGAGAACACCACACCGCTGGAGGCGCGGGCGAGCACGCAGCCATCCGCGATGGATGCCCGCGTGGACATCGCGTAGAAGGCCCCCGTTCCCAGGGCCAGGATCAGCGCCGCGGCCGCCGCGATCCACACGCGGCGGAAGGTGATGACCGCACTGGTGGCGCGCCCCCCGCGCGCGCCACGACGCGACGATCGCGCCGCCGGCAGCTGGCGGCTGGGGCGCCGCGCGGTGTCGCGCGCCTCGGCAGCCATGGTCGCGACCTCGCGCAGCACCACCGCGTGCTCGCACCAGTGCGCGAAACGCGCCCGCGCCTGCGCATCCGTGCGCAGCAGGCCATCGAGTTCCGCAAGGCGCTCAGCGGTCAACGCGCCCGATTGATAGTCGAGGACCAACGCGTCGAGGCGCTCCTGGGATCCGTCATTGGATGCCGTGCCTGGAATGGTCACGCGCGCGCCTTGCCGCCGCCGGGCAGCGGGCCGTGGGCGCGTTCGACGCATTCGGCGAGCGCCACGCGCGCGCGCTTGAGGATGGTGTAGACGCTGGCGATCGGGCGCTTGACGCGTTCGGCGATGGTGGCGCAATCGAGATCCTCGGCGTAGCGGGCCTCGACCACCGTGCGCGCGTCGCCGCCGAGCCGGCCTAGGCAGCGCGCCATGGCCTCGCGCAGGTCGCCGATGGCGCCGCTCTCGGCGTCCGCCGGAAACGCGGTCGCCACCTGCTCGAGCGCCTCGGCCGAGAGCAACGATTCGCGCTGGCGATGGCGGCGGCGTAGCTCGAGGGCCTTGCGGCGGATGACCTCTTTGAGCCAGTACTCGCGCGCGTCGCCTTCGGGGATCTCCTCCCACTTGCTCGCGACGATCATCGAGACCTCTTGGTAGACGTCTTCGGCGAGATGGAAATCGTTGACGATCGAGTACGCATACGCCTGCACCATCCGCTGGTGGCGCGCGAGGAACGCCACGGCCTGGATCCGCAACTCGGCATGAGGGTCGGCCACGCCGTGCCTCCGATTCGCCCGAGCCCACAAGCCAGTGCGGGTGACAGGATGGTTTAGGACAAAGATCCCGGAGGCCGGGCGATCTGGACACGGGAATCATGCCAGGCGTTGCGAGCACGCCATACGCCCGAGGGATGGCACGGGCGCCAGCCCTGCGGACCTCCTGGTTGCAACCATCGGCGCAATTTCGTGCTACTGTCCCGGGTCTAACGTCCTATGGAGATCCGCCCTCGGGAGATAGACTCGATGACCGGCGCCACCCATCCACGAGCAGGTGTATCGCCGCTTTTTCCAGCTTTCCCCATCCTCATTTTCTAGACCCCCTTCCCCAGGAACGCCCTCATGAACAAAACCGATCTGATGAAGCGCCTCAGCCAGCAGAGCATCGAGACCCCATCATGGGGCTACCAGAACTCGGGCACGCGCTTCGGCATCTTCCCCCAGCCCTGGGCCGCCAAGACCCTCGACGAGAAGCTGCAGGACGCCGGCCAGGTGCACAAGTACACCGGCATCTGCCCGACGGTCGCGCTGCATATCCCGTGGGATACCTGCGCAGACTGGAACAAGGCCAAGGCCATGGCCGCCGGCCACGGCGTGAAGATCGGCGCCATCAACCCGAATGTTTTCCAGGACAAGGATTACCAGTTCGGTTCGATCTGCCACCGCGATGAGAAGATCCGCAAGAAGGCGATCAAGGCGCACACCGATTGCATCGAGATCGCCAAGGCCACCGGCTCGGACACCCTCAGCCTGTGGTTCGCCGATGGCACCAACTACCCGGGCCAGGACGACTTCCGCGCGCGCAAGCGCCGCATGGAGGACTCGCTCGCCCAGGTCTACAAGGCCATGCCCAAGGGCATGCGCATGGTCATCGAGTACAAGTTCTTCGAACCGGCGTTCTATCACACCGACTTCGCCGACTGGGGCTGCTCCATCCTCGCCTGCCAGAAGCTGGGCGAGCAGGCGCAGGTGCTGGTCGACACCGGCCACCACCCGCAGGGTACCAACATCGAGCACATCGTCGCGATCCTGCTCGATGAAGGCCGCCTGGGCGGCTTCCACTTCAACAGCCGCAAGTACGCCGACGACGATCTCACCGTCGGCTCGCTGAATCCGTACGAACTGTTCCTGATCTACAACGAGCTGCTCGCCGCCGAGGAAGAGGGCGACGCCAAGGTCAAGGCGTGCGCGAAGAACGTCGCGTACATGTTCGACCAGTGCCACACCCACAAGCCCACCGTCGAGGCCATCCTGCAGTCAGCGGTGATGGTGCAGGAGCTCTACGCCAAGGCCCTGCTCGTCGACCGCTCAGCGCTCAAGAAGGCGCGCGCCGACGGCGACCTGGTCGGCGCCGAGGAAGCCCTGCGCGACGCCTACAGCACCGACGTCCGCCAGACCCTGCGCGAGTGGCGCGAGTCGAAGGGCATCGATCCCGAACCGTTGAAGGCATTCCGCAAGAGCGGCTACCTCGACAAGATGGCCGCCGAGCGCACCAAGCGCCGTGCCGCCGAGGGCGCGCCCACGGCGATGGCGTCGGGCTTCCCCACCTGATCGGGGAAAAACCTGGCGATGCAGCGGAGGCCGGATCCGGCCTCCGCTTTTTTTTGTTCGCCTATGTTCGGAAACTGACATCAGTGGCCCGACGCGCCTGCGGGTTGACTGGCTTTCCCTGGTCACCCCCTTCTGATCCGCCTTCCACCGGGGCATCGCGTGAAGAGCTTCTCGTTCCTCCTGCTCGCCCTGCTCGGATTCTCGGCGAATTCGATCCTCTGCCGCATGGCGCTCGGACCGGGACTGATTGACGCCGCGACTTTCACCACCGTGCGCATCTGCGCCGGGGCGCTGACCTTGATCCTGCTGACACGCCAGCTGCGCCTTCCTGGAGACTGGTATTCGGCGGCGGCGCTCTTCGCTTATGCCATCCTGTTCTCCTACGGCTACGCCCGCGTCGGCGCGGCAATGGGGGTGCTGGCGTTGTTCGGCGCGGTGCAGGCCACCATGATCGGTTGGGGCCTGCACGTCGGCGAGCGCGTGCGAATGCTGGAATGGCTCGGACTCCTCCTGGCCTTTAGCGGCTTGGTCGTGCTAGCCCGGCCTGGCATGGCCGCGCCGGACCCATTCGGCATCGGGTTGATGATCCTGGCGGGGATTGCCTGGGGCGTGTATTCGCTGCGCGGGCGTGGCGTCGCGAAACCGCTACTAGCTACCGCCGGAAACTTCGTGCGCTGCGTGCCAATGGCCGCAATCGTCAGCACTGCGACCCTGGGCTCGGCGCACGCTACCACCTACGGGCTCACCTGCGCCGTCGTCTCGGGCGCAGTGGCCTCGGGCATCGGTTACTGTCTGTGGTATGCGGCCCTGGCCGGCATGACGGCGACGCGCGCCGCCTTCGCGCAGCTGTCCGTGCCGCTGATCACGACAGCTGCCGCCGTGCTGCTGCTTGACGAGCCGGTCACCGGACGCCTGCTGATCGCCGCCGGCGCGATCCTAGCCGGCGTGGTAATCACCGCGATGCCGCGTCGGCGGTGACGAGAGACGATCCTGCAAGGCGAGGTGGTGGAATCGACTCTCCCAAGAATGGAACGTCTAGCAACGTGCGTATTCATTGTGCACGATCATTTCCCTCGCTAGGTCTGGTCTCAGCCAGAAATAATGACCTGTCGTTTACTTAAATTTTTACTCGCGTCCCATCATGCTTCATATTTCATGGACGTATTTTATAAAAATGTTCTCCATCTACTTCGTAATCCTTGTCGTGCTGAGTGGAGACTGCCTTGACTCGGATACCATCCGTTTCGACGCTAATCACAGTGAAGACAATAGGAAAATATGGTTTGATGATAGCCGGTGAAATTGAATTTCCCAAAAATCCATTTTCATGAAGGCTTGTCCAATATGCCATTTCTCGCACTTCAAACTTCCCTCCCGCCTTTATCGAATCTTTGTCGATGCTGGTCCATAATGCCCAAGTTGGGATCTCATCTGACATTAGTTTTTTTTCGAAATGAATGCACCCCAAGGCATATTTTCTGCTTTCCCGTACCGGGGAAGGGAAGTATTCGTTTCGAATAGTTTCGGTATCGCCAATTGATATTAAATAAAAGGCTCTGCGTCACTTTGTGTGGGTACTTCTCAGATCCAGTTTTCCCGCGATGAGATACGCCATGAGGATGAACGTCTCGTGGTTCCGGTATCCACGCGCCTTTCGTTTGGCCGCTTGGACGAGGCTGGCCAGGGCTTCCA
>JBBRLJ010000019.1:0-101495 GCA_038231435.1 Planctomycetota bacterium
ATGAGGGCACGGCCTCGGAGAGCTGGGCTTGGTTTCGAGGCACACTCCGCGCGCGTGGACTGGGTCTCCATGGTGGGACCTCCTTGCGCGCGATTATATCAGCTCGAGGTCAGCTTCTAGGCAGGCGCGTTTGACGCTCACGCGAAGTCGCAATGACGAGCCGGATCTATCCGTCGCCAGCGTCGCTTGGGGTGACCGTGGGCGTCGAGGGTGGAGAGGCTGAGATCGTCCGCGCTCGTGCGTGGCCGATGGCGTCGTGCTGGAGCGCGGGCGCGCGCTGACCGGGAGTCGTCGTCACCGGAAGCCGAGGCCATGTCGTGAAGGCTCAGCCGGCGCGGCCGCGAATGCCTCGGTCGTTAGTCGCTGGATTTCGGGTACACCCAGCGCGAGCTGTTGGTCGGCGCGCTGTCGGCGGCGAGGTTCGTCCTCGGGATGCCGATCGACCAGAGATACGCGAACGGCTCGGTTCCCGGAGAGTTCCAGTCGAGCGGTGCGGGGGGCGTCGCGACGGGTCCAGAACCGGTGGGCTTGTCGACGTTGCCGTCCATCAGCGCCGCGTCGAGTGTTCCGCTCGACAGGTAGGCACCGTCGAGCTTGTAGAAATACGGTCGTTTCCAGGGATCCAGCAGCGCCAGGTAGGTCGGGCTGGCGGAATCCCGGTCGACGTGTTGAGTCGGCACCGCGTATCCGCCGACCTTCTCGAGCAGCATCAGCACCGAATCGGCGGCGGCGGGATCGCGCTTGATGTACTCGCCGCTGGTAGGCGGACGGACCGATGGCGTCGGGAACAGGTGGCGTGCGTCCTCTGAACGATAGCTCTCCATCGCCAGCGACAGCTCCATCACCATCCGCCGCGCGGTCGCCTTCTTGGCGCTGTTGCGCAGCATGGTGACCATCGGGAAGATCAAGCTCAGCAAGATCGAGATGACGACGATGACGATCAGCAGCTCGAGCAGGGTGAACCCGCCGCGACCCCTGCAATCGCGCGGTAAGCCCCGCGGTGATGGCGATTGGCTCATGGCGTCGGCGCCAGCGCGGGCATCGCGAAAGTGAATGAGAGCATCTGCGACATGCCGATGCCTGGATCGGTCAGGATGAAGCGCAAGCGGATGAACTTCGGACGCTTCGCCGGATCGCTGATGGTGATGGTGAAGTCCTGCCCGGCGCTCGGATTCTCCGCCAGCCGTCCGTCGAGCCGCACGCCAGCCATGCAGGACCTTGGTCTGTTTCGGGGTCATGGCCTGGCTGCCTTGCACGACGATGGTGATGGCGGCCGTCATGAGCGTTCCGGCCTCAATACTTCCGTGACAGGTGGCCGCGATACTTGTCGTAGTACCAGCGCTGGTGCATCACGTGGGTCGAGTACTGGCCGCCGCCCGGGTTCCGGTTCGCCGCCGAGGAGTCGAACTCGTTGGCCTTATCGACCGGATCGACGCACAGCACGGTGTCGATGACGGTGTCGCTGACCGTGGTCTGCAGCAGGTTGTCCCAGAGCTCGCCGCGCGCGATGACCTCCCAGAAGCGTGACTTGCCGATGACGAAGGCTCCGCTGATGGAGAAGTACTTCCCGGCGGGGACCGCGGTGCCTACGGCAGCGTGCTGGTCGATGTGCAGGGCGGTGTCGGTGCGTGAGCTGCCATCGGGATTGACCACGGGCGTGGACGCATCGATCTTGGTGCCGCTCGAAGGATAGACCGAACAATTGACTTGGCCATCGCCGTTGAGGTCGAGCGGAATGAAGTCGGGATAGCCTGGGCTGGAGCCGAAGAAACTCACCCGCATGTCATTGACCAGGCGCTCGATGAGGGCGGTTCGCTCGAGACAGCTGTAGCTCGGCTTGGTCGCGTCATAGCCGGGGTTGAGTGCGTCGTTGGCATTCTCTGCGAACCATGGGCACAGGGTCTTGTCGCTCAACATGGCGATGTTCCACGCCGGCGTGAACGACTGGATTGCCCACTTGTTGCGGACGCCATCGGAGGCGGTCGTCGCTACGTAGGCCGTGAACGGGATCTTGCTTCCTGGCGAGGTCGGATTGGTGCCGAGATTCTGCAGGAACAGGTAATCGAGGTCCTTGAGTGCATGCAGACTGCCACTGCCATCCGGGACTCCGACTCGGTTGGCGTAGGGCACGTTGCTGCCATCGATGACCTTGAGCGGGGTCGAGGTCGGATTGTCGTATTGGATCCACTGAGCCCGAGCGACCATGATGGCGTCGCCCATCGCCTGACCGAGCGCATCCCAGATGCTGTAGGGGTGCGTGCGGTACTCGATGTGGTGCATCTTCATGCGCCAGGCCTTGTTGCCCCAAGGCGCCATCGGAGCGTAGCAGAGGACGCCGTTGGACCCCGCGCCCACCGACTTCATGCCATCCTCGCTGATCCCCCACTGGTCGTCGGCGGCGCCGAAGAAGCCGTCCCATATCTGGGGATTCTGCCAGAGTCCGATGCGGGCGTTGTTGTTCACCTGCTGCGAGCCCATGTCGGGGTCGAATGAGCCGTTGCGCATGCCGCGGTCGGTCGCGCCGTTCATATACTCCACCTTCGCGGGGGTCGGTCCCCAATCGGCGCCGCCGAACTGACGCAGGGCTCCCGTGGCGAAGCCGGAGTCGGTGGCGCGGAGGTACATTCCCAACCGGTCGAAGTTCGGCAGCTCACTGTAGTCCGGCGGCTTCTGCTTCGAGCGGTCGTAGCCGCAGAAGCACATCGGCCCGGGGTAGCGCGCTCCAGGCGAACGATAGCCCGCGTCGCCATACTTCGATTCATCAATGCTGGGCGTGGCGGAATTGTCGGGCAAACCGGTCAAGGATTCGTTCAACACGGTAGTCGGGTCATCAGGGTAGGGCGAATGGATGGAGGGTAGGTGGTAGTCTGGTTTGATGTTCGGTACGACCGTGGTGCGCGTCGGTGGATCATACCGAGAGAAGGAAGAGCTGAAGGTGTTCACGAATAGATCGCGTTGGTGCATGATATAGCACCAGAACGGCGAGGCCTTCTCGCCGCCCGCCTCATCGGGCGTGCCGTCCAATGGCGCTCCGGCGATGTAGATGTCCTTGCCCCAGCTGCAGTAGGTGCGCGGATCGCAGCCCGGCAGCTCGCCCGGCGTCCCGCGCCAGAACTTGTTGTTGGCGTAGGCGTCGGTGCCGGAGATTGGCACGGGACCCGGATTATAGCAGCGCATATCGGGGTGGAACACAGCGATCGCGCCCGGAGGCATGTAGGCGGCGATCATCGCCCAGACCACGCGCGTGGGAGCGGTCATGACGTTGACGCAGAACGGGGTGTCGGACTGGCCCTTGAAGCGGTTGACTGCGCTATCGGTGGTGAGACCGCGGCCGAACGGCGTCCATGCGGTGCCCGTGTAGATGTCGCCGCCGTGGTTGTTGGCGCCATCGCCTCCACCTCCCTGAACGCCGATCTCCCAGTTCTTGAACGAGAACTGCGGGCCGATGAGCGAGCGGCGGAAGGTGTCGGGTGCCCACCAGATGGCCGGATTCGCCGTGCCCCTAGGAGGAAGGATCTCGTTACCGTTGGGGTCGCCCGTGACGAGCGGCGTGCCTGCTGTGCTGCGGTAGAAATCGAGCGCCATCGGATGGTAGCCGAGGTCGGGCGGCCACCAGCCGCGGTAGCTGTCGGCGTACTGGATGAACAGATCCGGTGCGCGGTACATGAGCGGATAGGTCACCGGCACGTTGGCGCGGGCAGGGTCGAAGTCGACGTTGTCGGCGATGCCGCGACCGAGCCACAGGTGCTCCATGCGCGTGACGCTGGCGAAGCCCCCATAGATCGATGCGAAATCGGAATGCGGCAGGCGCAAGTTGGCGAAAGTGTCCTTGTAGCGGACGGTGCGCGCGGTGACCGGATCGGGAGTGCCGAGGCCCTGGTAATAATCGGCATCGGGCCGGCCCGTGATCTTGCGGTAGCGATCGGTTCGGTAGCCATCACTGCCAGGTGTCGGATCGGCATTGACCAGGATGGCCCCGTCCAGGTCGACGACGCCGACGACGTAGCGCAGGCGATAGCGCGCGAGAGCGCGGTCGGAGCGCAGGTCGCCGGTATTGAGCCGGTGCCAGTGCTCGTCGTAGAACACAGCGGTCGAGCGGTCGGGCAGGTTGTAGGTCGTGGTGAGGTCGCCGAAGGTGACCTGGGTGCGCGCCGGCGCGCCGGCGAGCACCTTGGTCGGAAGCGCGGCTCCGGCCCCCAGCGCCTGCGTGCCGTCGGCGATCGCAGAATTGTACCAGTTCGGCTCGTACCAGCGCCCGCGCCCGTCGTAGGTGCTGTCCCCACTCGCGAAGATGCCGTCGGATGGCGAGCGATACCAGTAGGTGTTCTTGGCCGCAGCCGCCGGGCGCTCGCCCGGACTGTCGTTCAGGCCGATGTCCATCGCCGCGATCTCGTAGTCATTGTCGCGGTAGTAGGACAGCGGCTTGCCCGGGTCCCATGAAGCCGGTCCGGCGACATTGGCGGAGAGGAAGGGCGCGCGCGATTGCCCGTCCATGCGCGTGAAGAAGCTCGTCTCCTTGGTGGCGTCGGGAATGGTCACGTATTCGCGCATGATCTGCTCGAACGCGTGCTGCGTCCCGGCCAGCGCGGCCTCGCGCGAGAGCAACTGGCGGGTCATGCTGTCGCTGGACTCGTTATGCATCTGCGCCACGCGCAGGAAGGCATACGCAACGACCGTCAGGGTGATGACGATCGCCATGCAGAGGATGAGGACCGAACCGTTTCGGGGAGTGGCATGATACATGGCTGTTTCCTCGAAACGTTGGGATGAGACCGCCGCGCCGCTCATGGCGCGACCATCCACCAGTTGCCGCTTGCGAGCACGGTCGGGGTCAGCCAGTCGCTCACCGGCATGCCACGCTTGAGACCGTTGGCGTTGGTCAGCCAGCAATGCTGGTACGAGGTCTGCACCGTCCCGACATTCTGCCAACCGGTGCCCGACACGGTCACATCCCAGGTCGGGGCGGTGAGCGGATACGGCCGCACCTTCACCACCTTGACGTTGCCGTAGCGGTTGATCATCACGCGGTAGGCGGGCATGATCGATTGGAACGCGTCCTGGGCGTTGTCGAACTGGTCGGAATCCTTGGCGACGTCCGGAGCTAGGGTGATGCACCAGTTCCCAGTGTGCGCGAAGTAGCTGGTGATGGGGGCGGTGGGGCTGCCGTTGCCCCCGGCGCCCATATGCATCTCGGGAAACCAGACCGTCTCGTTGCCGTTGGAGAAGGCGCTCGCGGCACCGTTCATGCAGGACATGTCGTAGGCGTTCGGGGCAGGAGTCACATTCCACGGATTGGAGTTTATCCGCCCCTGCATGATCGGGTCCTCGACCACGCTGCCGTCGGGCAGGAAGGCGATCTGGTAATCCTCCCATCCGGCGTTGATCAGCGGGCGGCCCTTGCCGGCGGCAAGGATGGTGATGCTGTTCGGGGTCGATAGGCGATCGACGGGATTGGTGCAGCCCACGATCGGGGATGCGTTGCTGCCTTGGTAGTAGAATCCGGTGCACGAGCGGGATGCGTCAGCCGGCCAGGGCTGGTTGTAGGTGATTGCCGGGTCGTAACCGCCCCATGGGCACAGGCGCTTCTGCGTGCTGTCGTAGATGCCGAACCACGGACGGGGATAGGTGAGTGGGAACACGTAGCCATACGCGGGGAACACGTTCGCGCCGTTGTCCTGGTCACCGAGCGCGAGGAACCGCACCTTGCGCTGCGGTAGCACGTGCCGATCGCCAACCCAGCAAGTCTTGATATCGGTGACGAACTTGCCGAAGGTGCTGGGGTCGTTGGGATCGCCACCGAAGTTCGGGAGTGGATAGACCGAGAACGAGTCCCACCACGCGCAGCTGCTCTCATTCGGTCCGAGGATCCGGTACCAGTGGCCGCCCGTCCAGTTGTTGAGCACCTTCCCGCTCGTGCCAATGCCGTTCTGGATGTTGAAGGACACCGCGTATATGGCGTGCCGGTCCATGGCCATGCTGCGCGCCAGACGCAGCGTCGAGGCCAGTTCCTCGGCGGCGGCCGAGACATCGGCGTCGCGCTTCGCCTGGCTGGGCAGGAATGCGATCATTGAGGCGGCGAGGGCGATGATCCCAACGACGATGACCAATTCGACGAGGGTAAAGCCGGAAGCTCTGCGCCTGGGATTCATTCATTCCTCAGCAGAGAATTGTAATTCATCACCGCGATGTTGTCAGTGTTCACGCGGTTGTTGCGCATGTAGCTGAACGAACGGTCGGGGCCCGCGCTCCAGAGTTCGAATTCGGTTTCGAAGCCGGGCGTTGCGTAGTAGCGCACGTCGGAGTCCAAGAGGTCGCTCGGCGTTGGAAAATAGGTGGCGTCCATCGGCGTGGCCTGGCCGTCGCCGGCGTCGGTGCGGCTCAGGCCCACCCTCCCGCCGTAGAGCAGCTGGCTCCGGTTCGCGGAGATCAGTGAGGCAGCGGGGCCGGTGGTGGTGTCGAAGCCGATCGGCCCCAGGCCCAGGCACTTGCCCTGCGGCTGCGAGAGCCAGCCCTCGTTCCAGTTCCTCAGGCTGATGTAGGTGCCGCGCTCGCCAGGGATGGCTTGGCAGATGTAGATGAGCGGAGTTTTCCAGGCGTCAAGGATGGCGTCGCCCCGTATGTACTTGCGGTCGATCTCGCCCTTGAGGTAGTTGACTGCCCAGCCGGGCTTGGCGGCGCTCGCCGGTGTGGGCAGGATCCTGGTTGCGCGCTTGTCGATCACTGGCACCAAGGTCACGAGGTCGCAGATGTAAGGCCCGCGGGTGTCGATGTCGCCCGCGAGCACCGCGAGGCGCTGCTGTTCCATCGCCATGCGGTTGGCGAGCAGGGGCCACGAGATGGTTCCGGCGGCGCTACCGTTGTACTTGATGTCCACCTGCCGATACAGAACCAGCGGCGCCGGCTGGGTGCCGGACTCGTTGCCCCACACGTCCATGGCATAATTGAACTTCGCTCGCACCGCGTTGATGTCGGTCTTGACGTTGTCGCGATCCGAAGGCGAGCCGGTGATCGAGATGTCGGTGCCAATCTGGTAGTTGAGCCTGTTCGGATAGGTCTTCGCGTCTACCGGATCTGGATACGTGGATTGGTAGGGATAGACCCCGTACTCGTCCTTGAACAAGCGCAGGCAGGTATCGACCTTCTTGAGGATGAACTGCGTGCGTGAACGCATGGTTTGCCGTTGGATCATGTTCAGCATCGGCATCAACATCCCCGCCAGGAAGATCATGATGATGACGACGATCATCAACTCGAGGAGAGTGAAGGCGCAGCGAGGCGCGGTCATGGTTCTGGCGAGGTTGCGCATGGATTCGAGTGTACCCTGTCCAGGTATGGGACGCTGCCCATGGGAGGATTCCGGACAATATATATCAGAGGTGATCTCTAATGGCAGATTTGTCATCGGAAGCTCTCTCTTTCAGCGAAAAAGATCGGTTGTCCAGTTGTATAGCCGCTCAGCGTCTTATAAAGGACATGATGCGAGTGTATATCAGATATAAAATTCGTATATCAGATTATGATTCATCTGATGCACTGCTGGCCAGGCTATCCAAGACCCCGACACTGACGCGTTGAAAGATCACGACATGACCAACTCTTCCACCAGCTCAGGCGCAGGCATCCGCTGCGGCTTCACGTTCATCGAAGTCATCTGCATTCTGCTCGTGGTCACCTTCGGCCTCATCGGTGTGATCGGGCTGGTATCGCACGGCCTGATCGTGGCGCAGAAGTCCCAAGGGACTTGCACCGGCATGCTGACGGCGGTCACCGTCGCCGACGATGCCAAGCCGCTGCTTCCGCCCGACATGCAGACGAGCTGGAACTATGTGACCTATGATCTCAATAGTGCGGGCGCGGTCACCAACACCATCGTCGGCTTCATCAATGGCTACTACGTGAAGCGCGTCGAGACCACCGGGCCGAGCGACATCATCGCCACCGACAAGGACACTGGAGTAGTCCAGACGCGCTCGGTGGCGGTCGCGGTCGACGTTTACGACACGCTCGGCGGCTTGCTCGTCGCTTCCTACTCGACGCGGTTCATCCGGCAACGAGGCCTGCCATGAGCGCACCCACTGGCGAGCGCGGCGTCACGCTGCTCGAGTTGATGGTCAGCATCACGCTCGCCCTGGCGCTGACGACCATGGCCATGGTCGCGTTCTTCAGCATCCGCAAGCTCGTATCCCGCGCCGAGTCGAAGCTCGCCATGCACGCCTCGACCCAAACCATCTACCACGCGCTGCACAAGACGATGGCTGGCCTCCAGCAGACCTGCGCATTCGTCGTCTACAGCAAGGCGAATACCGAAGTCGATACCAGCAAGCCGCCCAACGACGAGATTTCGATCGTGTTCATGCGCGGCAAGGAAGACACCCAGGACTTCCAGTACTTCACCGAGTCCTACGCCGGCCAGAGCTACAAGGCGACGATGAACTCGGACCTGTTGTGGGAGAGCTGGACCTGGAAGGACGAGACCTACACCAAGTCCGATGGGACGGTCGTTTCCGGCGGAACGCTCTACTCGGCGACGAACTCGCCGGTGCGGCAGTTCAGCCTGCCCTGGGGCACGAGCATCTCGGGACAGGCCTACAATGGCCAGAAGTTCGATCTCTTGCCGCAGCCCCGGCGCACTCTCGACACCACCGACATGACGAGCTGGCAGAAGACGCTCAACGACAACCAGTACTTCCCGGATATGACCGCAGGCTCGAAAGACCTCTTCGATCCCACGCTGGCGACGGTCTACAATCGCAAATCGCTCTACAGCGCGAGCGATATCGGAGATTGGGAGGAGCTGGTCTACAAGCGCTCGCCCGCGCTCACGCAGGTGAGCGCCTTCTCGATGCAGGTGATCCCGCACGACGGGTCGGCCGCGGGCACCGTGCTGGTCCAGGGCAGCCGCAGCACCACGCCCAATCAGACCAAGATCTACCCCGGCGTCTGGCTCGATGGTCGGCTCGCAGCGACCCTGTCGAGCGCTCAGACCTTCTCCAGCAGCGATGCCGCGAAGCGCCCGAAGCTCCTCCGCTTCTGCTTCACACTCACCGATACGAGCCTGAAGTTCTCGCAGAGTTTCTCGTTCTCGTTCCTGCTGCCTGGATTGGCGCCTCCGCTCTAGGCTGACGCAGACAGGCCGACGCAGACGGCTCAGAGCTCTCGGCCGATAATCCCAGCGTCGCGGGCGGCAGGTAGAGACCAAGCATCCGCATCGCCCGCATCGCGCCGCCGACCACGCGCCGCGAACCATCGGCGAGGCCCGACACGCAACGCATTGGTCCATGGGAGCTAAGCAACCACACGAGACGTGCGGTGAGGGCTTCGATCGTCCCACGCGTGATCTTGCCTCACGGGAGTTGACCCTTCCGATCCCTGATATACAACATATGCATCATAACTGATACACTTTAACCAATGGAGTCCTCATGGCAGTGCCGCGCGGATGGATGTCGATCGTAGCCCCAGCCCTGGCGATGTGCCTCTCCTCCAGCGCGTTCGCTGCGCAGGGAGACGGCCAGAAGGTCCTGGATACCTTCGAAAAGGAGCCCGACGGCTGGAAGTTCGTCGGCGGCGAGGAGTTTCCCGGGGCGGTCGGCTGCTTCCTCCGCGACACCAAGGTCGCGCACGACAGCAAGGTGTCCTACCGCATCGACGCTGACTTCACCAAGGGCGGCGCCTACGTGGGTTCGTTCAAGGACATGACCTCGCTGAGTCCCGACATCAAGGAGCTCCACCTGTGGGTGAAGAGCGAGAATGTCGGCTCGGTCGGCGTGCGCCTCATCGACAGCAGCGGGCAATGCCATCAGCTCAACGGCGGCCTGCAGATCAATCCGAAGAAGGACTGGCAGGAGATCGTCCTACGCGTGTCCGAGATCATCGGCGGCGAGCATTGGGGCGGCTCGAACGACGGCCAGTGGCACGGCCCGGCGCACGGCTTCGGTCTGAACATCGGCAAGAACGCCCTGGTCAAGGACAGCCCCGCGAAAGGCTCCTTGTGGATCGACGACATCACCTACGTGGTCGCAGACAAGAAGCCCAAGAAGTGATGACGTGGCGTGAGCTGGTGATGACCGAGCCGGCCCACCACACGATCCGCATTTCGAGCACCCCCTCCGATTCCCCTCCAGTGTCGCTCATCGATCGCCATGCCATCGGTTCCATGACGGGCACATGGATGCGTTTAACGAACGGTTCCACCATCCGCTCCATGCCCTATGCCTGTGCTCCAGCATGATCGCGATCTCGAGACCCGAGCAGCCGTGAGCGACTCGACCCGCGGCCTGCGCCAACGCAGCGAGCTCCCCTGGCTGATAGCGATCCTGGCCACGCTGCTCGGCGGCTGGTGGGCGCTCAATGCCTTCGTCTTCCGCGTCTATCCGCCGGATCCGAGCGAGCACGGCCGCTTCTCGCTGGTGCGCTGGGGCACCGATCCCAATCCCGCGCGCCAAGAGCAGGTGAGCATCTTCAACCGCGCGCACCGCGACCAGCACATCAAGGTCGAGGTCGTGCCGGGCGCCGCATCGATGCAGGCCGTCATCACCCGCAGCGCGGCCAACGACGCGCCCGAGGTCATCGACGCCTACGGGCCCGAGGATCTGTTCCAGTACGCCGCGAAGGGCATCGCCAAGCCGCTGAATCCGTACCTCAAAGAGACGCATTTCGACCCGGCGACCCATACCTGGCCGGCCCTGGTCGAGACCATCAGTGCCCCCAATCCGGCGTACCGTCCAGGCGTCGACGACCCGATCGATGCCCGCCTGTGGTACTCGATGCCCAACAACATCTTCTACGACCTCTGCTATCTCAACCGCACGCTCTACCTGCGCGCCGCAGAGGAGCAGCGCGCCGCTGGACGCCCGGTGCCGCCTGAACCCTGGGTGGGATGGACCTGGTGGGACTTCGCCGCGTTGGCGAAGATCATGCAGCGCCACGGCGCCGACGGTCGATTCGTCAGCTTCGGCGCGACGCCGCCCAACACCGAGGCCATCGCAGTGATGATCGGCGCTGGCATGCGCGGCGAGGACCGGGCCGGATTCGACGCGCTCGACGCCGCCACCAAGGCGCAGCGCGGCCTAGCCGGCCTGTCGTGGGACGACTGCGTCGCGACCACCAGCACCGCCGCCACCTCCGCCACTGCAGCGGGGAGCACGCCGACCATCTGGCCGAATCGCGTGGCGATCACCCAGGCCCTGCAATTCTCGTACGATCTCCAGAACGTCATCCATGCGGTGCCGTCGCAGAGCGATCAGCAGCAGATGGCGACCGGCGGCGGCGCCTACGGCGGCTCCGGACTCAACGGCCAGTTCCTCGCCGGCAACTGCGGGATGCTGATCATGGGTCGCTGGTACCTGGGCCAGATCCGCGCGAACGTCGCCTTTGATTGGCGGCTGGTGCGCATGCCGCGCTGGGTGCCGTACGCGGAATGGGCGCGCTGGCAGCGCGAGGGCAAGGGCCCACACGAGCGCGACGGGGACTGGGGCGACCGCGAGCACCCGGACCGTGGTTACCAGATCCAGGTGGGGACGCGCTCGACCTTCCTCAGCAGCAGCGCGCGCGATCCGCGCCAGGCCTTCGCCTTCCTGCGCTTCATCGCCACCGATCCCGACTACAACCGCCTGATCCTGCTCGAGGACGGCGCCGGCGCCGATTACGCGATGAGTGTCGACTACATGGGCAAACTGGATCCGCTGGTGCCTGACGAGTTGGTGAAGCGCTCGCCCGAGCAGGAGCTGGGCGCGATCCGCTGCCAGCTGCCCTTGTCGCGCTGGCCCTGGCCCAACTCCAATGCCAAGGCCACCATCGCCTGGAGCACGCTGCCGTCGTGGATCGGCCGCTCCGAGCTGGCCACCGATGCCCTCGCCTCGGGCGCGCCGGCTACCGACTTTCCCGAGCTCGGGCGCTTCACCGGCGAATCCTCGATGCGCACTTCCCAAGCCGTGGGTGAAGGCCTGGCGAAGCGCCTGTGCTCGAGCCTCGACGCGCTCGCCGCCGAAGGCATGCAGATGTCGCGCATCCCCAACGCCGCGCCGCCGTCGCTGCGGACCATCGCATGCCTGGTCGCGGTCCTCGTGCTCGGGGCCTGGCTGAGCGCCGGCGTGGTGATGAACGCGCGGCGCCGGCGACGCGCGCTCGACGAGCCGGAGCCCGCACATGGGTGACCGCAAGCGGCCATGGCGCGAACTCGGCACTGGGCTGGCCTTCATCAGCCCGAACCTGCTGCTGTTCCTGGTGTTCACCCTCGCCCCGACGCTGTTCACGCTCGGCCTGGCGTTCTTCCGCTGGGACCCGTTCAGCTCGCCGTCGTTCGTCGGCTTCGACAACTTCAACCGGCTGCTCAGCGACAACAGCTTCTGGTACTACCTGTTCAACACCGCGGTGTTCCTGCTCGGGCTGCCGCTGTCGATGGCGGGTTCGCTCGCGCTCGCGGTGGTGCTGAGCCAGCCGCTACGCGGGGTCATCGCCTACCGCACCGTCTACTACCTGCCCACCCTCACCAGCGGTGTCGCAGTGTTCCTGCTCTGGAAGGTGATGTACAACAAGGAGGGCGGCCTGATCAACGCCATCGCCCTGCCGATGCTCAACGCCGTCGGCGCGAGCCATGGCGGCCATCAGCTGACCATGGCGGACATGCCCGACTGGCTGAACCAGGCGTGGACGGTCTGCGGCGTCGAATGCTACCTCGCCAAGCCCGCGCTGATCTTCATGGGCATCTGGGCCGGGGTCGGCGGCGGCAACATGATCCTCTACCTGGCGGCGATCGCGGGCGTTCCGCCGGAACTCTACGAGGCCGCCGAGATCGACGGCGCATCGCGGTGGCGGCGCTTCTGGGACATCACCTGGCCGATGATCGCGCCGACCACCTTCTTCATCATCGTCATGGGCACGATCGGTGGCTTGCAGGGCGGATTCGAGATGGCGTACCTGATGACCCAGGGCGGCCCCGACGGCTCGACCACCACCGTCGGCTACTACATCTTCACCAAGGGTTTCGGCGATTTCGAGTTCGGCTACGCGGCGGCGATCTCGTTCGCCCTATTCGGACTGGTCGCCGCGATGACCGCGCTCAACTGGCGCTTCGGCTCCAAGGCCGGAGGGTACTGAGATGGCCCGCGAAGGAGTGTCCCGCCCCGCCGCGCTCGCCAGCCACGTGCTGCTGATCCTGGTCGGCATCACCATGCTGCTGCCGTTCCTGTGGATGGTGGGCACCTCGCTCAAGGGCGAGGGCGAGGTCTTCCAGCACAACGTCATCCCCGAGGCGATCGGCCTCGGCGCCGAGGGCACGCCCGTGCGCACGCGCGACGGCAAGCCGGTGTACGCGGCGGTGGCCGCCGCCGCGGCCGCGCCGGATACCCCGGAGCATCCGGCGTGGATCCGCGGCGACGAGATCCGCGTGCACCTCGGCACGCCGGTGCAGCAGGGCTCGAGCGGCGAGCGCGCGGCGATGCCCGACGGCGAGAGCCTCAGCGACGATCTCGGCATCCCGGCCCAGCTCGGCAACATCCTGCGCGATGGCGATCGCGCGGCCGAGCTTGGATCCCTGGCGCGCTTCCGCGACCCGCGCGCGTTCGATAAATACGCCGAGGTCGCGGTCGTCGAACGCGGCTTCACCGCTCCCGGTTTCGACGCCCAGGCCAACGAGGCCACGGCGCGCGCGTGGTTCTGCGAGCGTCCGGGCAGGTACCGCTCGGACGCGGCCTGGGAGAAGCTGGTGGCGACCCGCTTCGGCGGTTGCATCCCGCTGATGCTCGATCACGCCCTGTCGGACGAGTGGGCCTCGCACAGTGGCAAGGCCGAGCCGGTCACGATCGGCGGCGTGAGCGTGGCGAACCGCAATCCCAAGCCGACGACCCCATTCTATCAGTTCAAGAACCTCAGCTGGGGCCAGCCCGGGCAGCCGGTGCGCGACAAGACACTCGCGGCGGTGCTGTGCCGCGCCTCGGGCGAGGCGGTGCGCTTCACGCCGGCCTTCCCGGTATTCCGCACCGAGGACGATGCCCTCAAGGCCGACGAACGCAGCGACCTGATGGTGTTCGTGGGCGACGAACCGGCGCCACGCACCATCGCCGGCCGCGAGCTCGCGCTCACCCGCCACGCGCGCTTCGTGTGGTCGAACTACCAGACCGTGCTCACCGATCCCAACGTCAAGATGACGCTGTTCGCCTGGAACAGCCTGTTCATCTCGGTGTCGGTGGTGCTGCTGCAGATCCTCACCTCGTCGCTCGCCGCGTTCGCCTTCAGCCGTCTGGACTGGAAGGGCCGCGACGTGGTCTTCCTCGCCTATCTCGGCACCATGATGGTTCCTGCCGCGATCACCATGATCCCCAACTACCTGATCCTGCAGAAGCTCGGCTGGCTCAACAGCTTCAAGGGCCTGATCCTGCCCGCGGCCGCCAGCGCCTACGGCACGTTCATGCTGCGGCAGTACATGCTGACCCTGCCGAAGGGACTCGAAGAGGCCGCGCGCATCGATGGCGCCAGCGTACTGCGCGTGTGGTGGGACATCATCATGCCGCTCTGCAAGCCCGCGGTGATCACCCTGGCGATCTTCACCTTCGGCGGCACCTGGATGTCGTTCACCTGGCCGCTGATCGTCGCCCCCGACGAACAAGTGCGCGTGCTGCCGGTGGCGCTCCAGCAGTTCTCATCTGGGCAGAGCACCGCGTACAGCCTGCTGATGGCGGCATCGCTGGTGATGATGCTGCCGATGCTCATCCTCTTCGTGTTCGGGCAGAAATATTTCGTCCGCGGCATCCAGCTCGGCGGCGTGAAGGGCTAGGCGGAGACATGGCGGACATCACCCTCGGCAAACTGGTCAAGCGCTACGACAACGGCTACACTGCCGTCAAAGGCATCGACCTGCGCATCCGCGACAAGGAGTTCATGGTCCTGGTCGGCCCCTCGGGCTGCGGCAAGAGCACCACGTTGCGCATGATCGCCGGCCTCGAGGACGTGTCCTCGGGCGAGATCCGCATCGGCGAGCGCGTGGTCAACGACGTCGAGCCGAAGGACCGCGACATCGCCATGGTCTTCCAGAATTACGCGCTCTACCCGCACATGACCGTGTACGAGAACATGGCGTACGGTCTCAAGCTCCGGCGCATGCCGCGCGGACAGATCGATGCCCAGGTCGGCGAGGCCGCGAAGATGCTGGGCCTCGAGGCCCAGCTCCCCAAGCTGCCGAAGCTGCTCTCGGGCGGGCAGCGCCAGCGCGTCGCGCTCGGACGCGCGATCGTCAGGCACCCAAAGGTGTTCCTCTTCGACGAGCCGTTGTCGAACCTCGACGCCAAGCTGCGCGCCGAGATGCGCTTCGAGCTCAAGTCGCTGCAGAGCCGCCTGCAGACCACCATGGTCTACGTCACCCACGACCAGATCGAGGCGATGACCCTGGGCGATCGCATCACCGTCATGTCGGTGGGCGAGATCCAGCAGGTGGCGACGCCGACGACCATCTACGATTTCCCATTCAACCGCTTCGTCGCCAGCTTCATCGGCACCCCGGTGATGAACTTCCTCGCCGGCCGCCTCGAGCAGGCGGAGGGCGGCATGCGCTTCGCTATCGACCAGGGACCCGCGCTGCGGCTGCACGCAGCGCACCAGGAGTCGCTGCCGGCTATGGCCGGCATGGACACGGTCATCGGCGTGCGCCCCGAACACCTCAGCCATGGCGCCTTCACGCCCACCGCTCAGACCGCGACGCGCATCGAGGCCGAGGTCGCCGTCATCGAGAACATGGGCGATCACCAGTACGTCTACCTGCGCATGCCGGGCAGCTCCGAACCGGTGGTGATGAAGTGCAACAGCCACCATCGCTGCAAGCCTGGCGAGAAGATCCCGGTGAACATCGACACCGCGCTCGCCCACGTGTTCGCTGACCGCAGCGACCATGCGCGCACGCTGACGCTCCCGATCGGTTTCGCCCAGCAGCAATAGCCTGTGCCGGACTAGCTTGCGTCGGACTTGCCTGCGCCGGCGCTGCGCGTCGGTCGAGTCATCTTCCCGGAGCCTTGCCGTTATCGCCAACGCCGTCGAGGTAGCGCAGATCGAGCACCCGCCAGGAGCGCGGCCAATCCTTGTCCTCGAAGCGCAGCAGCCTGCCCTCGTAGCGGACCACCGGATAGGAGTAGCCGTGGTCGCTCGGCACCAACCCGATGCCATCGCTTCCGCTGAAGCCGATCACCTGGATCTCGTCGGGTACCTCTCCCAGACCGATGCGCTGGGCGGCGTCCTGACCGAGTCGTTCCTCGTGCGGCAGCAACCCCATGAGCATCTCCGCCGCTTCCTTGTCGACGCCGGATTCGTCCAGCCGCTTGGCGAGGTCGCCCCGCGTGATCACGGCGATGCCGGCGCTCGCCAGGGCGGCGAGGTTGTCGGCGCGGTTCTTCTTGTCCCTCCATGCGGAGGCCGCTGCCTGCTCCGCATCGGCGGGCACCCACGCGTCGCATGCGAGCAGGTAGACGTGTCCGGACAGGATGGCGAGCGCTGGCTTCGCGGCTGCGGTCTTCAGGTGCTTGGTCGATTCGAACGACACCGAGCCGAGCGATAGCAGGGCGCGTGCTCCCGGCAGCCAGGCGCGATCCTGGATGCGCTTGAGCCGCAGCGGGGTGTGCGCTTCCAGCCCGCTGACATCCACGGTGTACGCGCGCAGCGCCTCGCGCGCCGCGCCATGGTGACCCGCCAGCAGCACGCAGGCGACCACGAGCCCCACGACCACCGCGCTACCGATCAGCCAGCTCACGAGATTGCGGTGGTCGCGCTCGCCCTCGCCGACCACCAGGATGTCGCCCGATCGGCGCGGCTTCTTCTTCGCTTGCTTGCCCGTCTGCTTGGCCGCCCCCTCAGGCGCCGAATTCGAGGGCGCGGCCTTCACGGCCTCCTCGGCGCGCGTCGTTACCTCGGCCAAGGCACGCGACATCTCGCGGCGCGCCTCCTCCTGCTCTGCGGTGAGCTTGTGCTTGCCGAGCGCGGAGCGCGGCGCAGCTGCGGGCGACGCCGGGACGGGTGGGCTTCCTGCGAGTGGAGCTGCGGAAGGAGCCTTAGAGGGAACCGTGGATGGCGTCACGGATGGAACAGTGCGCGGGGACTGGGCGGCCACCGGCTTGAGGAAGGCGGCCGTCGCCGGCTTCAGCGGGTCGCGCAGGACCGCGTGGCCGCCGGTCGCGGTCTGCGCGCTCGACGCCGGATCGTCCGGCATGTCGGCGACGCCGCCGTCCGCGCGCACGCGGAAGAGCTTGTCGCAGCGAGCACACCTGAGCGGCCGCCCGATCCAGATCGCCTTCAGCGGATATCCGGCGTCGCAGTGAGGGCAGCGGACGGTGGTCATGAGGATCGACGCTCGTCTCCGGAGGTCCGCTTCGGCTCGTCGCCTACCGCCTTCGACCGGGGCGGCGTCGTTCGGCTGGTCCGGCGGCAAGCGACCGGATACAGGGGCTGAGGTCGACGACTCCTCACTGGCGGAGTATGGCATTCCGCCTGGAGCAGGGGAAGCATCCACTTCCCGACTCATTGGCGGTTGGTGACGCATCGGATGCTGCATCGGATGCTTGAGTTGATGCATCACCGATTGTTTCATCGCTTGTTTCATCGGGTGCTGCATCGGTCGCCTCCAGGCTCGCCGGCGAATTCATTCGTGGGTGAAAACGATCTCGTCCACGCGCATATCGCACTCGAACCTCGTCGGAGCCAACCGCATGATGTCGATTTACCCGCCCTTCCCTGCAACATACCTCGCATCGAACCACGCATCGAACCAGGCATCGAATGCAGGCGTGGCTATCGACGCCAGCGCCGCCAGCAGGTGCTCCATCCGAGATCCGGCGCCACCAGAGTCGCCTGATGGAGAAGCCCATGCGGGTTCGGATGGCGACTCGCTCGAGGCGGGGGGCGCGGAAGCGATCAGCACTTCCGCTGGGTGCACCAGCACGCACGCGCTCAAGCACCTCGTGAGCCTGCACATCAGGCCCGCCGTGGTACGTCGCCCGGACGCGGGAAGCCGCGCGAGGTCGCGATCGGGAAGCACATCTCGATGCTGGACCGGGTGCATGAGTGGCTCCGGGATGCTCCTGGAACCCGAGGGCTTCCCATGGAACTACGGTTATGTATATCAATACTGATGCATATCAAGTATACGGAAGCTCCTCAAGCGATTTCCATCGCGGTTTGTGCGCTTACCGGCGTCGGCGTGCTACCCGCCCGGACTCACGCCCACGGTGCGAGCGCACCACAATCCAGCATCAACCTGGCTGGGCTTCCTCGGCCGGTGGACGCCGTCGATGCGCAATGGCATTCGCGTCCGGCAACCCGGTCAGGCGGGGGGACGCAGCCCGGACAGAGGCACACGCACCAGTGCCAGCGACCCTGTCTTTCTTGTCGGGCAAATGGACCAGAGACATCCACCGGCTATCGTCCCACCATGGTCACGCGCGCATGAGCGATCCGGCAGCCGAGCTGAAGAAGAAGTACCGCCGCACGGTCGCCGCGAAGTCCTTCTCCGCCGCCGGCGTGCGCGAGGCGGACGAGGAAGCGAACAACGCACAGCCCTCCACCGACCAGCCCCAGCTGAACGGTTCCAGCGCCACCGTTCGCCTGCGCCGGGTCGGCAGCACCACGGTCGGCGGCCAACGCTTCCGCATCGATGAAGCCCTGGGCGTCGGCACCACCGGCGAAGTCTACTCGGTGTTCGATCGCAACCTCGAGCGCCTGGTGGCGGTCAAGGTGCTGCGGCGCACGCTGGTCGACAACGAGGACGAACTCAAGGCGTTCGTCAACGAAGCTCGACTCACCGCCTCGTTGTCGCACCCGAACGTCCTGCCGGTCCACGAGTTCGACGTCACCCACGATGGCCAGCCCTACTTCAGCATGAGCAGGATTGCCGGCGAATCGCTGGGCAGCATCCTCGAGAAATCCACCCTGGATTTCCGCCACGCCGTTGTCGGCAACTTCAATGCGCTCGTCGGCATCATGATCGGCGTGGGCAACGCGCTCGCCTACGCCCACCACCAAGGCGTCGTCCATCAGGACGTCAAGCCAGACAACATCATGGTCGGTGAATTCGGCGAGGTGTTGCTGCTCGATTGGGGCAGCGCGGTGCGTGCCGGACTCGACGGCACGGTGACCAACCGCATCTACGGCACTCCCCTCTACATGAGCCCCGAGCAGGCCAGGCGCGACCATGTCGACGCGCGCAGCGACGTGTACTGCCTCGGCGCGACCTTCTTCCATGCGCTGACGCTCAGGTTGCCAGTGTGGGATGACGATCCCGACCGCTTCTGGGAGATGAAGCGCGACGGCGAGATCCAGCCGCCGACCGAGGAGGAGCAGGAGAAGATCCCGGCGCAGCTGCTCGGCATCGCGCTCAAGGCGATGGCTCCGTCCCCAGAAAACCGCTATTCCAGCGCCAAGGAATTCATCGCCGACCTCAAGGATTGGCAGGCCGGGCTGGCGGTCAGCGCCTACCGGGATTCCATCGGCGTCAGGTTGCGGCGCTGGCACCGCCGCAACGCCAAGATCATCTGGCCGGCGGCGATCATCGCGGGCATGGCGATCGGCTTCTCGCTGTATCTGCACGCGGAGCGGCTCAAGGAGCTCGCGGAATGGGGCGCGCCGATCGTCACCGAAACATTCAGCGACGATTCCTGGCAATCACGTTGGACGCCGATGGATCCGGGGACCTTCGCCACTCAGGACGGTAAATTGGTGACCAAGGGCGAACGCGCGTCGTTCCTGGTCTACAACAAGCGCCTCAGCGGCAGCGTCGCCATGGAGTTCGACGGCGTGATGCCGCTCGACACCAGGCCGTGCGATCTCTCGGCGGTGTGGTGCGAAGGCAACGTCTTCGAGACGGCGGGGCCGAAATTCAACGGTCGCACCTACTTCCTGCAGACCGGCGCCCGCGACAACATCGTGGCGATGATACTCGAACCGAAAGACGCGCGCCAACTCTCGCTCAAGCGCCTGCACCTGGTCCCCGGCCAGTCCTACCACATCCGCGTCGTCATCGACGGGCTGCACATGGAGCTGCAGGTCGATGGCCAGACGCTCTGCAGCTACGATGACGTGTTCCCGTTCACCTCGGGCTACCTCGCGCTCTACGGCTATTACCCCGGCAAACTTTTCGACAACGTGAGGATCTACAACCGCGGTGTGCCACAGAAGATCTCGGTGCTCGCGATCGGCGACAGTCTCTACCAGATGGGGCTCTTCGATGCCGCGATGACGCACTACCAGCGAGTGATCGATTCGCACGGCGGCACCGAGCTCGCCGACGCGGCACTGTTTCGCATCGGCCTCTGCCAGCTCGTGCAAGGACGGTGGAGCCAGGCCCGCGCGAGCTGGGAGGGCGTCCGCGACCCGGCGCTCAAGCTGCAGGTGCAGATCCACGACATGGATCACCTCTTCGACACGCGCACGTTCACCGAGCTGGCGAACAGCTTCTCGGACGCTTACGAGCATCACCCCGAATTGCGTTCCGACCTACGCAGTCATTGGCGTTCCTGGGTCAAGGATCTCAATTTCGATCCGCCCGAATCCCTGCTGCCGCTCCTCCAACTCGAGGACGGGCATTTCCCGGCAGAAGAGGACTCCGTCACCTCCACCTTCAACATCCTGGATCGGCTCGGCCGCTGGGATGAGGCGGCGAAGCGTTTCGGGCAGGATCCCCAGGTCGGTCCATGGGCCCTGCTGGCCCTCGACCGCTACGAGGAGATGAACAAGAATTTCGCGGATTACCCCCTATCTCCGTGCACCGCGCAGATCGAGCGAGGCGAATACGATCTCGCACTCCCTGCCTCGCGGCAGTACGACTGGATGCGCAAGGAATTGCTGCTGAGCACCGGTCGCTTCGAGGAGTACGCCAGTGAATTCGGCACCGATCCGAAACTCCTGGTGATGACCGGGCGCGCCCAGGAGGCGTTCGAGTTGCCAAACCCGCTCCCGAACTTCTCGGTGGAGAACGGAGAACGCGCGATCGCCCTGATGCAACTGGGCAAGCGCGAAGCCGCGCTCGCCTATGCCGAGGGACATCCGAAGGATTCCTGGAGCGACGACGATCGCGCGCGCGTTCTGGTGTATCTCGGCCGAGGCGCCGAGGCGGTACCGCTCGCCCGCGAGCTGCAGGCCAGGCACGTGGCGACCACCGGTGCCGCGCTCGATGCGGCGATCGCCGGCGATCTCGAACTCGCGCATCGTCGGGCGCAGGATGCCGCGAGAGTGCCCTTGTCGCTCTCCTTTCCGCACGGCTGGTTCGAACACTACGTGGTCCTGCCCGCGCTCGATTCCGGCAAGCTGACCGACGTCGCGCCCGCGCTGGCCGCTGTGGTCAAGTCTGGCCGCTACGAGCATCACCAACGCCCGTGGTATTTCGCGCGACTGGTCGCTGGCGAGGCGTCCGACGAGGAATACCTGAAGCAGCCGTTCCTTCCGGATGCGAAGGGCACGCTGCTCCTCGGCCATGCCCTTCGCCACGATCTGGCAAACGAGACCGAAGCGGCGCTGGCCGATTACCGTGCCTACCTCGCGCTGCCCATGGACCAACGCGGCGTCGACGCGGTGAACGGGCTCGGCGATCCGCTGATGGAGCGTTTCTGCATCTGGCGCCTCGCGGTGCTGGCTCCGGCTCCGGCTCCGGCACCTCCTCCTGCCCCCTAGGCCGCACGTGCGCGGGGATATCTAAACCCCTGCGATACGGGGGGCTGGCTTGACACGCGGACTCTGCTATACATCAGTACTGATGTAGCTGATATACTCCGACCGGTCCCGATCGTCGTCACCTCCATCGGAAGCGAGCATGGCCACCAAGACCCGAACCAAGATCAAGGAGTTGCTCATCCGGCGGCTCCAGACCATGGCCATCGACGGCAAGCTGCCGTCCGATCGTGAGTTCGCGAAGGAATTCAACGTCGCCTTCCTGACCATCAACCGGGTCATGCGCGAACTGCAGTGGGAAGGCTACGTGGTGCGCCGCCCGCGGCTCGGCACCTTCCTCGCGAGCAAGGAGCGGTCGGTCGCGAACGAGCACGACGACCAGGGAAACCTCGGCAGCGTCGCGGTCATCTATCCCAACTACTTCTCGTTCCACTTCTGGCAGCATGTGCGCTACGTCGAGGAGTTCGCGGTGAAGAACCGCCTGCGCCTGCTCGAATTCAAATTGAACCAGGACAGCACCTACGACCGCGCCTTGGCCTATGCCCGGCAGGCGGACAACCTGCGCGGCGCGCTCATGCTGCCGATTCCCGATTCGCTCAACGACGAGACCCTCGGCCGGCTCGATTCGCTGGGCTGCCCGCTGGTGCTGTTGTCGACTCACGGTCCCCTCGGGAACCGCAAGAACCTCTACTGCATGAACGTCGATTCGGAACAGCAGGGCAAGCTCGCCGCCGAGACCCTGCTGGCGAAGGGTCATCGCAAGCTGGCGTGGGTCCAGAACGAGCCGAGCCCCAATCCGCTCGTGCTCAAGGGCATGCTCGGCGCCTTGCGCGCGAATGGGCTGCGCGCCACCGATCTCACCTGCATCGGCCGCGGCATCAGGGCCTGGGAAAACAGCCGCGAGGCCGGCTACCGCCTCACCTGCCAGCTGCTGGACACTAGCGACGCCACTGGCGTGTACTTCGACTCCGCAGCCGGCCCAGCCGGCGCGATGCGCGCCCTGAGCGAACGCGGTCTGCGCTGCCCGGACGACATCAGCATGGTCTCGCCCTGCAGCCAGTCGGGCGACGAGGATTATTTCATTCCGCCGCTGACGTCCCTCGAGTGGGACTGGCGCGAGGAAGTGCGACTGGCCTTCGAGATCATCCTCGGGCGAACGGTTTCGACCGAGCGCGAGATGCTGTTTCCAGCGCGTCTGGTCGAGAAGTCCAGCATCGCTGCGCCACGCCAGATCACCACCACCGCCTGAGATCGATGCCGGAGCCCAGCGCCGCGGCGTGGGTTTCGTCATCGTGCCACGACCGTAGCCCCGACACGAGCCCCTTCGTCCGATGACGCGCGCCCGCGCAGGAGTCCGCATGACCCGGTTGACCTTCCATCTGATCGCCAACGCCCATCTGGATCCGGTCTGGCTGTGGGACTGGCGGGAAGGCATGAACGAAGGCATCGCCACCTGCAAGGCGATGCTCGATCTGATGGATGAGTATCCAGAGTTCACCTTCGTGCGCGGCGAGGCGGCCATCTACCGCCATATCGAGGAGCATGATCCGAAGATGTTCCGCCGCATCGAAAAGCGTGTGGCGCAAGGCCGATGGGACGTGGTCGGCGGCACCTGGATCCAGGCCGACACCAACCTGCCATCGACCGAAACCTTCGTGCGCCAGTACCTGCACGGCCAGGACTACCTCGCCAAGCGCTTCGGCAAGCCGGTGCGGGTCGCATGGGCGGCGGATTCCTTCGGCCACGCCGCGGGGCTTCCCGACGTGATGGCCGGCGCGGGCATCACCGGCTTCGCCTTCACCCGCCCCGACGAGCGCGTCGTGCCGTTGCCCCTGCCGGCGTTCTGGTGGGAGGGCTGCGGAGGCTCGCGCGTGCTGTCCTACCGACCGATGTCCGGATGGTACGGCAGCGAGCGCCATGAGGTCGGGCCGAAGCTCGACCGCCTGCTCGAGGCGGCCTCCAAGCAGCCGCTGACCCAGGTCGGCTTCTTCTATGGCCTCGGCAACCATGGCGGCGGCGCGAGCCGGCGCCATCTCGACGAGATCCGCGATTGGCAGCGACGCCACCCCGAGGTCGAGGTCGTGCATTCGGGCCTGCATCGCTTGCTCGCGGCGGTCGCCGACGACGCGCGCAAACAGCGCATCGAGTTGCCCGTGCACCGTGGCGAGCTGAATTTCTGCCTGCGCGGCTGTTACGCTTCCGTCGCCAAGTTCAAATGGCCGTTCCGACGCGCCGAAGCGCTGCTGCAGGCGAGCGAGACGCTCGACGCCCTCGCCTCGACCAGGATCGCGGCCAAACCCGCGGATCTCGACGCCGAATGGGAGGGCGTGCTGTTCGGCTCGTTCCACGACATCCTGCCTGGTTCGTCCATCGAACGCGCCTACGACGATCAGCTCGCCTGGCTCGGCGCGGTCACCCACCGCTGCCAGCGCCTCGACCTCGCGTCGATGAACGTCCTGGCCTCGCGCATCGACATCGATGTGCCGTCGGTCACCGGCGACCACCCCAGCGCGATCCCCTTCCTGGTGTGGAATCCGCAGCCGCGACCGTTCGTCGGACACATCGAGCTCGAGGGCAGTCTCGATTACCGCCCGATCTGGCCGTACTCCGACAAGGTCGACCAGCTCCCGGTCGAAGTGCGCAGCGCCGATGGTACGGTGGTGGCGCACCAGGTGGTCTCGACCGAGCACCGCTCGATGGTGAACCTCGCTTGGCGCAAGCGCGTGGTGGTGCCTGTGCGCCTGCCCGCGCTCGGCTGGCAGGTGATGACCATGGGCTGGGTGGAAGGCGCGAAGAATCCGACGCTTCCCGATCCGGTTTCCGCGCCCGACGCCACCACCATCGACAACGGTGTCTACCGCGTCAGCGCCGCAAAGGGCGCCAAGGGCGTGTCGATCTCGAAGGACGGCAAACCCGTGTTCGGAGAGCCCGGATTGGGCGCCGTCGTGGTCGACGACCCCTGGGGTTCATGGGGCGGCATGGGCGAGGAGCCGGCATCGGTAGAGCTCACCAGTGTGCGCGAGCAATGGACGGTAGCCGCCGTGGAACTGCGCGAGCGCGGCCCCGAGCGCGCGTGTCTGTGGGTGCGCCTCGCTGGAGCGTCCTCGCGCATCGACCTGTCCATCATGCTGTACCGCGGCCGCGCCGCGGTGGACATCGGCGTGCGCGTGTTCTGGGCCGAGCGCAGCGCGCGCCTGCGCCTGACCATGCCCGGAGCCGAGTCCGCGGAATACCAGGTACCTGGCGGCAGCGCGACGCGCGGCGCCGTGGGCGAGGTGCCGGGCCTGCGCTGGGCGAAGGTCAGCGGACCTGGCCGCAGCTTCGGCTTCGTCAGCGACGCGCTGTCGAGCTTCGGGGTTTGGAACCAGGTGTTCAGCGCGACAGTGGTGCGCGCCTCGCGCTACGCCGACGACGTGTCCACCGCGCCCGACGCGGTGCCGTGGGTGCCCTCGGTGGACTGCGGAGAGCTCATGTGCCGGCTGCTCATCGCGCCGGCCGACGACGACCTGCCTCGTCTGGCCGATGAGCTCGCGCAGCCGCCGCGGGTGCAGCACGTGCCGGCGCGGACCGCGCGTTCGGCCGATCTCGAGACCTCGGGATCATTCGCCGAGCTGCGCCCGCGCGGACTGGCGCTGCTCGCGCTGAAACCGGCGCGCGAAGGCGATGGCCTGGTGCTGCGCGTGCTCGAGACCTCGGGGAAGCCCGCGAAGGCGTCGCTGACGTTGTTCGGCGCGGCGCTCGCGCTCGGCACGGTGGCCGCGCGCGGCATCGCCTCGTGGCGGCTGCTCCGCCGCGGTTCGCGTTGGAGCTGCGTCGCCTGCGATTCTCTCGAACGCCCTCTCGGCGCCCGATCGGGGTCGGCGGCACGCTCGGCGAAAGCGGTTGGTGGCTCGGCGCCGAAGCCGAAGCGCCTCCGGAAGGCGGTGGCGAGGAAGACCCCGGCGCGGCGGAAGGGCGCTCGACGCTGACGCCCCGCATCCGCCGCCGCGCGGATGATAGCTCGACATGATCCCTGGATCCCCCGACCACGGCGGGCGAAGGGGTTCATGCCAAATAAATCATAAGTCTAGTTATCTCAGGTAGTTGACTAGACTATCGAAGACATGCTCCCGGCCGGTGACGCAGACACCCGGTCGCCGCGAGGCGGTCAACGCACGTCACAGCAATGATGTATATCAGTTATGATATACAGATGTCACACCGCATGCACGGGAGGAACGGCATGAGCCACCAACGCGCAGATAGCGGCTGGTCAGATGCCTTTCAGGATCGGGCCGAGGGCACCGTGACCCTCACCCCACCGGGAGGCGCGGCACGGCGACGCGCCCCGCTCGAGGCGGCGCGCGTCGAGGCCACCACTCCCACGCCGCTGACCGCCTCGATCGTCCTCCGCTCCGATCTTGTGCCGCTGTCCGCGAGCGAGGCACCGCGCGCCGCCGACCTGGCGATCATCGAGCGGCTTCCAGGCATGCCGACGCCAGCGCCTGCGACGTATGCCACTGCCGAGGCCGCGTCCGCGATCGCGCTCCTGGCGGCGAGCGTCGGAGCGGTCGCCATCATGTTCCCGATCCTGCCCGGCAGCATCGACGCGGCCTCGGGAGTCGCCATCGCCGCGTTTGCGGTCGCAACCGTGGTCGACCGCCGCGTCCTGAGCTCGGCCCGGCCGCTCGACGTCATCGCCGCCGCCATCGCCCTGTCGTTCATGGGCTTGACGCTGTCAATCGCGACCGGAGTGGCTGGCGCGCTCTTCCCGCTCAGCGCGCTCTACCTGGCCGCCGGCTCGCTGGTGGCCGGAATGTCGTGCGTCGGCGCCTGGAACGAGCGACGCCCCCTGCTGATGCGCGTCATCGGCGGTTCGATGTTCCTCCTCGGCCTCCACGTCATGCAGGGCTCCTGAGGCCCGCGCATCCCGCGCATCGACGATCATACCTGGCATTTTCCCACCCGCATTCCCGAAAGGCCTACCATGGCGATTTCCTTCTGGGGCTTGATGAGCGACGCGGTGATGTCCGCGAGCTGGCTCGAACTCGGCGTCCTGCTCATCCTGCTGGCGATGTCCGTCATCAGTTGGGCGGTGATCATCATGAAGATCGCGCTGCTGCGCCGGGCGCGGGCGAACAATGAGCATTTCCGCGTAGCCTTCGAGACCTACGACCATACCGGCCAGGTCGCCGAGGAGGGCCGCAAGGACGAGGCCGGGCCGGCGCCCTTGTACGCCATATTCACCGCCGCCATCGCCTCGCGCCAGGATGCGCGCGAAGACGCCAAGTCGATGATGCCGGTGCCGAACGGCGAGTTCCCGCTGCGCAGCCCGCGCCAGCTCGCCGAACGCGTACGACTGGCCATGGACCACGCCCGTCGCGCCGAGTTCACCCGCCTGAGCAAGCATCTCAACGTGCTCGCATCCGCCGGCAGCGCTTCGCCGTTCATCGGCCTGTTCGGCACGGTGTGGGGCATCCTCGCCACCTTTCAGACGCTCGGCGCGGCCAAGAGCGCGAGCCTGCAGGCGCTCGGCCCGCCCATCGCTGCGGCGCTGATAGCCACCGCCGCCGGTCTGGCGGTCGCGATCCCCGCAGTGATGGCGTACAACTGGTTCGTTGGGCGCATCGACGAGGAGCAGGAGGAAGCGCAGTGCTTCGAGGAGGACCTCGCCCGCCTGCTGCGCGCCAACGGCGCGATGAACGAGCCGGGGTCGTCTGCCCAGACCAGTCAACCCCTAGCCAAGTCGGCGTGAGGCTCCCATGGCGATGAACACAGGCAGCACGCGCGGTACCAAGCGCCGGGTCATGGCCGAGATCAACGTCACGCCCATGGTCGATGTGATGCTGGTGCTGCTGATCATCTTCATGATCACCGCGCCAGCGCTCAAGGAAGGCTTCCAGGTCGACCTGCCGCACGCGTCGTCGACGCAGACCATCCGGCTCGAGGACTCGGTACGCATCACCATCGCCGCCGATGGCAAGGTCATGCGCGACCAGAGCGGCGGGGCCGAGAAGAGCTACGATCACCTCGCCGAACTGGTCGCCGAACTGAAGGAGTACCGCGCCGAGCGCGAGCGCGCCAACAGCGACGCCACGGTGGTGATCAACGGCGATGGCAAGGCCACCTACGAGCGCGTGGTGCAGGTGTGGGACGCGGTACGCACCGCGGGTGTCAGCCAGGTCTCCTTCCAGGTCGAGCCGGGCGCCGCGCCCAAATGACGCCCCGGGCCGGATGTCCGGCCATGTTCCACCCAGCCCGAGGATTCCGATGGACAACGCCCCCGCTTCCGCCGCGACCGACTCTTCCTCCTCACGGACGGATGCGTCCTCTGCGACAGCTGCGACAGCTCCGACCGCCTCGTTTCAGCCGCGTCGCGGGATCCCGGTGAAGCCGGCGCAGCCATGGAGCTCTATGAGGAGCTCGGCGATCCTGCGACGGTTCGTCGCCTATTCGATCTTCGCGCATGTCGGCGCGGCGGCGATCTGGGGATTGCCCTCGTGGCTGGCGCACCATGCCGAGCACGCCCGCGCGGCCGAACAGCAGCGACTCGCCGAGCATTTCCGCGCCGAGGAGGTGAAGTCCAAGGAGCACGCTCGAGAGAGCCGCATCGCCAAGACCAGGAACGAGGTGCGTGAGGAGATGCGCAAGGATCTCGGAAAGCTGGTGAGCGGCCTGCCCGAGAAGAGCCGCGACGAGCTCTTCACCCGCGTCGAGGACAAGACCGCCAAGCAGGCCAGCCAACTCGCCGAGGCGCTCGGCGATCCCGAGACCCCCGAGCAGAACCTGCGCAACCTCGAGACCGAGCTGCGGCGCGACATGGTCGCCGAGCTCGACCACGAACTGACCGCCGGCGGCGCGCGCGAGCTCGCCGATCAGTTCCTCGACAACGTCGACTCCCAAGTCGCGCCCGATCTCGCGGCCTGGATGCGTTCCGAGATCGACGCCACCGTCGCGGCGAAGATGAAGGACGAGGCAGCGGCCTTGATCCAACAGCAACGCGAAGGCGCGGCAAAAGCCCGCGACGAGGCCACTGCGCAGTTGCGGGAGGCGATCACCAAGGGCTCGGCGGCGGCCGAGGCGATCAAGGGCGGCGGCGACAAGGCCGCTCAAGCCGAGCAGGATCTCGCCGCGGCCGATGCGGCGATGCTGAAGGCCGAGTCCGCAGCTGCGGCCCTCGGTTCATCTGCAGAGAAGGCCGTCGGCGCCGCCGAAGCGGCGCTGAGCCAGGCGCATGCCGCCGTCGCGCGGGCCGGGGCCGCGGCCCACTCGGCACAGAATACATCCGGCGACGCCGCGGCCGCTGCGGCAGCCGCGGCCGATTCCAGCACGGCCTTCGTCAAGGAAGCGCAGAAGGCGCGCGACGCGGTGGCGGGGGACGCGGGCGCGGACCGCGCGGCGGCCGCCGCCGCAGCGCTGCGCAGCGCGGAAGCTGGCTTGCGCGCGGGAGTCGAGAAGGCCTTCGCCGACGACCTCGCAGCGACCACGCTGCCGCGCCTGGAAAAGGAGCTGAAGACGGCATTCGCCAAGGAGCTCGCGGACGACGGCCTCGGCGACGACGCCTTCGCTGGCGAGATCGCGCATGAAGCGGCCAAGCGCCTCGAGAAGAGCGTGCCCGCGCTGGCCAAGGTCGGCGATGGCGTCCAGGCGCGTCTCGACGAAGCCGCTCACAAGCCGGCCGGAGACGCCGGCGCTGCCGCGGCATCGGCCGCCACAGCGGATGGCGCACCCGGAGCGGCCGGAACCAAGGACGCCCAGAGCGCCGAAGGCGCCGCGGGAGCGCAGGGCGGCAGATCGGGCGGCGGCAAGGCGAGGTCCGCCTCGGCGGGAGGAGACAAGCCCCAGTCCAAACCAGCCTCTGGACAAAAAGCAGCACTCGATCAAGCGCTCGCCGCCGGCATCGGCGCGATCGGATCGCATGCCGCCTCCGGCGTCGGCGCGGTCGCTGGCAACGCGCGCGAGGATGCCCGCATGGTCGCGCGCGCCGGCGGCAAGGACGGGAAAGGCGCTGGCGCGGCGGCGGCGCTCGCGGACATGCACGATCGCGTGGCTGCCGTCGCGCGCAGCATGAAGAATGGGCGCATGGGTTCCGCTGGCGGCGGCACCGGCATCGGCGGCCTACGACAAGGCGCGGTCGCGCGCGGCGGCGGCCACCGCGATGAGCAGGCCTACAAGGATATCTCCGGGAAGATCGCTGGACGCGAGACCGTCCAAGGCGAGCACTGGGCCCAGCAGGGCGCGCAGGGCGAGACCGCGCACGCCGAAGCCATCTCTGGCCGCCCCGTGCCTGCGCGCGTGGTCGGCTCACCCGAGCCGTCGGCCGGCTCGTTGGCGCTGGTCAACGCGGAACCCTACAAACCGACGTTCAAGAGCATCGCCTTCATCTCGGTCCCCGCTGTCGAGGGGAATTTCAAGGTTGACGGCGATCTCGGCAAATGGCAGGGCATTCCCGCGGTCGCACTGACTCCCGAAGGTGCCGAGGACAAGTCACCGCAAAGCATGCGCGTGGCGTGGTCCAGCGCCGGCGTGTTCCTGCTCTTCACCATCGCCGACCCCGACCACCAGCTCGGCAAGTCCGAGGCGAGCAACTTCTGGGACGCCGATGTCGCCGAAATCTGGATCGATGCCTACAACACCAAGGAGAACCACCGCGCCCGCCACTCGGGCCAGCAGTTCTGGATCTGGCCGCAGGGATCAGCCAGCGATCCAGATCTCACCGGCGGCGAATCGGTGATGCTCAAGGACGGCAGCTACACGCCCACGGCGGTGCGCGCCGACAAGCTCGAACGCTGGGCCACCATGACCCCCGCCGGTTGGACGCTCGAGGCACGCATCCCCGCCGCGTCGATCGCTGACGCCGATCTCGCTCCGGGCAGGATCCTCGGCTTCAACGCCTACATCACCACCAAGACCCAGACCTGCTGGTACTGGTCCGCTGGCAAGAAGGTCAGCACCCAGTCGCAACCCGACACCTGGGGCGATCTCCTGCTCGCCGGTTCCGACGCCAAGCTCACCATTGGCGACGGCACCGATCCCAGCAAGACGACAGCCGTGGTCGGCGAGCCGGTGCGCATCACCGTCACTGATGGCGACATGAACCTCGACCCCGCGGCGCGCGACAAGGTGATGGTCACGGTGAAGGACGGTCACGGCGGACAACAGATCGCGGTGCTCGAGGAGACCGCCGCCGCCAGCGGAATCTTCGAGGGTTCCGTGAGCACGGCGCTGGCGCTCGACGAGCCGCTTCCCGGCGCGCTCGGCGTGTACGAGGGCGAGCGGGTGGACGTGGTCTACATCGATCAGGCCCGCGCCAATGGCGCACGCGACGCAGAAGTCAGGGCCTCCGTCGCCTTCGCCTCAGCGGTGACCGCCAAGGCTGGCCGCGCCGACCGGTGACAGGTCGGAGCACCGCTGCGTCCCGCGCATCCCATCCCGTCCGATCCCAAGAACGACCATCCTGGAGGCACATGTACCCGAGCGACCCGATCCCATCGACCCTGGCCATCCGCCTGCTGGTAGCCCTGCTGCTGCTGGTGCTGACCCTGGCGCTGGTGTGGTCGATGCCGGTCTGATGGCGACGAGGCGGCGGGCCGATCAGATCGCGCGGTTGTCGGCTGCGTACGCGCGGTTCGGCCCACGCTCGGGCCCCTCGCGGAAATCGTGGGCCCATACCCCGCGGAACAGGCTCTGGCGCATGGGCGGCATGGCATCGATCAGCGCCGGATCGAGGTTCAAGCGGTGCCATTGCGCCCACAGGGAATTGTAGGCGCTGAAGATGGCGACGCGGTCGTGCTCGGGATCGCGCCATTGCGTGGCCGCGTGCAGCAGCGATTCGGAAAAGATGAAGGCCGAGCCCGCGGGGCATGAATACGATTCGAGATGGATATTGTCCTGCTCGCGCACGCTCGCGGGGAACGGGAAGTCGGCCTTGTGCGTCCCGGAGAGGAACTGCGTCCCACCCATGCCGGCGCGCACCGGATTCAGCTCCCACACCACCCGCGTCAGGCCCGAATAGATGCGGCCGTTGCGGCAGTGATAGGTCATCGGCCCGCCACGCCGTGCCGGCAGCACGACATGCGGGATGCTCGCGCCCCCTTTCCAGCCCACCGTTCGGATGCTGGTGAACGAGCTCTCGCAGCGGAAGGCGTGGCCGTCCGGATCGACGCCCTGGTCGGAGAGCACGTCCTTCAGCACGTCGACGATCGCCGGGTGATCGAGCAGCTCCTGCGCCGGTCCGGCGAAGGGCGAACCGCCGGAGAGCGCATGGCTGCGCACCGCCGCCGTCTCCGCCGTGGACAGCACTCCCGGCAGCATCAGCCAGCCCTTGAGGTCGAAGAAGAAGCGCTGCTCGTCGTTCATGCGGCCCTCCATCGCGGCAGCGACGAGCGTCGCCCATGCTGGTGGTGAACAAGCGGTCGAATCTCCCGTAATGGGATTTTTGTAGCTATATTATGCGCTTCCCAGGAAGCCTCGCCAGCCTACCGCTCAGCTGGAGACGCCGTGCTCGCGGCGGTAGGCGCCAGGAGTAGCGCCGAATCCGCGACGGAAACGCCTGATGAAGTAGCCGGCGTCGCTGAAGCCGCAGCCCGCAGCGACCGCCGATATCGGCACGTCGACGGTGCGCAGCATCGCCGCCGCGCGCTCGAGGCGCAGTTCGGTGAGCACCTCGATGAAGGAGCGGCCGCCCCGGGCGCGACACAGCCGCGACAGGTAGTTCGGGCTGAGCCCGAGACTGCTCGCCGCCTGCTCGCGGCCGATCGGCAGGTTGCAGTTGTCGTGCAGGTACGCGAGCGCGAGGCGCCAGGTGCGATCGCCCTTGGATTCCGGAGCCTGAGGACGCGCCCCAGCAACGCGTAGCTGGTGAAGGAACGAGGCCACCAGGTAGCGCGCCGCCTCACCCTGATCGCCCTCAAGCACGCTGATCGCGTCCGCGGTCTGCCTGAGCGCGCCGTGCTCGGGCATCGGCACCTGGATCGAGGCCTCGAGTGTCAGCGGTTGGCGGATGTCCGCGCGACCATCGCAGCGGTTCCAGGTGACGCGCGCATGGCCGACACCGACGATCACGCCGAGGTGGCGATGCCGGGTATGGAAGTGCGGCGCGAGCCAGGTGTCAGGCCGCACCACCAGCGCGTCGCCCGGCCCCATCACCCATCGCACCAGCGCCTGGCCGTCGCCGAAGGTCTCCTCCTTGGGACCCTCCACGCACACGATCAGGCGCAGGTTCGGGACCGGATGGACGGTGCTGCCGATCGGCGGCTGTGGGCGGGCGGCGTTGGCGCGCACCGTGCGCGGCAGTCCGCGCGTCAGCAAGCGATCGAGGCGCTCCAGCGCCGGGTCGAGGGTCTCCGCGGGCATGGTACAAAGGATACTATTCGCCCATCTGGGCAGGGCCATCGCATTGCCATCCATAAGACCGCGTGATCATGCCACCGCGCGGCCCCGAGCGGCAGCGCGCCTTGGAGACCCCGTGAGCGAACGCGACCGTCCCGAGATCCTGGACGCGCACATGCACGCCTGGGACACAGGCCGCTTCCATATGGCCTGGGCGACGGGACGGGCCGGCTTCGCCGAGCGCCCCGTCTCGGCTTACCGCGTGGCCTGCGCCGCTACCGGTATCGTCGCCGCGATGATCGTCGAAGCCGACGTGGCCAGCCACGAGCGGCGCGGCGAGGCCGAGGACTTCTCGGCGCGCTGCGTCCGCGGCGAAGCCATCGGCGCGGTCGCCTGCCTGGATCCGCGGCGCGAGGATTTCGCCGCTGGCGCCAAGGCCCTGTCCACGCTGCCCGGCATCCGCGCGGTGCGCTGGATCGCCCGCACCGCGGCGGACACCGCGGATCTGGTCACCTCGCCGCGCGCGCGCGAAAGCCTCGAACTACTGGGCAGCCTCGGGCTCGCCTTCGATCTCAACGTGCCGCCGGGCGAGCTCGCGCGCGCCGCGCTGCTGGCCGCATCGGTCCCCGGTACGCGCATCGTCCTCGACCACTGCGGCAACGCCGATCCGGCGGCGTTCGGCTGCGCGCAGGCGCGCCCGCCCGCTCACGACGCGGATGTCTGGCAGCGCGGCCTCGATGCGCTCGCGGCGCTGCCGCATGTCGCCTGCAAGATCTCGGGCATCGTCTCAGGGCTCGCCCCCGGGACGTGGAGCGCGGGCGACCTCGCTCCGGTCATCGAACGATGCCGGGCGGCATTCGGCCCGCGCCGCATCCTCTTCGGCAGCGACTGGCCGGTGTGCACGTTCGCCGGCAGCCTGGTCCAGTGGCTCGACGCCGCGCGCGCGGCGATGGCCGATCGCCCGGCCGCGGAACGCGCGGCATTCTACGGCGGCAACGCGCGCCACTGGTACGCGCTGGAACCGTCAGCGCCGTAGCCGAGCCGTCTACCGGGTTCCGTCCGCCGGGGATGGCGGAACATCGTCGAGCACCGGTTCGGCGAGCCCCGCGAGCGGCTGACGTCCGGAAGCCTCGAGGTCGAACACCACCACCTCGTTGCGCCCGACGCGCAGCCAGGCGCCTGGCAGATAGGCGGTCTGCTGCGGGCCGATCGACCAGAAACGGCTGAGGCAATGTCCGTTGACCCACACCACGCCGCGTTTCCAGCTGCGCAGGTCGAGGAAGGTGTCGCCGACGCGCTCGAGCGTGAACCAACCGCGGTGGAACGCCGGTCCCGGGCGATCGCCGGATTGCCAGCGCAAGCGGCCGAGCATCGCGGCATCGAGCGGCAGCGGAAACGCCTGCCAGCCCATCAGGGTCAGGCCGCCGTATTCCACGCGCTCGGTGATGCCTTTGCGATCGAGCAGCTTGTGGCCGAAATTCACCCGCCCGGTGGTATCGACCAGCACATCGAGCCGCGCGCGTCCAGCGGATACTCCGACGAGCTTCACCGAAGTCTCGTGCTTGCGGCGATCCAGGGTGCCGGCGAGGCGGCCGTCGACATAGATCTTGGCGTAGTCGTGCGGCTCGACGATGCGCAGGTCGCCATCGCCGAGGCCGCCGATGTCGGTGCGGTAGAGGATCATGCCGTAGGACTGGCCGAGGGATTCCATCGGCACCGGCTGCGGCACCGCGATCGGCGCGGGCAGATCATCCCACAACGAGGCCGACTCGGTCAGCTCGAAACGCGGCACCGCCACTACCGGCTGCGCGGGCCGCGGCACCTGGGGCAGCGTCGTGCCGGCGGGCTGATGCAGTGCCAGGAGCTCGCGCAGCGCGTGGTATTTCGCGGTCGGTCGGCCGGCCTCGTCGAGCGGCGCGCGGTAGTCGTAGCTGCTCACGGTGGGCGTGTACTGCTCGTACTCGTTGGCCCCGGCCATGAGTCCGAACGAGGTCCCGCCATGGAACATGTAGAAATTGAACGAGGTGTCGTTCGCGAGCATCCAGCTGACCTCGGCCACTACCGGCGCGGGATCGTCGCTGCCGTTGCGCTTCGCGCCCCAGGCGTCGAACCAGCCCGCCCAGAACTCGCCGCACATGGCCGGCTGGCTGGGCCGCAGCCGCCGGAGTTCGGGGATCTGCTCGTGCGCGCGGCTGCCGAAATTGGCCACCGTCACCGCGCCCGCGACTTCGCCGGCCTTGAGCGCCTGCGGCTGCGCCCAATCGCAGGTGTACAGCCGGCCATCGAAGCCCGCCTCCTTGACCAATGCGACCATCGCGTCCATGTAGGCGCGATCATTGCCGAATGCGCCGTACTCGTTCTCGACCTGGACCATGACCACCGGTCCACCGCGATGCCATTGCAGCGCCGCGCATTCGCTTCCCACACGCATCAGGTAGCGGCGCACGGCCGCGAGCCAGCGCGGGTCGGCGCAGCGCACCTTGATGTCGCGGGTCGCCAGCAGCCACGCCGGCAGCCCACCGAACTCCCATTCGGCGCAGATGTACGGCCCCGGTCGCAGGATCACCGCCAGACCTTCCTCGTGCGCCAGCTTCAGGAATGCGGCCACATCGAGCATGCCCGCGAAGTCGAAGATCCCCGGCGAGGGCTCGTGCAGGTTCCACGGCATGTAGGTGCTGACGGTATTCAAGCCCATGGCGCGGGCGCACTGCAGGCGGTGCCGCCAGTACTCGCGCGGAATGCGGAAGTAGTGCATCTCGCCCGAGAAGATTCGGAACGGCGCACCATCGAGCAGGAAGTCGGACGTACCCACGGTGAAACTGCGCGTTGTTGGCATGGCGGGATGATCAATCCGGTGGGCGGCTCCGCAAGCCGGCCGGAAGCCCGCAGACTGGCGCCGCTGTCGGCTGTAACATAGGGTATCCTCTGATATGGCGGGCACCTCGGACCAGCACAGGCCTGCAGCGCGGATCTCCGAGTTCCGTCGCACCATGCGCGAGAGCGGCAACGCGCCTCCGTCTGAAGCTCCGCGCGTCTTTCCCGGCGAGACTCCTGGAAAGGCTTCCTCAGTCAGCCCGAACCATGCGAGCGCGCCTTCGGATGCAAAGTCCGAGACCAGCCCGCTCGGCCAGCCGACGATCGCAGAAGGCGCCAAGACCGAGTTCGTGTCGCAGCGTCGCACGCTGGACGAGACGGCGAAGCGCTACGATATCGACAGGCTGCTCGGAACCGGCGCCAGCGGCCAGGTCTACGCGGCCATGGACCAGGACCTGCAGCGCTCGATCGCGATCAAGGTGCTGGTGGGAGCCGAGGCAGGCGACGTCGACCAGTTCGTCGAGGAGGCGCGCATCACCGCGCTGCTGCAGCATCCGAACGTGCTGCCGATCTACGACATCGAGGTGAACAAGCGCGGCCAGACCTATTTCACCATGAAGAAGATCGAGGGCGGCTCGCTGGGCTCCGCAGTCGATCGCTCCACCAGCGAGGCGCGCGCCGACGAGATCGCGAGCATCAACGCCATCGTCAGCCTGTTCATCAACGTCGGCTACGCGCTCTCGTTCGCGCACTTCCACGGCATCGTCCACCAGGACATCAAGCCCGACAACATCATGCTCGGGAAGTTCGGCGAGACCTTGCTGGTGGATTGGGGCAGCGCCGTGAGATCGAAGTCCTCGTCCCGCGGCATCTATGGCACCCCGCTGTACATGAGCCCCGAGCAGGCGCGGCGCGAATACGCGGATTTCCGCAGCGACATCTACTGCCTCGGAGCCAGCCTCTTCCATGTGCTGACGCTCAGGCTGCCGACCTGGGACGACGACCCGAAGGTCTTCTGGGAAAAGAAGAAGCGCGGCACCATCGATCTCCTGAGCGGCGGTGAACGGAAACGAGTGTCGACGCCGCTCTTGGCGATCGCGGTCAAGGCGATGGCCGCCGACCCGAAGGACCGCTACCAGTCTATCGACGGGATGGTCGAGGATCTCAAGCGTTTCCAGGGCGGACTCGCGATCACCGCGTTGCGCGACACCGTGTTCGATATGCTCAAGCGCGGCTACCGCCGCAACAAGCGCGCGGTGCTGGCGTCCGCGGCTGCGCTGGCGGTGGTGCTGTCGCTGGGCGTCTACCTCTACGGCGAACGCCTCAAGGAGGTCGCGACCTGGGGAAGCCCGGTGATGCGTGAAGATTTCGCCGACGACTCATGGAAGACCTCGTGGAGGGTCATCGAGGGTTCGTTCGAGCGTCGCGACGGCATGCTCGTCGGTCTCGGGCAGGACGGGAACCGTCTGATGTACCCCAAAAAGGTTTTCGGCGACGTCGCGGTGGAATACGACGGCGAGATCCTCCCCGATTCCCACCCCTGCGACCTGTCTTTGACCTGGTTCCGCGATCTGGTCGAGACCGCCGATCCGGGGCATCCGAATCGTCTCGATGAGTGGAACGTCCAATTCGGCGCGTATGACGGATCGTACACCGCCATCCTGCGTGAAGAGACCGGCAGTACCCGTCACCTCGCCTACAGCGATCTTCGTCCCGAGGTCGGCAGGCTCTACCACGTCCGCGTCGAGATCGCGGATGCGACCATCACCCTGGCGGTCGACGGCAAGCAGATCTGCCGCTATGTGCACACCGAGCCGCTCACTGGAGGTTACCTCGCCTTGTACGGTTACTATCCAGGCAAGGCCTTCGGTCACCTGCGCATCTACTCGCGCGGTGTTCCGCAGAAGGTCGCGACCACCGCCATCGGCGACGCCTTTCTGCAGAAGGGCGAGTTCGCGAACGCCGAGGAGGCCTTCGCCAAGGTGGTCTCCTCGCAGCCCGGAACCGCGCTGGCGGACGAGGCGGCGTACAAGCAGGGTTTCTGCAGATTCCGTTCAGGTCACCGCGATCAGGCCTTCGAGCTGTGGCGGGGCCTCGAGACATCGGCACGCTGGGGCGAGCTGATCGAGCTGCACCGCCTCGAAAACCTGTACCAGCAAGGCAGGCACGACGAGATGCTGCATGGGATGGAGGCGCTGTTCGCGGGATCCCGGGATCCCGAGACCCGGCCGCGCCTGGGCATGCAGTGGTGCAACGACACCTACGACCTCATCGAACGCGCCGACGATGCGACGCTCGCCAAGTACCTCGCGTTCCACGACCGCGTCATCTCGGGCGAACGCGCCACCGATCGCACCGCGGCCGATGCGCTGCTCGAGCTCGGCAGGTTCCAGGAGGTCCTCGACCGCTACCCTCGACAGGAGCGCGCCGGCGCGCTCGCGCTGGTCTACCAGGGACATTCCGAGGCTGTTCCGACGCGCTTCCCGACCCAACGGCCGCTGGTGAGATGGGCGCTGTGGGAATCGGGGCGGAGTTCGGAGCTCAAGGCATTCCTTGGCGACGTGCCGGAAAGCGCCCTGGCCGACGGACGAATCGCGCGTGGCGAGTTCGCGGACTACCTGACCGGCCCCGGAGCCAAGCCGATGGCACTGTTCGCGGCGGGTAGGCCCGAGGTGGTCCTTGCGACCCAGCCGGACGACAGCTTCCTGCGCAACCAGTCGCTGATGTTCATGGATCAGACCGATCGCATCCCCGAGGCGGACGCCACCAAGGATGGGATGGTGCTGATGGAGCTCGGACGTCTGGATGAGGCGCGCAAGCTCATGGAGATCGGCGACGGCGGCGGGATCCTTCCGCGCATGCTCATGGGCCTCGAAGCCTATATCAGGGGCGACAAGGCCGCGGCCTGGCCCCTGATGGCGGTGCCCGCGAAGATGGAATTCCAGCAGCCATCAACCGCGCGCGCCCACTTTCTGCTGACGCCATTCCTGGCCGAACTGGATGGCAGAGTGGATGCAATGAAGGCCAGCCGTGACCATCTCGCCGAGCACCGCTTCTGCTTCGAGCAGCATCCGTGGCACCAGATCCGCTATGTCCTCGGCGAGATCGATGCCAAGGCCTTCCTGGAGCAGCCGCACCGGATCTTCGCACCGGCCCAGCTGACGTTATGCGATGCGCTCCGGCTGGAGCGCGCGGGCGACCGCGCCAGCGCGCTCGAGAAGTATCTCGCCTATCAGCGGATCCCGAAATCGATGCGCTCCTACGTCTCGGATCCCTTCGGCGAACGCTTCGTGCGCTGGAGGATCGATCAGCTGCGCTGACTCACGCGCTCGAGACCGATCAGCGTTCGCCCCGGGGGTCGTCGTCGCTGTCGTCGGTCTGCTCCTTGTCGTTCTCCTCGATGCCCTCTTCCATGTCGGCGTTCTCGTCCTGCACGACTTCGATGAACTCGGTCAGCGCGTCGACGATGGCCTCGTTGGTCTTGAAGCCCTCGGCCTTCAATAATTTGATGATGTCCTTGTCGATGGCCATGACGGATACCTCGTTCGCGGTGGTGGAAGTCGACTGACGATGTGTGCTGGCGCCCGAAACGCCAGAGCGACGCTCAACCGGCCGGAGCGACCGGTACACGCACGCGACCGGTCGGCATCCGGTAGGATGTCCCGAGGCTCATCCAGCCCCGTCGCCAGAGGACGTACGGACTATCCTCGAGGGCGCTTTCCGGATAGGGGTTCTCGGACAGCTTCCCGCCCCGCCGGCGGTGGCGCATGCCCTGGTCGCTGGGTGACATGTCGGTGCCCTCGGCGCCGCCACTATGGATAGGCGCGCCTCCCACAGGGGCCACAAACCGGCGTCGGCTGTACACGACTCCCCTCTGCTGGCGTACCCACGGGCTTAGTCGCGGCTCGGGCGTCAGCGAGGCCAACGAGCATGCGGTGGACGGGCTGCGCCCATGGTATCCACCGAGTGCCGCTCAGCGCCCGGGAGAGTGGGAGTTTGGCGTCGTACGAATGCGGTGCAGGTCAGGGGGATTTGGTGATCACGTAGACGGGCTCCTGGTTCACGGTGACCGTGGCACCGGCGACCGTCATGGGGCTGCCGAGGGCGTCGAGGACCTCAGCGCCGGCGGGCACCGGCAGGCGATGGTCCTGGCCGTCGTTGGCCCACCACACGCCGACACGCGTGCGGCCCTCGGCGGGGAAGGCGTAGCAGTCGACGCCTGGTTCGGGCTCGCTGCGCACCGGAGTGCCGACGCCGTCGATCAGCGCGGCCAGCATCGAGCGCGCCGCCACCACCGGCTTGATCGCGCGGTCGTGTTCGTCGTCGCGGCATTCGATCTCGCCCATCGCGCCATCGGTGTGGATCCCGTACATCACATAGGCCTTCACACCGGCGGCGAGCATGGTGACGTCATAACGGATCGCGAAGGCGACCTGGCCGCGCGGCGTCATGCCGCCGGTGGCCGAGACGTACCAGCTGCCGCAGCCGAACAGACCGCCCTCGGTGTTCCACTGCGGCTTGGGCGTTCCGAACTTGGCCTGGGACGCGGCGAAGCCGTCCACCTGGCGCTGAGCGAAGCTCGGCGAGCCGCCGTACAAGGCGTCGTTGTAGTCGTGGAACGAGAAGGCGTCGAAGCAGTCGGTGCCCGAGGCCTTGAGCACCAGCTCGGTCCAGGCCGCGCCGCGGTAGGTGTCGACACCGATGACCGTGACCTCGGGATTGGCCTTCTTGGCCTCACTGTATGCAGCCTTCATCAGGTCGGCATAGAGCTCGGGCGTGCCGCCCGCGCCGAGCCACCACTCGCCCCACGGTTCGTTCCAGATTTCCCAATGGTCGATCTTGCCGCGGTAGTGCGTGGTGACGGCGCGCACGTAGCCGCGCCACTCGTCCATGGCGCCGGGGAGATCGGGGATGTGCCAGATGCCCCAGTAGCCGCCCTCGCGTTTGCGGCTGGCGGTGCGCGCGGGCGCGCCGTCGTACATGCCGATGATGCCCAGTCCGGCGGCGTGCGCCGCGTCGACCTGGCGGTCGAAGAAATTCCAGGTGCCCGGTGCCACCTCGGCCACCGGCCATTTGCCGATCATGCAGGTATCGTGGAAGCGGATCCAGCGCATGCCGGCCGCGCGGGCCATGGCGATATAGTCGGGCGTGAGTGGGATGTGCAGGCCGAAGTACGATTTCTCGGGTGCGATGTCGCGCGACGGCGGCAGGCGCGACCAGATCAGCTCGGTCGGCTGCGACAGCGCCTTGCCGGCCGCGTCGCGGACCACCGCGCGCAGCTTGAACATGCCGTGCGGGCGGTTCGGCAGCTCGGGCAGCGCGACATGGTCTGCGGGCAGGGACAAGGCTGGCAACTTGGTGGTGCCGCCGAGCAGATCCTCGACGCTGAGCTCCAAGGTCGAACCGGTGGGCGGCGCTGGCGCCAGCGCCAGCCGCGCGGAACCGTGCTTGCCGTCGTGGAGGATGTGGCCAGGCAAGTCGAGATCGAGCGCGACCTCGGTCGGCGCTCCGGCGAGGTAGTCGACGGATGGCTCGGCCCGTTCCTCGACCATCGCTCCGTCCACCCACAGGCTGATCGCCTTGGTGGCATGGGGCTGGGCCGAGACGCGCAGCCGCGACCAGTCGATGAATGGGATCTTGCCGCTGACCACGCAGCGCTGCCACTCGGTGCCCACGCGGACGTCGCTAGTGATCTGGGTGTTGTCGAAGGCGATCCGCACCGGCGTATCCGCTTCGCTCGACTTCAGCCACACGCTGCCGACGTGGACGCGATCGCCATTGGGGATGAACACCGGTGAGTGCGTCTCGTTGTTGCTGCCAGCGGCCTGCAGATCGATGCGCAGGCTGCGGGACCCGACCTGGCCGATCTCATCGATGCGCTGATGCACGTCGCCCCACACCCAGTCCGGATCGCCGGTCTGGCGCGTGGTCCAGCCGAAGGGCGGACGATCGGTCTCGAACGAACCGCCGACGATGAGATTGCCGACCTTGGCGGGAGCGTTGCCGGCGACAGACGCGAGATCCTCGAGCTTGGCATCATCGACGTCGAAGCTCATCGGTTCGCCGGCGCGGATCATCAGGAACCCGGCCTCGTCCTTCTGCGGCACGCCGCGAACGCTGAACTCGCGCCATTCCGGCGATAACGATGCCGAAGCAGATGCATAGGTTGTCCACGGAGCATCGGCCTGGCGCAGCATGAGGCCGACGGACTGACCGGGGCGGCCGCGCAGCCACACCGAGAAGCGCACACCCACGCCAGCCTTGAAACGCACCGGGTGGATGAACTGGACGCCGCCGCTGGCGAAACGCGTGACGTGCACCCGCTGCGCCGCCTTGCCGCCGTGCGGATCGGTCTTCTCCGACGAGTAGTCGATGTCGACATCCGCCCACGACGAATTGTCGTCCCAGCCTTCGCCGATCGCGCCGGTGATGCGCGAACCGGACGCATTCGGTTTTCCGGCGTTCGGGGCCGGGGTGAACGCGCCCTCGAAGTCCGCGTTGGCGAGTGCGGAACCATCCGCTGCGATCGCTGCGGAGGCCGATGATACGGCCAGGCAGCAGGAGAGCATCATCACAAGGATCACGAGGGCGCTACGCATGTGGACCATCCTGATTGGTTTTACGAAATATCTCGGCTGGAGATTAAACGATGCCTAGGGGGCCTTTGTGACATCGACCACCGAGACGTCGTCGATCAGGGCCTCGGCGACCGCGGTCATCCTGAACATCACGAAGCCCTCGCCATCCTCCTCCACCCTGCCGGTCATCTTGGACTCGCGCCAGTCCGAACCCAACGTTGCGGTAGTCGAGACGAAGGTGGTGTACGGTGCATCGCGCTTGCGCAGGACGATCTCGACGGGCGTCGACAGGGTGCCACGCAGCCACGCCGAGAAGGCGTAAGTGTGGCCCTTCTTGAAGGTGAACTTCTGGGCGAACTGCACCGCGCCCGAGCCAAAGGACTTCACCTCGATGCGCTGCGCCGAGGCGCCGCCGTGCTTCTCGGACTTCTCCTGCGAGTACACCACCTTGATGTCGGCCCAGTTGGAATTGTCGAGCCAGCCATCGCCGATCTTGCCGCTCACCTTGGGCGTGCCGTCAGCGGCCTTGGCCGGTTCGGTGAGGTCGATGAAGCCACTGTCGAAGGAGCCATTGGTCATCAGGTTGGCGTCGGCGGCGCGCAGCGGCACCGCCATGGCCATGGCGGCGATGCACATGGTGGACAGAAGGCAGAGGCAGGCTCGGCAGACGGATGCGTTCATGGGGTTCCTCGTGTGGAAGTGGTTGTCATGGGTGGATAGACGATTCAGTTCTGGGTGATGACCGAGCCTGCCCCGGCATAGAGGTCGAGCGCGCTCTCGAGTTCGACCTTCACCACCGCGCAGGTGCGGTCGAGGCCGCGCGCGGGAACGTCGATCGAGATCGGACTCGGCACGCCATGGACGGCGGGCGGGCCCTGGGTGAAGCGCAGCGGCCGCCCGGGGTGGCTTCCATTCTCTGCGCCGAGGATGCTCGCGCGCCGGACCCGGCTCATGATGCCCTTCACCACCACGCCGTGGCGTGGCGCATCGAACAGGAACAGGTACAGCGTGCGCCGGTCGGCGCTGAGCGTGGATGGGCCGTAATGGTAGCCGGGCGGCAGGCCCGCGACGGTGCCGAAGATGGCTTCGCCATGTCGGCGGTTCCAGGCGCCGAGGGCGCGCAGGCGCGTCGCGGCCTCTTTCGGGATGGTGCCGTCCGGACGCGGCCCGAAGCCGAGCAGCAGATTGCCACCCATGGAGACGGTCTCGACGAACAACCGGATGATGCGCTCGATGGATTTGTATGTGGTATCCGACGGGCGGTAACCCCACGAATCGTTCATGGTGACGCTGTATTCCCAGCGTCCCGGCGGGGGAACCAGCGGCTGGCCCTGCTCCGGAGTCTCGAAGTCGCCGTAGCCTTTCATGCGCGAGTTCAGCAGCACGCCCGGCGACCAGCGCCGCAATTGCGAACGCAGTTCGCGCATGCGCCACATCGATTCGGTCCGGTCCCAGTCGCCATCGAACCACAGCAGGTCTGGAAGATAGCCGGTGCACAGCTCCTTCAGCTGGGCGCGGTGGAAGCGCAGGAATCGCTCCCAGCGCTTGGGCTCCGCCGCCTGGTCCCCTTGCGGATAGACCCAGCGCTTCGAGCGCCAGGGTTCCTCGGGAAACGGCTCGTTGAACATGGTCGCGTAGTCGGGATGCGACCAGTCGAGGTGCGAGAAGTACAGCCCCACCTTCAAGCCGCGCTTGCGCATCGCCTGGCAGTAGGGCCCGATGAGGTCGCGCGCCGCCGGTGTGCGCGACACCACGTTGAGATCGCTGTGCTTGGTATCCCACAGCGCCACGCCGTCGTGGTGCTTGGTGGTCAGCACCGCATAGCGCGCTCCGGCCTCCTGGAACAGCTCCGCCCAGGCGTCGGGATCGTAGCGGCTGGCGGTGAAGCCCGCGAGCTGCGCCATGTAGGCGTCGTACGACATCTCACCGTTGAAGAACGGCCAGCTCTCGACGGTGCCCTGGACCGAGTAGACGCCCCAGTGCAGGAAGACGCCGAGCTTGGCGTCGTCGAACCACGCCTGCGGATCCTCGCCCGCCTGCGACGACGCCACGGCCTCCGTGGCGTCGGCGGCGTCAGCAGAAACCCCGCTCGCGCGGGGCCTCCCGCGTAATCGGGCAGCGGCGGGGATCGGCCGAGGCTTGCTGGAGGTGCTCACGCTGGGGCTCCTGCTCACGGGGTGACGACAACGGTGACGATCTCGAGCGGACGCAGCACCAGGGCGAGGCGGCCCTCGCGCACCTGCACGACCTCGTCGATGGCGGTGGCGAGATCGGCATCGCGCCGACACACGCGCGCGACACCCTCCAGCACCGGGAGCCGCCACACCACGCGCAGGGTCTCCGCCGGCAGTCCGGCATTCTCGAGTTCGAAATTTCCCTTCGCGTCAGCCGCGGGAAAGCTGGCGGAGGTGAAGTTCACCGCCGCCAGCGCCAGACCGCCATCCGGACGCCGCGCCGCCACCGCCTGCAGCGGCGGCTTGCGGCCATAGGTCCAGGCTTCGAGGGTGGGCGAGCCGATGGTCGCGAGCACCCGGCTGCCGGGCGGGAATGCGGCGCAGAGATCCTTCAGCGGATGGAATTTCCCGAGCTTCTCGACCGTCACCGGCGCGCGCTCCTGGAAGACGCGGATCAGGCGGGTCTGGTCATCGTTCGCGTCGTGGCCTTCGTAGGCGAGGAACCACAGCCAATGCGTGCAGCCGTTGCGCAGATCATTGGCGATGCGCGCGGCCATCGACGCCGCGGCGACGCGGTCGTTGGGCTGCTCGGCGCCGTTGGCGCTCGCCTCGGTCATCCACAGGTCCTTCCCCGCGGGCAGCATCTGCTCGCTCACGCCGGGCCGCATCGCCATGTTGTAGCTGTGCCAGGCGATGCCCGATAGGGCGGCCCAGGCCTCGGGGTCGGCGCGCAACGCCGCTACGCGTTCATCGAAGGTCCAATCGACGCTCGAGGTCTCGGGCGCGATGATCGCCACCTCGCCCAGCGTGCGTTCGTCGAGGGCGCGGCGCAGGGCCTTCACCGCCAGCGGTGTCTGCGCGGTGGCGATGAAGCCGCTGAACCCGCTGTCCTGGTTCGGCTCGTTCATGATGCCGGTGGCGGTGATCGCTATGCCGTGACTTTTTTTGATGCGGGCGATGGCCTCGGCCACCGCGCCCATCATCGCCACCACGCCGGCGTCCGAGATCACGCGCGATTCGGCGTGGCCAGAGCCCTGGACCGGAATGGGCTCGGGCTTGGCCAGGCGCAGGTGGGCGGGCATGCACGCCGGCACCAGCTGGATGGCCGTGCAGCCGGCAGCGACCGCCTCGTCGATGACGTGCGAATCGATGTAGCGCGTCGTGAAGTCGCCGAGGTCGAGCGTGCCATCGGGCTTCATCGCATCCTGCATGAACAGCCAGACGCGCAGGATGCGCAGCCCGCCATCGCCCCAGGTCTCGCGAGCGAGCTCGCGGTGCAGTCCGGCGGGAGCGGTGCGCGTCCATTGGTTGCAATCGAAGGCGGAGGTTCCGAAACCATGGAAGGTCTGACGATCTCCGCCGACCTCGACCGTGCAGGTCCGCGCCGCCGGGTCATCGGCGACGACCCGATGCCATGCCAGAGCCGCGGACTTGGTGGGGGTAGCGTCTGGCACTGCGGCGAGGGTTGTGGACGTGGCTTCGGGTGCGGCCGGAGAGTCCGAGCTGGCAGCGGCGACCGGGGCAGGCGCCGCTGTCCCAGCGTCCTCGGGGCCTCGGGCGCACGCGGAAAGGAATGCGACCAGCGCCGCGGCGAGGATCAATGCCACGAAGCAGGCGGTGGGATGGTTCATGCGGGCTCCCGGTTGTCGTGCTGGCCGGACCGAGATGGCCGTGGCCGCTTGCATAGTGCCAAATGCATTTATCATCGGCATGATGGTCACTTCCGACGATCTTGTCAATGACCTCGGCCTGTCCCGTACCGCCATCAGCCAGATCATCAACGGCAAGGGCCGCTACCCCGAATCGACGCGCCAGCGCGTGCTCGCTCGGGCGCGCGAATTGGGGTACACTCCCCATGCCGGAGCCCGCGCAGCTCGGCTCAAGCGCTTCGAGACGCTCACGCTCTTCAATGCCGCCCCCTTCTGGCAAGGGATCCCCCATCCTGGTTTGTACGAGGGCTGCATGCTCGGTTGCGCGGAGATCGGATACCGGCTGCTGCTCGAGACCGTGACCGCTGATGGCATGCCCGGACTCGCCCAGCGCTCAAACCTGCTGGGCCAGCGGAACTGCGACGGACTGCTGATGAACTACCATCTGCCCCCGCCCACCGACCTGCGGCGCCTGGTGGACGCCTGCGGCGTCCCGGTCCTGTGGCTCAACGTGCAGCTCGATGAAGCCTGCATCCATCCAGATGATCACCGCGCCGCGCAGGATCTCACCCGCGCGCTGCTTGCACGCGGGCGCAAGCGCATCGCCTATGTCGACACCAGCCACGACTACCGCACCCCAGGTGGCCTCGACGGTGCCCACTACAGCGTCGCGGCGCGCTGGAATGGTGTGCGCGAGGCTGTTGCCGCGGCCGGCTTGGAGCTGCGCCAGCTGACGCCGGGGCCGATGTCGTCGTTCGAGGCGCGCATGGACGCCGCGCGCGCGTTCCTCGCCATGCCGGATCGCCCTGATGCCGTGGTCTGCTACAACGAGCTGGACGCCCAACTCATGTTGCTCGCCGCAACCGAAGCGGGCCTGCGGCCCGGATCCGATCTCGGCATCGCCCAGTTCAGCGAGAATCCCAGCATCATGAAACGTCCGGTGGCGACGGCGGTGATCCCATTCCGCGACTTGGCGATCACCGCGGTGCGCAGCCTCGTCGAGGCGGTGAACACCGGCATCAAGCGGCTCCCGAACCGCATCGTTCCGTTCACCTACACTCTGGAAGGGACCCTATGAGCCTCCATGCCATCGAAGCTCATGCCTTCGGATCGCCAGCTCGCCCACGCGCGGGCTTCACGCTCGTCGAACTGCTGGTGGTGATCTCGATCCTCGGGGTGCTGACCGCACTGCTGCTTCCAGCCGTGAGCATGGTCCGCGAGGGAGCCCACCAAGTGCATTGCGGCAGCAATCAGCGCCAGTGCATGATGGCGATCATCGCCTATGCGGACGAGAACAGCGGCAAGTGCCCGCCGGCAGAGCTCTCGGTGATCAGCCCGCCGCCTTACCCGGCGAACTACCGCCATTGGTGGCACGCGGTGGTGATCGGCGGCTACCTCACGGGGGTAAGGGTGACTGGCACGGTAGGCTACGACGGCAACGCCACCTTCAACGTCACCACGCACTGGCCGAACCTCATCAGCTGCCCGAAGATCCATCCGGTCGGCGACGACAACCTCAGCGACCAGTCGTTCGGCGTCGCGCGCGACATCGTCCCGGGCATGACGCTCGCGGGATTCGTCAACATGAACCGCCTGACCGCGAGCATCCCCTACCTCGCCGATACCCTCTGTCCGGCGCGCCCTGGCCACACCGCTCCCTACTGGTTCTCGAAGAACACCGGAAACTACGACTGGGGTTCGATCGCGCTGGTTCACCGCGGCAAGGCCAATGTCACCTACGGCGATTGCCACGTGTCGATCACCGCCAAGCAGAAATTCACCTCCGAGCTGAACGTCGATCCGGAATGCCTGGCGGTCCCCTGAGCTACCCGCGCCACTCGCTCCACCTCTCTCAGACATCGGAGCATCCATGCCGACAGCCCGCGCCACCGCATCGCAAGACGGCCCGTCGCCATTCATGGCGACGCTCCACGAACGCCGCTACCTGATCCTCGGCGTCCTGGTGGCGGCCATCTCGCTGGTCGGGTGGTTCCTGGACGACCTCCGCGGAATGTTGCCGCGCAAGAAGTTCAACGTCGCGGCGATCCAGGGGACCTGGCGCCTCGACGAGACCGAGTTCGCCAAGAAACTGAAAGCGATTCCCGAATCCAGCATCGAAACCAAGAAGTACCACCAGAAGATCGCAGACCTCGGCGAGCAGTACAAGACCTGGTCGTATTCCTTCACCGCGGACTCGTACGCGATCAAGAAGGGATCCGCCAGCGAGGAGATCCCGTGCGCCTATGAAGGTGGACCGGCCAATGCCGTGGTCGTGCATGGCGATGGCTCGAAGAACGGTCCGGTGATGATGTCGTTGATCATGGACAAGGACGCCAGCCGCATGCGCCTGTGCCTGCCCGATCTGGTCCTGCCACTCAAACGCTCGGACTGACACCAGCCCTCGAGAGCTGCGATGTCGCGGCGCCACCCCTCACCCAGGGCGAAAGCACCGCGCAGGCGAAGAACTGCCCATTACTTGTTCGGTGGCGCCTGGTCGGCCGGCTTCACCTCGTCGGGGAAGGCCGCGCGCACGCGCGCGATCTTCGGCAGCGACCAGGCACGCACGTAGGCCTGATCCGGATGCAGGGTCACGTAGTGCTGGTGGTAGTCCTCGGCCGGAAAAAACCCGAGCGGCATGCTTTCGACAGTGGCGGCGATCGGCGCGGCGAAGGCCTTCGCCTCGTCGAGTTGGCGGATGTAGGCCTCGGCCACGCGCTTCTGCTCGTCGTCGGCGGTGAACACCGCCATGCGGTACTGGTGCCCGAAATCCGGCTTCTGCCCATCCTTGGTGGTCGGATCGCCGGCGGTGAAGAGCACGCGCAGCAGCTCGCCATAGGTGATCTGCGCCGCATCGTAAGTGATCTTGATCGCCTCGGCGTGGTTGGTTTCGTGGTAGCTCTCGTAGGTCGCGGTCGCGGCGGTGCCGCCGGCATATCCGGACACCACCGAGGTCACGCCCTTCAGCTGCTCGAAGGCGGCCTCCTCGCACCAGAAGCAGCCGCCCGCGAGCACCGCGGTGCGGGCCTCCCCCGGCCTGCCGAGCGGCAGATCCACCGCGGGCTTCGGCAGAGCAGCCACGGGTTTGGCGGCAGCCGCCTCGGATGCCGGCGACGAACCGGCACACGAGCACAGCAGCAGGGCCATGCCGGCGGCGAGCAGCGGAACCAGGCTGAAGGCGGGGAAGTGCATGAGAATCTCTCTGACGGTGGAATATATCTGACGGTGACGGACTGGTGACGGTGGATGTGGGAGGTAGCAGGCGGATGCGGAGCGGACACCAGGGATACGTGCACGGCGGCACGTTGGATGCCGATCCTAGCCGACCTCCATGCCTAGCCACCAGCGTTGGCTCCGAGCCGCACCGCCCGTCGTGCGGCCGCCTTGCCAGCAGGCCCCCAGCGATACCGTCGATCCCATGCCGCCGTCGGTCCCGTTGAGCAGCTTCCATCCGGCGGTGCAGGCCTGGTTCACGGCCACGCTCGGCGAGCCCACCGCCCCGCAGCTCCTCGGCTGGCCGATGATCCGCGCCGGCTGCAACACCCTGATCGCCGCCCCCACCGGCACCGGCAAGACCCTGGCGGCTTTCCTCACCGCCATCGATCTGCTGGTGCAGCAGGGCCCGTATCTGGCCGAAGGCACCCAGGTGCTGTACGTCTCGCCGCTCAAGGCGCTGGGCAACGACATCCAGAAGAACCTGCAGGCGCCGCTCGCCGGGATCCGCGCGCGCGACGCCTTCGTACCCAACATCAGCGTCATGGTGCGCACCGGCGACACCTCGGCCGCCGAACGCGCCAAGATGATGCGCAAGCCGCCGCACATCCTGGTCACCACGCCCGAGTCGCTCTACATCCTGCTCACCAGCGAGGGCGGCCGCGGCATGCTGCGCACGGTGCGGACGGTTATCGTGGACGAGATCCACGCGCTCGCCGGCGACAAGCGCGGCTCGCACCTGTCGCTGTCTCTCGAACGTCTCGAGGCACTGGTCAGCGGCGGCGGCGACGCGAGCGCGCCGATCCAACGCATCGGGCTGTCGGCGACGCAGAAGCCGCTAAGCGACATCGCGCGCTTCCTGGTCGGCGACGGGCGCGCGTGCGAGATCGTCGATGCCGGCCACTTGCGCCATCTCGACCTGGGCGTCGAGATCCCCGGCTCGCCGCTCGAGGCGGTATGCGCGAACGAGGTGTGGGCCGAGATCTACGAGCGCATGGGCGCGCTCATCGAGGCGCACCGCACCACCCTGGTGTTCGTCAACACCCGCAAGTTGTCGGAGCGCATCGCCGCGCGCCTGAGCGAGCGCCTCGGCGTGAGCCGGGTCGCCTGCCACCACGGCAGCCTCTCCAAGGAGCGCCGCCTCGACGCCGAACAGCGCCTGAAGGCGGGCACCCTCTCGGTGCTGGTCGCCACCGCCTCGCTCGAGCTCGGCATCGATATCGGCGACGTAGACCTAGTGATCCAGATCGGATCCTGCCGCGCGATCGCGACCTTCCTGCAGCGCGTCGGCCGCGCCGGCCACGGCGTCGCGCGCACGCCGAAGGGACGGATGTTTCCGCTGACGCTCGACGAGCTGGCCGAGGCGGCGGCGCTGCTGCGCGCGGTGAAGGCCGGCGAACTCGATCGCATCCCCCAGCCCAAGGCACCGCTGGACATCCTCGCTCAGCAGGTGGTCGCGGCGCTGGTGGCCGAGCCGTGGGACGAGGACGCGCTCTACGCACGCATGGTGAAGGCTTGGCCGTACCGCGATCTCGCTCGCGCGACCTTCGATCGCGTGGTCGAACTGCATACCTCGGGCCGCGGGCTCATCCACCGCGACGGGGTCAACCGCCGCCTGCGCGCGACCCGGCGCGCGCGCCTGGTCGCAGTCACCTCTGGCGGTGCGATCCCGGACACCGCGCAGTTCCAGGTGCGCGAGGAGCCCTCGGGCAACCTGGTGGGCACGCTCGACGAGGATTTCTCGATCGAGTCCAACGCCGGAGACATCGTCCAGCTCGGCAACACCTCGTGGCGGATCCTGCGCATCGAGTCGCGCGAGGGCGTCATCCGCGTCGCCGACGCGCACGGCGCACCGCCCACCATCCCATTCTGGTTCGGCGAGGCGCCGAGCCGCACCCGCGAGCTGAGCGCGGCGGTGGCCGGTCTGCGCGAGGACAGCAGCGGACCCGCCTGGATCACCGAGTCCTGCGGCCTCCCGCTTGCGGCCGCGCAGCAGATCCACGACTACCTCGAGGCGAGCCGGGCGGCGCTCGGTGCGCTGCCGACGCAGACACTGGTGATCGCCGAGCGCTTCTTCGACGACAGCGGCGGCATGCAGCTGGTGATCCACACGCCGTTCGGCGGGCGCATCAACCGCGCCTGGGGCCTGGCGCTGCGCAAGCGCATCTGCGGTGGCTTCGGCTTCGAGCTCGAGGCCGCGGCCAACGAGGACGCCATCATCATCTCGCTCGCCCCGTCGACCAGCTTCCCGCTCGAGGACATCTTCACCTTCCTCTCGCCAGCCACCGTCCGCGACCTGCTGGTGCAGGCGTGCATCACCGGCGGGCAGTTCGAGACGCGCTGGCGTTGGAACGCGACCCGCGCGCTGGTGGTCGAGCGCTTCGGCGGCGGCAAGAAGGTACCGGCCTACCTCACGCGCATCCGCGCCAACGACGCACTGGCCGCGGCATTTCCCGGCGTGCTCGCCTGCCCGGAGACGCTGCCGAACGGCCCGATCGAGCTGCCCGAGGGCCATCCCCTCGTCGATCAGACCATCGCCGACTGCCTGACCGAGCTGCTGGACATCGACGGACTGATCGAGGTGCTGAACGGCATCCGCGACGGCACCATCGCCACGCGCTCGGTAGAGGTCGCCGAACCGAGCCCGCTCGCCGGCGGCATCCTGGCGGCGAAACCCTACGCCTTCCTCGACGACACCCCGCTCGAGGAACGCCGCACCCGCGCGGTGTCGCCTCGCGGACGCCCGCCCAGCGCCGCGGTTCCCGGGGTCTCGGAACTCGATGCTGACCTGGTCGCCGAGCTCAAGCGCGACATCTGGCCCGATCCGCGCGACGCCGAGGAGGTCCACGAAGCGCTGCTGTGGATGGGTTTCGTCACCGAGGAAGAAGGCGCGGCATGGGGGCCGTGGCTGGTCGCGTTGCAGGCGGGGGCGCGCGTGGTCCGCGACGACGGCCGCTGGTTCGCGGTCGAGGCCTCGCGCGCGGCGATCGACGCGGTGCGCGGCCGCCTCGAGGCGCTCGGCCCGATCCATGCCGATCCGAAGGACGAGTCCGTCCTGCTCGCGCTCGAGCACGAAGGCGTGGCGATGCGCACGCGGGTCGGCGGACGCGCCGCGTGGTGCCATCGTCGGCTGCTGGCACGGCTGCACCGAGCGATGCGCAACCGCCAGCGCGCGCGCATCGAGCCCGCCAGCGCCGCCAACCTGCTGCGCTTCCTCGCGGTGTGGCAGACCGTGGATCCCAAGCTGCAGCGCGAGGGCCCGCGCGGCCTCGCCGCGGCGCTCGACCAGCTCGCGGGCTTCGAGGCGGTGGCGCCAGCATGGAGCGGCCGGCTGCTGCCGGCGCGCGTGCGCGGCTTCCGCCACGATTGGCTCGACCAGCTGTGCCTGACCGGTGAATTCACCTGGGGCCGGCTGTGGAGCGCGCCCTCAGCCGACTTCGCCGCGGCGGCGGCCGCCGTCAGCCCGGACGGGAGCGGCCACGCCGGCTCCGGTTCCGCGGGTGCCTCTGCCGTGATGGGCAGGTCGACCTCGCTCCACGCCACGCCGATCTGCTGGCTGCGGCGCGAACATCTTGACCAGTGGCTGGCTCTGGCCCCGCCGATCGATCCCGCGACCCTCGGCGGAAACGCCGCGAAGCTGCTCGAGGCGCTCGCCGGAGGCGGCGCGCTGTTCCAGCACGAGCTGGCCAAGAAGACCGGCCTGCTGCCTGAATACGTGGAGATGGCGCAGTGCGAGCTGATCGCCCGTGGCCTGATCACCTGCGACGCCTTCGGCGTGCTCCGCTACCTGCTGCTATCGTCGGAGCGACGCCGCCGAGCGCTCCAGCCCGGCGGGCGCTGGAGCCTGCTGCGACCCGCGGGCGCGCGGCCAGTCCTGGATCCGCGCTCGCCCGCGTACGAGGACGCCGCGCTGTTCGTCTCGCGCCAGCTGCTGCGCCGCACCGGCGTGGTATTCCGCCAAACCATCGCGCGCGAGCGCCAGCCGCTACCGTGGCGCGACCTGCTGCGCGCATTGCGTACGCTGGAGCTGCGCGGCGAAGTCCAGGGTGGTCGCTTCGTCGCCGGGTTCAGCGGCGAACAGTATGCGTTGCCCGAGGCCGCCGAGATGCTCGCGCGCATCAAGCGCGCTGGCGACACCCCGCCGGTCGAGGTCTCGGCCGCTGATCCGCTGAACTTCCGCGGCATCCTCACCGCCGATGAACGCGTGCGGCCGATGATGGGCCGCCGCGTCATGGTCGGCTGATGCTGGTACCATGGTCACCACGGTTGCATGGGCTCGCGGCGAGTCGCCAGGCGAGCGGCGGTCCTCGACCGCGCGGCTCGCTTACGCTGGACGTCTAGGTTGGATGCACGTCGGGATGGTTGGTCTTCACGCCGCGGATGTTGAGCGCCGCGAGGAAGACCTGCAGCACGATCAGTGCGTACGCTCCTTCGTGCCAGCCCCATGCCGCCCACATCAAGTTGCTCACCAGGAAGCACCAGAAGCCCCAAGTGCGTCGGCGTTTCCCGTGCGAGCCCACCAAGTAGGCGGCTACCACGCTCACGACCATCGCCGGCCATTGCAGCGATGCGATCCAATCCTCGGTCATCGCGGGTCTCCGAAAAGCACCGTAGCGATGCAGCCGTGGACAGTGGCCGCGGTTGACGGGATGTTGCACACCGCCAGAGTCCGCGCGCTCGATGAAGAATGCGCGCAGGCTCCGTGAATAGTGCCATAACATCAATGCGTGGATAATCTTATACATCCCTCTCCCGCCCTGGCACGGTTTGGCGGTGTGGCAAATCCGCGTGGTCCCTCCACGCGTATATGTTGGACAAGGACGTGGAATTCCCCACAACCGTAGCCTCACATGTTGGTCCATTGACCACAAACCCCGGATTTTTCCGGCAAGGATTCACCTCATGAAGATCACGAACCTCCTCCTCGTCGCCGCCGTCTCGGGCATCATGGCCGGCGCTTCCAGCGTCGCCTATGGCGAGGAAGGCTCCAAGCCGGCCGCCACGACCGCAGATGCGGCCGCCGCCGACAAGCATGGCTGCAAGGGCGCGAATGCCTGCAAGGGCAAGGGCGGCTGCAAGACCGACAAGAGCGATTGCGCCGGCAAGAACGATTGCAAGGGCAAGGGCGGCTGCGCCACTGCCAAGCACGACTGCAAGGCGAAGAACGATTGCAAGGGCCAGGGCAAGGGCGCCAAGAACGAGTGCAAGGCCAAGGGCGAATGCAAGACCGCCATGGCCACCGAGGTCAAGAAGTAGTCGATTCATGGCGCATCGATCATGATGCGCCCATGATGCGACAAGCGGCGGCTTCGGCATGAGCCGGAGCCGCCGCTTTTTTTTCAGGCAATCATCGACCGTCCGGGAGTGGCTATGGCTCGCGAGCCTACGAAATCATCCGCCCAACAGGCGACCAACCGCTTCGGACTGCCCGACCTCGGCATCGGTGTAGGCCTGCGCTCCGCGCATTACGGCCACATCCTCGACGAGGAGCCCGACGTCGCGTGGTTCGAGATCATCAGCGAGAACTACATGCAGACCGGCGGCCGACCGCTGCACGTGCTCGACCGGATCGCCGAACGCTATCCGATCGTCATGCATGGCGTGTCGCTGTCGATCGGCTCGAGCGACCCCGTCGACCGCGAGTACCTGGCGCAGTTGCGCGCCCTGCGCGATCGCGTCAAAGCCCCCTGGGTCTCCGACCATCTCTGCTGGACCGGCATCGCCGGCCGCAATTCCCACGATCTGCTGCCGATGCCCTACACCGAGGAGGCGCTCGCGCACACCGCCGCGAAGATCCGCCAGGTGCAGGACGCGCTCGGCGGCCCCTTGATGCTCGAGAATCCCTCGACCTACATCGAGTTCACCGGCTCGACGATGAGCGAGTGGCAGTTCCTCAGCGCGCTGTGCGCTGAATCCGGAGCCGGATTGCTGCTCGACGTCAACAACGTCTACGTCAGCTCGCGCAATCACGGCTTCGACCCTAACTCCTATCTCGATGGCATTCCCTGGGATCGCGTCGTGCAGATCCATGTCGCCGGCCACACCGACAACGGCACCCATTGCGTCGATACCCACATCGGGCCGGTGCCGCTCGCGGTGTGGGATGTACTGTCGGCCGCACGCAAGCGCTGCCGCGCGTCGATCCTGCTCGAATGGGACGCCGAGATCCCGTCATTCCCCGAGGTCCACGCCGAGGCGCTCAAGGCCGATGCTGCATTCTCAGAGGCGCCGCGCTCATGAGCAGAAAATCTACCGCCGCGCCCCAGATCCCTGCTGGCCCGGCGCCGCGTGATGGCGGACCGACCGAAGCCTTCGTATTCGAGCGCGCGAGCGCCAGTCCAGTGGAGCCTGCGCCGGTGCGGCGCCGCTCCGCGAAGCCGCATCCGCCACGGCGCGTGAAGCTCGGTGGGGAGCCGAAATCCACACCGCTGTCCCCTTCGCTCGGCATCGCTCAGCGCTGGTTCCTCGACGTGGTCTCGCATCCGCTGAGCGTCGAAGCCGCGGTCGGCGACGGCGCGATCATGTCGACGATCGGTGCCGCCTCGGCGGATGAGCTCGAACGCGTGGTCACCGCCGGGCCGCAGCTGTCGGCGCAGGAGCGCCTCGGCATCTACCATTACGCCTACCGGGCACGCCTGGTCGATTGCCTGGCCGACGATTTTCCCGCCGTGCAATACGTCCTTGGCGATGATGCCTTCGCTGGCCTGTGCCGTTCGGTGATCGCACGGCATCCATCCGACGGGCCGAACCTCAATGCCTATGGCCGCAGGCTCGCGCAGTACTGCGCCGAGCGCGCCAAGCCGAGCCCGCGCGAACGCTTCGTGCGCGAACTCGCCGAGCTCGAGTGGGCGATGGTCGAGGTCTTCCACGCGCACGCCGCGCCCACGTTCTCGCCCGAGGCCTTGCGCGCGATCCCCGCCGATCGCTGGGAGCACGTACGCCTGCGGCCGAGCCAGACGGTGCGCATCCTGGAGTTCACCCATCCGGTGAACCGCTTCTTCCAGGCCTGGCGAAGCGACCAGCAACCGGCCATCCCCGCGGCGACGTGGTCGGCCACTGCCGTCTATCGCCAGGGCTTCACCATCTGGCGCATGGATCTCACCCGGCCGATGGCTGATCTGCTGAAACGGCTGTGGGCCGGCGAAGCCCTTGGAGCCGCCCTCGAAGCCATCGCCGCGCAGGTCGAGGATCAGCAGCAGCTCGCGCAGAGCGTGATGCGCTGGTTCAGCGAGTGGGTTGCTGGAGGGATGTTCGCTTCTCTCGACCAGTAGTCAGCGACCAGTAGTCGGCTATGAGCGAGCGGCCATCAGTGAGCGGAAAGCTCAGGCCCTGGTCGCGGCTGGCGCGCCGGCGACTGGGCGCAGGCGCATCAGCAAGCGGTCGAGCGAGATCGCGCCGCCGCCGTGGACGAGCAGCCACAGCAGCAGCGCGATGAAGAGGAATTCCTGCATCGCGTAGAGGTCGCTCGCCGAGGCGATGTCGGCGCGCTTGGCGGTGACGATGGCCACGGCCATGATCACCATCAAGGGGATCGACGAGATGCGCGTGAACAGACCCGCCAGCAGGGTCGCGCCGAACACCAGCTCCGACGTCGCCGCCAGCGGAGCTTGGACTTCGGGCATGGGGATGCCGAGCGAACGGAAGTACTCGACCACCTTGCCCAGACCGTGCAGCTTTCCCCAGCCCGACTCGATGAACACCCAGCCGATCGCCACCCGCGCGACCAGCGGCGGCAGCCAGGCGATCCAACCCAGGAATCCAACGAGGCGGTCGTAGAGAGTGATCGTGCGTGCGTACATGCGAACTCCGGATGGCGGATGGCGGATGCGGATGACTCGACGATCGTCTCGGTTCCAACCACGGGGTCCATAGCTTATCCACCGCTTCCTGCGCACGCAGCGGGCGCAAGAGCGATCGGCCATGGTCGGCACGGTTGGGGTATACTTCCCGGCGCTGTCGAGGAACCGGATGCCACCGAACGTTGCGGAAACCATCAGGATGCCGGCGCCAGATCCGGCCGTAGCGCAGAAGCGATGGCGCGAGACCGTGTCGGCAGCCCACCCTCCGGGGCAGACCATCGTCGTCGGAGCACTGGGCGCTTGCGGTCAGTCGGACGAATCGCCGCTGAACCATGCGTCCGGAATCACGCTCGGACCCGAGTTGGGACGCGGCGGCTTCGGTGTCGTCAACGCCGCCACCCAGGAGGTCTTCGCCCGGCGCGTCGCGGTGAAGCGGCTGCTGAGCACCAACGCCGGAGACGAGGCCCGCAAGTTCTTCGCCGAGGCGATCGTCACCGCCAGCCTGCAGCATCCCAACGTCGTCCCGATCTACGACCTCACGCTCGACGGCGACGGTCGCCTGCAGTTGGTGATGAAGTGCGTCGAGGGCGTGGCATGGAGCGACCTGCTCGACCCGAAGCGGCCCGAGCATGCGAGCCGCGCGGCGCAGATGACGCGCGAGGACCATCTCGACATCCTGGTCAAGGTCTCCGACGCCGTGGCCTTCGCGCACGGGCGCGGCATCCTGCACCGCGACCTGAAACCCGAGAACGTCATGGTCGGCGCCTACGGCGAGGTGCAGGTGATGGACTGGGGTTGCGCGGTCGCATTCGGAGACGCGCCGAACCACGTGGCCATCCCGCGCGTCGAGGCGATCTCCCAGATCGCGGGCACGCCGTCGTACATGGCCCCGGAGATGGCGATCGCCAATACCTCGGACGTCGGCCCGCATACCGATGTCTACCTGCTCGGGGGCATCCTCTACGAGATCCTCACCGGCTCGCGGCCGCATCTCGCCGGAGACGTGTATGGCGTGCTCGCCCGGGTGATCGAGGGTCGTGTCGAACCGCCGAACGAGCGCGCGCCGGATCGTGGCATCCCCGACGAGCTGGCGTGGATCGCGATGGCGGCGCTCACCAAGGACCCGCGCGAACGCACCCCGAGCGTCGACGCCTTCGCCCGACAGGTGAAGGAGTACCGCGCCCACTCGCAGGCGATGCTCCTGGCCACGATCGCCAAGGAGCATCTCGATTCCGCCCGCAGCGATCCGGATGGCGCCGAACATCGCCGGCACCTCGGTTCGCGATCTCTCAGCCATCGCTGGGATGCCCTTGCGGACGCTGAACGTGCTGGGCACGCGCATCACCGACTTTTCGCCGATCCGCGCCCTGCCGCTGACCCTGTTCTTCGCGAGCCACACTGCGTTCTCGGACACCCGGGTGCTCGCCGGCATGCCGCTGAAGACCCTGTGGCTCGACGCCACCGGCATCGGCTCCATCCGCGAGGTGCATGGCATGCCATTGAGTCAGCTGAGCATCGGCTTCACGACGGTGGCCGATCTCGGCCCCCTTTCGGGCTGCACGACCCTGACCGACCTGACCATCCACGATACCCAGGTGGCCGACCTCAAGCCGCTGCGCGGGATGAAACTCGCCAAACTCGATGCCTCGGGAACGCGTATCTCAGACCTCGCTCCGCTCGCCGGCATGCCGTTGGCCAGTCTCGGCGTCGGCACGACGCGAGTGAAGGACCTGTCGGCGCTCGCCGGCATGCCGCTCAGGCAACTGTCCGTCGATCATTGCGAGGTGACCGACTACGGACCTCTCGCGGCGTTCCCGCTCGAAGTCGTGACCATCGGCCCGTTCAAGAACAAGTCCTACGCCGGAATCGACAAGCTGCGTCAGCATCCGACGCTCAAGACCATCGCGGTCTACTCCACGTCCAAGGAAGAATGGATGCCGATGACGCCGCACGATTTCTGGATGAAGTACGACGCGCACGCACTCGAGTGAGGCGGGCGGCTCGCACAGCGCAGCGATGGCCCTCCCCCCTGCCCCGGTGCGGCAAGGGGGAGGGCGCCGGCGTGGATGCATCGGGCTGCGGTGGGGACCTCCAGGACCTCCGATCCGTGCGGTTCCGGTGATTCTATCCAATAGGGACTGGTTGCCCATGGCTGCGTGATCGGGCACTGGATCGGCATCCTCTGGGCGCCCTTGCGCGAGAGCGCGTCAGCCGCCGGATGCTCGGCACGCAAATTCGTTGGCGTTCGCAGGGATTCCGCCGTATTATCGCCGCGTGACCTCATCGTCGAAGATCTACATCGCCGGCGAGCTCCACCTCGACAACGGACAGCGCATTCCGGTCAAGCGCCACTACGACTACGAGTTCGGCTCTCCCGGCGGACGATCCTCGGGGCGGCTCGACGCGTTCACCGTGTTCGCCCCGTCCGACGCCGCGGTACCGGCGGTGGGGGATGTCGGCACGCTGCTGCTCTTGAAGACCTTGTCGCGTGCGCGCGTGCGCGTGGACAGCGTGGATAGACTGGGGACCGAACTGCGCATCGTCGGCCATCCCGAGCCGAAGCCCTGAAGCGGATCCTACCGCTCGGGCGGCGAGACGGCTGATGGCCGCCGCGACCAGTCACTGATGCACGATGGTCAAGAGCGTCTCACCCGTAGACCCGAACGAGGCGTCGACCGGTCGGAGGGACAGGGTGACCGGTACGACGGCGGTGGCGCCGATGCGCAGGCAGACGTCCTCGCGGAAGGCCACGCCGCTGCTCGCCCATCTCAGTCGGATATCCCGCCAGCTATCGGGCTCGCTGCGTGGCTCCACCATGCGCAGCACGCCGGCCGTGCTGTTCGGCGCGTTGCCTCCGAACAGCGCCGCGTAGGCCGGGTTGGCTTCGAGCAGTCCCCCGTCATTGGCGAAGATGCCGATCGCATGCGCGCTGCTGAGGCCGGCACGCTCCCATAGCCCGAGCCGAGCCCGCGAGCGGCGTTCCTCGGTGATATCCTCGACGAATCCTTCATACCACAGCACCGAGCCCGCGGCATCGCGGACCACGCGCGCCTTTTCGCGCACCCAGATGCGCGAGCGGTCCTTGCAACGCACCTCGGCCTCGAAGCCGGTGATGCTGTCCTGCTTGGTCAGCAGCCAGCGGAAGAGATTTCGTCGCTGTGGATCGACATAGAGCTGCTGGCCGATGTTGGTCATGCTGGCCATCAGCTCGTGCACCGAATCGTATCCGTACATCATCGCGAGCGCGCGGTTGGCGATCAGGTAGGTGCCCTCGGCGCTGGTGCGAAAGATGCCTTCGATGGCGTTGTCGATCAGGCTGTGCAGGTCCGCTGTGTGCTCCCGTGGGGCGGTGCGCCCGGCGTATTTCGCCATCGCCGCCACATGATCATCGGCGCGGTCGGTGACGACGCTGGGCGGCCGGATACGACGCTCTGAGGACGGGCTGGGGGCGGTGGTGGCCATGCGCGAATATACCCTGGATCCTATGCATAGCGGTTCAGCACCAGTGCTGCCACGCTAGACATTCGCCAGTGCAGACGCCGTGGATCTCAGCCGGATTTGCGCACCGACACCGAGACGCTCACGTCCTGGTGGCCGCCACCGATGATCACGCCCTTGATCGGGCTGACGTCGGCGAAATCCCGTCCGTAGGCCACCATCACATGCCTGACTCCGGCGATGCAGTCGTTAGTAGGATCGAGGTCTACCCAGCCGAGATCGCCGCAGTGCAGCGAGATCCAGGCATGCGAGGCATCCGCGCCAGTGAGCCTGGATCCGTCGCGCGACGATTCGGTCTCGACATAGCCGCTGACGTAGCGTGCCGCCAATCCGAGCGAGCGCAGACTCGAGATCGCCACATGGGCGAAGTCCTGGCATACTCCACGACCATCGCGCAGCACGTCATCGACCGGCGTAGAGATGGTGGTCACCCCTGCCTGGTAGGCGAAGCTGCGGTTGATGAAGGAATTGAATTCCACCGCCGCGTCGATGATGCGGCGCCGTGGCGTGAAGAATGTCGCCGCCAGCGCCGCGTACGCCGGCGCCACCGGAACCAGCGGCGACTCCGCCGAGAATTCGGCCGCGGACAGGTCGCCATCGGAATGCGGCGACGAGACCAGCTCGCGCGCATCCTCCCACGGAGGCGAAAGCTCCGCCGCGAGCGGCGAGGGATCGTCCACCTCCAACTCGCTGGTCGCCACCACTGTCAATCCGCAATGGGTTCCGCGCACTTCGAAGGAGCTCACGTGGTTGCCGAACCAGTCGTCGCGCCGGTGCCAGGACATAGGCGTCGGATCGACGGCCAGTCGGTGATCCAGCACCCGCTGCCTCGGAGTCCGGCGCGGCGTCAGGTGCATGAGGCTGCGCGATGACGAGGCGTTCTGGCTGTAAGCGAAGGCGGTGGAGTGCACGACCGAGTAACGCATCAGGCTCCCCCGCCGATGCCGTCGAGCGCACGTGGCGCGTCGGTGTGGCTGAGGTACTGGGTGGTGATGGCCTCTGAGAGCAACGCCAGGTCCGACGATAGGTGCTCGAGCAGGTGCTCGAGCGCCGGCCGGCCGCCCCGCTCGTCGCTGCGGCAGAGTTCGAGCGGATCCACCAGGCGCAGCCAGGTGCGCGCTCCCAGTCCGAGGCGCTCGGCCGGCGTCGCCAGGGCCTGCTCGCGATCACGGGGCAGCGCCGCGAGATGGGCGACCACGGTCTCGAGCTGGAACAGGGCCGAGCGGGGGTTGGTGTCGTCGGTGAGCAGCAGGTCGAGCACCGCGTGCGGCTGTAGCGAGGCAAGGTAGCGCGATCGGTAGGTGATGGTGCTGTCGGCCATCTCGAGCGCCGCCACAAGCGCGGATTCTCCGCCGCCGTCCTCGCCAGCCAGCGCCGCTGCGAGCATGTCGGTGGTAAGCAGGGCGCGTTCGAGACGGCGGCCGGTATCCAGGAACCTCCAGCCATCGCCGCGCGTAGTGTTCTCGGTGACCATGCCAGCCAGGGCCGCCAGGGCCGTCACGACTGCGTCGAGCACGCGCGGATCCGGGACGCCGGTCATCGACTCGGACAGGCGTTCGGGCTCGCGCTCGAGTTGGGCGACGATGCGCGCCGTGTCGTTCGACAGGCGGTCGCGCACTGCGAGCGACGCCGTGCGCAGGCGCGACAGGCAGCCGCGCATGCCCGCGCCCTCGGCCGACGCGCCGACCACCAGCGACGCGAGTTCGGCGTCGGACGCAGATGGGACGTCGGCGATGCCGACGCAGCTGCTCATCGCCCGCATCACCACGAGTTCGCGCGCGGTGACTGCCATCGCCGCGTCCTCGCGCAGGCGCACGGCGATGGCGCGCGCCAGTCGCGCCGCGAACTCGCCGCGCTCGGCGTAGCGGCCGATCCAGTAGAGGTTGTCGGCGATGCGGCTGGGCAGCGCCATCGAGCCGCGCCTGAGCTCGACCGGCGTGTTGCGCGACGGCAGCAGGGTGACCTCGGCCACCGGCCCGACGTCGAGGATCCACAGGTCCTTTTCGGCGGCAGGCGCCTGCGCATCCGCCGCGAGTAAGCAGCGGCCGCCCGACATCACCGCATAGCCCTCGCCATCGGCGACGGCGAAGGCGCGCAGCGTGAACGCGCGCGCGCGCATCGTGCCGTGCTCCCACGCCGGAACGGTCGCGCCCTCGATCGTCTCCTGCGCCACCCACGCCTCGGGCCGCGCCTGGACCTGCGCCATGCGTTCAGCGCGCGCACGCGCCGTCAACTCGCGGGGCACGAAGCGGCCGGCGCGCAAGCCCGCGAACGCGGGCGCGATCGACAGAGAATCGAGCCGTGAGGTGATCTCGGCGAGACTGTCACCCGCCCACCACGACGGCACCGATGGCAGCACGAGCTCCTCGCCGAGGAGCAGCCGGCATAGCCGCGGCAGCGCGGGAATCAGAGCGCCGTTGTCGCCGCAACCGCTGCCGAGCGCGTTCGCGATGGTCACCCGGCCAGCGCGCGCGGCCTGCACCAGGCCTGGGATTCCGAGCGAGGAGTCATTGCGCAGCTCCAGCGGATCGCAGAAGTCGTCGTCCTGGCGGCGCACGATCACCTCGACCGCGTGCAGTCCGGCGAGGGTCTTGAGGAAGACCCCCTCGTCGCGCACCACCAGGTCGGCGCCCTCGACCAGCGGAAAGCCCAGGTAGCGCGCCAGGTAGGAATGCTCGGCATGCGAGCGGCTGTACGGGCCGGGCGTGAGCAGCACGATGCGCGGATTGTCATTGCCGCGAGGAGCCGATCCCGCCAGCGAACGCCTGGTGGTTGCGTAGAACGACGCCAGGCGCCGCACCTGCAGATCACGGTAGGCCTCGGGTAGCAGCCGCGATTGTGCGAGGCGGTTCTCGAGCGCATAGCCGTCTCCAGACGGCACCTGGGCGCGATCCGCGGAAACCATCCAACGGCCATCGGCGGCGCGCACCAGATCCGCGGCGTAGCCGTGGAGCCAGCGGCCGCCGGCTGGTGCGTGTCCGTGGCACGGCCGCAGGAAAGCCGGATGTCCGAGCAGCGCCACCGGAGGCACGATCCGTTCGCGCAGCATGCGCTGCGCGCCGTACGCGTCGGCGAGCAGAGCGTTCATCAGGCGGGCGCGCTGGGCGAGTCCCAAGGCGAGCGCATCCCACTCGGCGGCGGGCAGCACACATGGGATCGGATCGAGGTCGGCGCGCGATGGCGCGCCGCCAACAGCGCTGCGCGACGCGTAATCGTCGCGCAGGTCGCGGCGGGCCTGCTCGTGGCGGCGGGAGAATTCCACGCTTCCCAGCGCGGCCACCTTCGTGGCCAGGCCTTTCCAATGCGGACGTAGCGCCCCGGCCTCGTCACGGCATTCGTCCCGCCGCCCTGGATGGGGGCGGTGGTCGAACTGGGCTGGCGGGTCAGCGGGGAGCGTGGCTGGATTCACGGCGAGGGAGGCGGCATGGCCATCATCGAGAACCGGCTCCGGCCACCGCGCGTGCGGCGATCACGGAAACCGCTGGACTGGTGGCGGGAGCGGAGGCCTTGGTGCGCCTCAGATCGAGGGTGAAGGGATAGTCGCGATCGATGGCCGGAGCTGCCAGCGTGCGCAAGCGCGGCGACCAGCCGCGGTCGTCGAAGCGCCCGGCGCGTCGGGCCTCTGCCTCGGCAGCGTTCACCGGCGGATGCTCGTAGGTGCGGCCGCCGGGGTGCGAGACGTGGTAGGTGCAGCCGGCCACCGAACGTCCGATCCACGAGTCGACGATGTCGAACACCAGCGGCGCATGCACGGGAATGGTCGGGTGCAGGCCGTTCGGCGGGCGCCACGCGCGATAGCGCACGCCGCATACCGCGGAGCCTCCGGCTCCGAGGTCGTGCAGGGGCAGCCTCACGCCGTTGCAGGCGATCTGGTGGCGATCGTCGGCGAGGCCTGCAAGGACCACCTGCACGCGCTCGACTGACGAGTCGACGTAGCGCACGGTGCCGCCGGCTCCGGGCTCCTCGCCGAGCACGTGCCAGGGTTCGAGCGCCTGGGTGAGCTCCAGGCGGATGCCTCGATGGTTGATCGAACCGATGGGCGCGAAGCGGAAATCGCGGTGCGGCGCGAACCACGCGTCCTCGACCGGCAGTCCGCGCTCGCGCAGCTCGCGGGCGACGTCGCGGAAATCCTCCCACAGCACCGCCGGCAGCATGAAGCGGTCGTGCAGCCCGGTACCCCAGCGCGCGAGCGGCGCGCGGTACGGTTCACGCCAGAAGCGCGCAACCAGTGCCCGCACCAGCAGCTGCTCGGACGCGCTCAGGCGCGCATGCGGAGGCATCTCGAATCCGCGCAGCTCCAGGAGGCCCAGCCGGCCGGTGGCCGAATCCGGCGAGAACAGCTTGTCGATGCAGAACTCGGCGCGGTGGGTATTGCCGGTGAGATCGATGAGCAGATGCCTCAGTACGCGATCGACCAGCCACGGCGGACACGGCCCGTCGTCTGGCAGCTGGTCGAGGGCGGTCTCGAGTTCGTACACGGTCTCGGTGCGCGCTTCGTCCGCGCGAGGCGCCTGGCTGGTCGGACCGGCGAAGAGGCCGCAGAACAGGTAGGACAGCGACGGATGGTTGTGCCAGTACGCGATCATGCTGCGCAGCAGCGACGGCCGGCGCAGGAACGGACTGTCGATGGGCGACGCCGCGCCGAGGGTCACGTGGTTGCCGCCGCCGGTGCCGCAGTGCCGCCCGTCGACCAGGAAGCGTTCAGCGGTGAGTCCGCAGCTGGCAGCGTCGGCGTAGAGCGACTCGGTGGCCTCGACCGCGCCGCGCCACGACGATTGCGGCTGGACGTTGACCTCGATGACTCCGGGATCGGGAGTGACGGCGAAATGCAGCAGGCGATGGTCGCGCGGCGGGTGGTAGCCCTCGATCGCCACCGGAATGCCGATGGTGGCGGCGCTGTCCTCGATCGCGGCCACCAGCTCGAGGTAGCGTTCGAGGTGGGCGACCGGAGGCATGAACACGTTCAGCACGCCGTCGCGCGGTTCGATGCACAGCGCGGTGCGTACCGGTTCAGGCGAGGGAAGAGACGCGAGGGCGTTGCGGACCTGCACGATCCGGGGCGGGAGTGGCGGACGCGCGGCCAGCGGATCGCGCTGCGGATCCTCGAGCGCCGCGCGCTGTTCGGCGGTCAGCCAGGGAAGCGCGTCGAGCGGCAGGCGATAGCCCATCGGCGAATCGCCCGGCACCAGCAACAGCAGCTCGGAACGCATCGTCCACGGCGCGCTCGCCCAGCCGCCGTCGTGCCGCACGGCGATCGGCAGCGCGTAGCCGACGATCGCGCCGAGGCCGTTCGCGAATATCCGCGCGAGACGCGCGCGCTCCTGGGGATCGTCCATGCGCGGATCGCGCGGATCCATGCCGACCGGTAGACGGTGCTCGCGCCACAGGTGGTAGAAGGCGTCCTCGTACGCGGGCAGGGCGAAGCCGACATCGATGCCAAGGCGCGAGGTCAGTTCGCGGACCAGGCGCTCGGCGTCGGCGGCTCCGGACCCGACCGGTGCGGCGCGGTCGGCGATGAGATCGGGATCACGCCACACTGGTTGGCCATCCTCGCGCCAATAGCAGCCGAGCGCCCAGCGCGGCAGCGGCTCGCCCGGGTACCACTTCCCTTGTCCGTAGTGGAGCAGCCCGCCCGCGGCGATCCGCGCCTGCAGCCGCTTCACCAGGCTCTCAGCAAACTCGCGCTTGTCCCCGCCCAGCGCCGCAGTCGTCCACTCGGGCTCGTCGCGGCCGCCGGCCGAGACAAAGGTCGGCTCACCACCCATGGTCAGGCGCACGTCCTCGGCCGCGAGCACCTCGTCGATGCGATCGCCGGCGGCGAGGATGTCGTGCCAGCTCTCGGTGGAGTAGGGCTTGGTGGTGCGCGGCGCCGTTTCCAGGCGCGATACCGTCATCTCGACGGACATCGTCGAGCCCGTCTCCTCGTCATCCTCACCACGTTCGCTATCTTCGCCGGATGCTCCGATCGGGGCGTAGCCTCCGGACACCGGCGACGCCGAGGCCGGGAACGGCGTGCCAGCGAGCGGAATGTGGCCTTCGCCCGCGAGCAGGCCCGAGGTCGCATCCAGGCCGATCCAACCGGCACCGGGCAGATAGATCTCGGTCCAGGCGTGGAGATCGCAGAAATCCGCGGGCGGACCATCGATCTTCCCGGTAGCATCGGGATCTGGAGCGAGCTGCACCAGGTAGCCAGAGACGAAGCGCGCAGCGAGACCGAGCTTGCGCGCCATGGTCACCAGCAGCCAGGCCGAGTCGCGGCACGAACCGCTGCGGAGTTCGAGCGTCTGCTCGGGCTCCTGCACGCCCGGGTCGAGCCGCACCACATAATCCACAGCCGAGAGCACCAGGCGGTTCAGCTCGACTAGGTAATCAACGGTGGTGGTTCCCGCTTTCGGAGCGCGTTCGAGCAGCGCCGCCACCAGAGGTCCGGCTTCCCCCGCCTCGAGGTACGGGCCGAGATCGCGCGCGACCTCGGGCGGATACGCGAACGGGATGCGTTCGGCGACCGGCTCGAGGAAGAAATCGAAGGGATTCACCACCTCGAGGTCGAGCACCAAGCGGACATCGACACGCAGCTCGCGCACCGGATGCGGGTGGAGGGAACGCGCCTGGTGGTTGCCGAAGGCATCCTGCTGCCAGTTGAGGAAATGCTCGGCCGGAGAGATCGCCAGCGCGTAGGACTCGACGATGGTCCGGCAATGCGGCGCCGGACGCAGCCGCACCACCTGCGGACCGAGCGACACCGCACGCGTGTAGCGGTAGCTGGTGCAATGGGTGAGGGCGACGCGGATGCCCATCTCAGCCCTCGCTCTGGCGTTGCATCTGAGTCTGCGCGGACGGCACCGACAGGTGATCGCGCTCGACCGTCGCCGCCACCGCGCCGATGCCGAGATGGATCTCGCCGAGCACTGTCTTCCAATCGCCAGCGAAGCGCCCACTCGCCGCCTCGCCGAGCTTGTCGCGCAGCTCGGCCACCAGCACGATCGCCGCGCAGGTGCCTCCGGCGGTGAAGCCGGTGAGCGAACGCTCGAGCAGCGCCAGGTTGCGCGCCAACGAGCGCGGGCAGGCGTTGAGCGAGGTCAGCAACTCGACGGCGTCGGCGGTGGAACCGCGATCTGGCGAAACCCGGCGGAAGGTCTCGCGTGCGCCTGCGGCGTTCATCAAGGTGTCGATGCGCTGGTGGGCGGTGGACGCGACCGCGGGATGGCGACGATCGAGCGTTGCGGGGAGCATCACGCCGAGCAGTCGCGCCACGAAGTCGACGCGTTCGATGCAGATCCCCGCCTCGATGACATGGGGGAGCTCGTCGCGCATCAGATCGTCGGCGGTGCCACGGATCAGGCGGCAGCGATCGATGGCCCATTCGACGATGGCCTCGATGCCGACCGCGACGACATCGTCGGCGTCGAAATCATCGGCCTCGATCCAGGCGGTATTCACCGCTTCCCAATAGCTGTCGCCGAGCAGGTGCCGGGCGGTGCGCGCATTGCCTCCGGCGGAACGCATGCACGAGACGACGCTCGATGGGTTCGCCCGGTCAACAAGCATGTAGGGCGCAGTCGACGCCGCCTGGATGGGCTTGCCCAGCTCCTTGTAAGCGCCGAGATCCGCTCCGCACTTGAGGGCCTCGAGCCACGGGTCGAACCGTGCATCATCCGTGCTCAGATCAGGTTCGACCTCGACGACTCCGGCCACGACGTTAACAGCGCCGACGAGTCTCGCGGTGTTCTCGGCGCGCTCCAGGTATCGCCCGAGCCACAGGCAGTTGTTGGCGACGCGGCTGAGCATGCTAATGGACTTCCGCAGGAGCGAGGCGTCGATGTACTCTCAGCGCGTCGAACCGATTGGCCGACGCAGCGCGGATCAAGGCGAAGTGCCTGATCCGTGAGGATGTAGGATGGATGTCCATGATGCCCGCCGATACGGATGCTACGCGTCGTTGACGACCCAGGTATCCTTGGTGCCGCCACCCTGTGAGGAATTCACCACCAATGAACCTTCTTTCATCGCGACGCGTGTCAGTCCGCCGGGAACCACCGATACGGTCTTGCCGCTGAGCACGAACGGGCGCAGGTCGACGTGGCGCGGCGCGATACCTTGGGCGACGTAGGTCGGGCAAGTGGACAGAGCCAGTGTCGGCTGGGCGATGAAGGAGTCGGGATCCGCGAGGATCCGTTCTCGGTACGCGGCGCGTTCGGCGATGGTCGAGGCCGGACCGACGAGCATGCCGTAGCCGCCGGAACCGTGCACCTCCTTCACCACCAGCTCGTGCAGGTGCTCCAACACGTATGCGCGATCGCTCGGATCGCCCACCCGCCAGGTCGGCACGTTGTTGAGGATCGGCTTTTCGCCGAGATAGAATCTGATCATCTCCGGCACGTGCAGGTAGGTCGACTTGTCGTCTGCGACACCGTTGCCGACCGCGTTCGCCAGCGTCACTCGCCCGGCCCGGTAGACCTCCATCAAGCCCGGTACGCCCAGCACACTGTCGGCTCGGAAGGCGAGCGGATCGAGGAAATCGTCGTCGATACGTCGATAGATCACGTCCACGCGGCGCGGGCCCCGCGTCGAGCGCATCCATACGCGTCTGCCGTCGACGTAGAGATCCTGTCCTTCAACCAGATCGGCGCCCATGCGCTGCGCGAGGTAGGCATGCTCGAAATAGGCGCTGTTCGCCGCTCCGGCGGTCAGCACCGCCACGGTGGGATCGTCGACGCCCGACGGCGCGCATGAGCGCAGGTTCTCGAGCAGGATGTCCGGGTAGTGGTCGACGGGCTGGATGCTGTGGCGGGTGAACAGCTCGGGAAAGAGGCGGCGCATGGCGGCGCGGTTCTCGAGCATGTACGAGACGCCTGAGGGCGTGCGCAGGTTGTCCTCGAGCACGAACCATTCGTCGGGGGACACCCGCACCACGTCGATGCCGGCCACGTGCGCATGGACGCCCCACGGCACCGCCACTCCGCGCGCGGCGGCGCAGAACAGTTTGTTGGCGTGGATGGCCGCGACCGGGATGCGGCCGGCGGCGATGATCTCCTGATCGCCGTAGATGTCGTCGAGGAAGGCGTTCAGGGCGCGCGCGCGCTGGATGCAGCCGTCGGCCACGCGCTTCCATTCCGCCGCTCCCAGGACGCGGGGAATGACGTCGAAAGGGATCAGGCGCCTGGCGCCATCGGCGTCGCCATAGACGGCAAAGGTGATGCCGCGGCGGCGGAACAGCTCCTCGGCCGAGGCCGTGCCGCGATCGAGGGTCTCGACATCAGCGGTGCGCAGCCAGCGGTCGAGTTCACGATACGCCGGAGCGATGCCCGTCCGGCCGCGCATCTCGTTGTAGATCCGCGGAGCCGCTACTGGTGGCTGAGGCGGGTTCTGGGGCTGGGACATGAGCTCGGTCGCCATGCCCGCAGTGTCCTCGTCGGGCACCCCGGTATCAATTGTAGCGCCGCGCAGCAGTCACGTGATCGAGCCATGAACTGCAGGGATGCTACATTGCTCCAGAAGCCACCGACGGTGGGCAAGCGTGGATCACTCCACCCCCCTCGTCACTCAGGGCTTGACCAAGCGGTCGGTAGCAGCCTGGGCCAAGCGCTTCACCAGCCGGCCGAGGTCCTCGGCACACGACAGGAACCCGCTCCAATCGGTGGGCTTCACCCAGTAATCCATGGCGCCGAGGCGGATGCATTCCTCGCGCTCGCGCGGGCGCGTGGATGAACTCAGGACCACGGCAGGGATGTCGCACCAGTCCTCGGTTGCCTTGATCATGCTCAGTCCGACCGCGCCGTTCACAGCTGGTAGGTTCAGGTCGAGGAGGATCAGATTCGGCAGCGCGCGGGTTCCGGAGTTCTCGAGATCGGCGAGAAAGGCGAGCGCGGCGTTGACCGTTGGCAGTGCGTGGAAGCGCAACTCTGGGCAGCGGTCGGCCAGCGCCTGGCGCAGCAGGTCGACGTCCCCCGGATTGTCCTCGATCGCCAGGATGGTAGCCGGTCGCGGAACGTCGTTCGGCAAACTCATGTGACGTTCGCCTTGAGGAGATGGGATCGGAGCTGGTCGCCGATGGCGGCGACAATCGAGCGGTATTCCGCAAATGTCGTGGGCTTGTTGAGGAACGCCGAGACGCCAAGGGCCGTGCAGGCCTCACGGTCTGAAGCGAGCAGCGAGGTGGTGAACACCAGTACCGGCACGTCGCGATCGCGTTCGCTCACGCGCATACGCCGCAGGATCTCCAAGCCGGGGATGCCGGGCATATTCAGATCGAGGACCACCAGGAATGGCACCGCGGCTGCCGCGAACTGCTCGAGAAACTCCAGGCCGATGGCGCCAGTCGGCGCCCATACCACAGCCGGCGACATGCCGCAGTCGGCGAAGGCTTCACGCAGCAGTTGCGCGTCGAGCTTGTTGTCATCGATGACCAGGACGCGCGCCGAAGGATCAACCACGTTCGAGCTCGCTCTCGCGAGCGAGCTCGGCTTCGTCCTCGCGTGCCTCATCTTGGATGATCGGCCTTTTGATCGGTTGCGAGACGAGCGATGGATTGGTCTCGCGGACCGTCTTCAACAGGGTCTGCCCCGCCAGAGTCAGGCGGAAGGTGACCGGTTGGTTGCGGCGATGGCCCGCGCCGACGGCGGAGTTCGAGGTTGCGCGGGAGGACCCCGCGCATTTCTCGATGTAGCCCCCGGTCACCAGAGCGCTCACCTGCGGGAGCAGGCTGAGATCCCTGCGCCCGCGATTCAGACCAAGGTGGATCGATTCGAGATCCTGGCCCTCTGGAGTGGGCTCGAGCGCCTGGATGATGGCGATGCGCAGACGGTCCGCGGAGTCGTTCATCGTTTGGTTTCCTGTGCGGTTCACGTTGGCGTTCACGGAGTGGCAGCGGAAGCGGTCCAGGCCAGGGCCTGTGAGCGGTCGAGCAGATTGGTGAGGGACACCGTGCCCTCGGTACCCAGGGTCGAGACGCAGGCGACCTGATGGGTGCGATTGGTCGGCAGGGTCTCGCCATCGTTGACCACCACGCAGGCCGAGGTCGGCTCGCGCAGCTCTGTCCACGGCTTGGCGGGCACGCCGCGGAAGCAGAGGATCACCGCGGTCAGGGCCGCGAGCGCGTCGTCACCGGCGCGCGCCGGGACCACCAGCAGGGCGTCCTGCGGGATGCGCTGCATGCGCAGCAGCTGGACGCAACGTTCCTTGATCATCGAGATGATCTCGGCGGCTTCGGGCAGGGGACGATTGACGGAACGCAGCTCGGCGATGGCGACGATCGCAGGCGCCAGCGCGGTCTGCGGTTCGTCGCTCGGCTTCACCGTCCAGAAGATGCGCTGTAGGAGCTGGCGGAGCATCGGCGAGCGGTGGTTCTCGAAAGCCTCGATCAGTTCGCGATGGAGCATCGCCTCGGCCTGGTTCTGCGGCGCGGGCATCGCGCGGGTCTTGGCCAGGGTCCGCGTGGCGGCGCGGCAGGCGCCGGCGGTGGGCCAGCGCGGCAGGCCATCGACGATCAGTGCACTGATCGGGGTGCCTTCCTTGACCAGTTGGGCGATGCGCTTCAGTTCATCGACCTGGTGCTGCTGGTAGGAGCGGTAGCCGTTGGGCTTGCGCTTCGGGCAGGGCCAGCCGTAACGAAGCTCCCAGATGCGCAACACGCTCGGGCTCAGCCCGGTGAGCTTGCTGGTGTCCTTGATGTTCATCGCGTTGGGCAGGGTGCTCATGGTGGCTCCGGTTTGAATGAAGTAGCTGACTGAGGGTGTGAGAGCGCGCGCCGTGCCAGTCCGCGACGGCGACGGCGAATCGCGACGCGATGCCAGGTAATTAACGCGATAACGCGGCAATTCGCGTCATTCCCAATCAATTATGAGGATGTAGGCCTCGGCTGTGAGCGCGGCTAATCACTGCAACATGCAGTGAAAGCTTCTACAACGCCTGCCGAGTGCAGCCTTGAATCGTTCATTGTATCGGACGCCGGGCGATGTTGGCGGACTTTCCCGTAAATCCTTCCGCAACCCTCATCCAGGCATCTCCTGCCACGTCCTTCGCGCGCCAGTCGAGGCCTCCGTTCCTCCAGGCTCTCGACCGCTTAGGCTCGTGGGCATGCATCGCCATGCCGCCTGGTTCCTCGCCCTGCCGCTCGTGATGATGCTGATGGCGTTCGCAGTGCCCATGGCAGCGACGGAGAACGCCGACGCCATCGTTGGAACCTGGTTGACCTCGGACAAGAAGGCCAAGGTGGCGGTCGCGCGGACTGCCGCCGGGACCTACGAGGGAACCATCTGCTGGATCAGCGATCCGCTCGACGCCACCGGGACCGCGCGGCACGACACCGAGAATCCCGACGCCAAGCTGAGGGCCAAGCCGCTAGTCGGGCTCACCATCCTCAGTGGCGCGACATTCGACAAGAAATCGACCTGGGACGACGGCACGATCTACGATCCGCAATCCGGCAGCTCCTACTCGTGCACCGTGAAGCTCGAATCGCCAACAGTGCTGAAACTGCACGGCTACATCGGCATCTCATTGCTAGGCCGCACCGAGCGGTGGAGCAAGGTCGAAGATGCCGCCGCCTCTCCTGCACCGCCCCCAGCGGTGACCTCATCCCCTGCGGCTGTGACTGCTCCGACCGTTACCCCGTGACCGTAAGCCGATTCACCACGAGCTGATCAGGGCTTCTTCTCTTCGACCGGGGCATCTTTCTTGGTGTCGGATGTCTTGTCGGACGCCCCGGGCTTGTCGCCCTGGTCCTTCTTGTCGGATGTACCGGAAGCGTCGCCGATCTTCGCGCCATCGGGCCACGGCATGCCGCGCGTGACCCAGTCGACCAATGCCTTGGTCTCAACTTCGCTCAGCTGCTTGCCCTTCGGGGGCATCTTCAGGTCGTCGTCCTGGTAGCGGATGGCCTTGATCATCAGGCTCTCGTCCGGCTTGGCCGAGACCGCGGCGGCGCCGTTCTTGCCACCTTTGAGCACCGCCTCGCGAGAGTCGAGCCGGAGATGCCCCTTCTGCTTGCTGGCGCCGTGGCACGAGATGCAGCGGTCGGTGAGGATGGGCTGCACGGTCTTGGTGAAGAAGGTGGCGTCGTCCTCGGCCCGCAAGGCGCTCGACAGGCAGCACGACAGCGCGAGGGCCGAGACGATGGCGGCGGCGGGGATGCGTTCCATGGAGAGCTCCTGGGCGGTGCGTGAGATCCTGCCAGGCCGCTCGACGCTGATGCCCCCGGCCGCCGCCAGTCGCGCGGACGCGGGTGAAACACCCCCTCACGTCGGCGCGAACTGCTCCACCAGCTTCGCCGCGTACAGCTCGTTGGCCTGCTTGGTCCTACCGGCGTTGTGCGGGGTATGCACGACGTTGTGCCGGCCGAGCAGCGGATCGCCCAGCGGCAGCGGCTCGACGTCGAACACGTCGGCGGCAAGGGCGAGCTCATCCGCAAGCACGCGGCGGCGCAGCGTCGGCATGTCGCAGATGTCAGCCCTGGTGATGAGCACCACCAGGCAACCGCGGGGCAACGCTTCGATGTGCCTGGCGGTGATCAGGCCGCGGGTCTTGTCGGTGAGCGGCACCATGGGCGCGAAGATCTCGGCGTCGGCGAGCAGGCGATCGAGATGCCATTCCCGGCGCGAGCCGGCGCGATGGAAGCAGGGCTCGCTGGCGTAGGGATCCCACGCCGAGACCTGGGCGCCCATCGCGCTCGCGAACGAGGCGTAGCGGCTGGCGATATTGCCGGCGCCGACGACGCGGACGCGCTTGCCTTCGAGGGTGCCACTGGTGAAGCGGCTATCGTCGCCGTACTGGTGCCCGCGCGCCCCGGGCGTGCCTACCCCGCCCGGTGGTTCGTAGTCCCAGGCCTCGAGTCCGGAGATGATCGCGCGGTGGGTCTGCGGGATGCGGCGCAGCCCGCAGAGGGTCAGTGCGAGGCCCATCTCGGACACCGACTGGCCCCAGAAACCCTCGCTGGGATGCACGATCGAGCGCACACCGCGTTCGGCGAACGCCTTGGACATGTCGGTCGCGCCGTAGGTGCCGGTGACGGTGACCTCTTTCAGACCGGCGAAGGCCTTGACGCACTCCGGCGTGACCGCCGCCGCCAGCACCGCCAGGCGGGTGACGGTCTCGGGCTTCGCGGTCACCCTGCCGGCCGGGGTGGAGTCGCCGGGTTTCTGGCGGATGAATTCGACGGGACCTTGCGCCTTCCACAGCGCGTGGAAATGATCGGCCGCCCACGGCCAGGTCTTGTCGAAGTCGGGGTGGACGATGATGACGCTGCGCATGGAGGCTCCTCTGGACGGTTGTCGGCTGTCATGGGCGGAATTGTCGAAACGCTCGGCGGAACTTCGCATCAACGGCAGCGCATCAGCGGATGAAGCGCGCCCAGCTCGCTTCAACCGCCGCGACGTCGGTTGTGCCGGCATGGATGAAGGTGCGGAATCGCGAAGTCGTCGACGCCCCCGCGGCGAGCGACCATGCTCCAGCGATGCAGCGGCTCGGAGCGATACCGAGCTGGCTATCGACGCGCCAAGGCGCCGGATGTTCGGGATTGCCGGGGTGATCCATGATCGCCATGCCTGCCATGGGATCGGCGGCGCGCCGGTCCGGAATCGGCATGCTGATCGCTACCCAACGCGCGCGCTTGCCCTCGGCGGTGGCGCAGTCGGCGTGGCCTTCGCTGGTGATCACGCTGCCGCGCTCGCGGAACGGCATGCGCACGAACAGTCCACCATAGGCGTAGGCGCCGAAGGTGAGTGGCACGATCGCCGTGAGCGTCCAGTCGAGGTCGAGGTCGTAACTGGATCCGTTGTCGGTCAGCCGCCAATCCTGCGTCTCGGTCAGCATCCCCGCCCCCTCGGGCCGGCGCCACTCGCTCACCACCGTCCACGACGCCGTGTTCGCGGCGATCGTCGGCGGAGTGAGGGGCATGGGATGGAACGTGCCATCGTGGCCATTCTTGGTCAGGCCCTCGGTCCAGAATCCGACGCCATCGACGTCGTTGAGGCCGATATACAGGCCGTGCTGCCAGGCGTGGTGCGGTGGCGCATCCTCGGTGAGGATGCCATCTCCGTCCGGAGCGTGGATGGGATGGATGAAGGGACGATGGCCGGGCTTCGCGCTCTGCGTCAGCAGCTCGCGATCGCCGCGGCGGATGGAGATGCGGTCGTCGCGATGTTCCGCGGCGAGCGCTCTGGAAGAGCTGTGGGCGGTGGACGAGGGGAGCGCGTTCAAAGGTCCTCCGATGCCGGTATCCGGCTGAAGCACGGGTGAGTCGGTCAGGAACGGGCGAAGTCGGGCAGGGGGATCCAAGCCCCCTCGCGCAGCGCCGACTCGTGCGCGAGGATTCCGGTGCAGGTCCAATTCGCGGACGTCACCTCGTCGATGGCGGGTTTGCGGCCCTCGACGATCGACATGACGAACTCGTGGGCGAGGTGCGGATGCGATCCGCCATGACCGCTGCCTTGTTTGAAGGACAGGTGGCTGTCTGGTCCATCGTACACGCTGGAGGTGGTGAATCGGCGGATCGCCGCCGGCAGCGCGTCGGCATGATCGGGGATGTCCACGTAGCGCGCCTGCTCGCCGGTGAAGACCACTGGTTTCGCCTGGTGCTCGAGCTGGGCCCATTCGAAGGAGCTGCGGCTACCGTAGACGTCGAAGCTCTCGACGTATTCGCGCGCGGTCTCGAACAGCGATCGCGTCATCTCGCAGCCGATATCGGAATCCGCCAGGCGGATGTGCGCCGATTCGACCGCGAAGGGGGAGCCGTACCTGATCGCCAGGGCGTCGGCGATACGCCCGGAGCCGATGCACGAGACGCGCTCGGCGAGCGTGCCGACGAGGCCAAGCATCGGACCGACGCAATGCGTGGCGTAATGCATCGGCGGCAGGCCTTCCCAGTATCCCGGCCAGCCGGCCATCTCCTGCTGGTGCGCGGCGCGCATGAACTGGATCCGGCCCAACTCGCCGCTGTCGAGCAGCCGCTTCACGTAGAAGAACTCGCGCGAATAGCAGGTCGTCTCCATCATCATGTAGTTCTTCCCTGAGGCGCGCTGGGCGCGCACGATCGCCGCGCACGCCTCGACGCTGGTCGCCATCGGCACGGTGCAGGCGACGTGCTTGCCGGCCGCGAGCGCGGCGATGCTGTGTTCGGCATGGTTCGGGATCGGGGTGTTGATGTGGATCGCGTCGATCGACGGATCGCGCAGCAGGTCGGCATAGTCGCCGTGGCGGATCGCGCTCGGCAAGCCGAAGCGGTCGCCACACAGCTGGAGGACCTTGGGGTCGCGCTGGCAGATGCCGGCGACCTCGGCATGGGGATGGTTCTGGTAGATGGGGATGAATTCGGCGCCGAAGCCCAGTCCCACCAGACCGATCCGCACCTTGCCGCGCGCCTGCACCACGAGCACCTCCGCTGATGTCTGCAAGGATACGCCGTCCACCGTGTGGGCCTCGCTGTTTCATCGCACGAAACCGAACGATGATTGTACGATTATGACTTTACGGCAGACTCCCGGCATGCCGTCCCCCTCCTCGACCTCTGCCCTCGCATACCAGGTGGACGCTGCGGCATCGCTGCGCATGGTCCACGTCGGCATTCGCGCTCCCCAGGCTCCGTTCATCCAGCAGCGCCGTCAGCAGCCGGATTTCGTCGCATTCCTGGTGATCAAGGGGGAGATCGAACTGACCGACGAGATGCCGGACGGCATTGAGCGCGTAACGGTGCGGCCCGGCGAGGTGCACGTGGTCGCGCCCGGACTGTGGCAGGCGAGCACCAGGCCATTCCCGGCAGGGATAGTCTTTCTGTGGTTCCACTTCACGATTGGCGCCTTCCGTGTCCTTGACACCGCCGCTACCGACGACCAGGTGCGCGAACTGCACCAGCCGGCGCAGGCGCCTTCTGCGGGTCGCAGCCCGCAGCGACACTGGCTGATCCCGCGCCATCTCCAGTTCGGCGACGCACTCGAGGACGTGATGCGCGCCCACACCGCGCTGATCGAGAACGAACGCCTATGGGGAATGGATGATCGCGGCTCGCAGGCGATCGGAGCGGAACTGGTCTACCGCCTGCATCGCGCCTTCGTGCAGAGCCGACTGCGCGGCCGCGACATCATGCGCACCGCGCCCGAGATCGCGCACGTGGCGAGAGCGCGCGAATTCATCAGGCTGAATCACGAGCGGCCCATCTCGCTGGCGAGCGTTGCGAACGCCATCGACCTGAATCCAGCCTACCTCAGCCGCTGCTTCGGCAAGGTGGCTCGGCATACGGTGGGCGAGGCGATCCTGGCGGCGCGCATCGAGACCGCGAAGCGGCTGCTGATCGAGGGTCACGCGGTCAAGGAAGCCGCGTACCTGTCTGGCTTCGCCTCGGCCAGCTATTTCTGCCGCCGCTTCAGACGCGCCTGCGGAACGACTCCACTCGACTACGCGGCGCCGGTCGCGTCGGCGGCTGCGCGGACACCGGCCCCGATCCAACGCCGACCTGGCGAACGCCGACCGCTGAGATGACAACCGGGGAAGCGTGATCCGCAACCGCCAGCACTGGCGCACGTTAGCGATTAATGACAGTATTAATACGTTTCACTTGACGAACGACATTGCCTCGGGCCCAGGCTGAGACATCATCGCTGGCCACCCCCGGAGACCCGATGCCAGGTTCCACCGCACCGTCGCACCTCGGCACCACCATCGATCTCGATGCCAAGCGCGGCACGATCACCATGACCCGCTCCGGAAAGCGGCTGCGCGCGATCTCCGCCAGCGCCGTGGTCTCGATCGATGCGGCGCCGTTCGTGAAGAGACCGGTGGACGCGGTCGGGGTCGCACAGGCGTCGGTGTCGCTGCTGCATGGCGGAACGTTGACCCACGAGCGGCGCGGAACCGTCCAGCGCGCGGTGGTGCGCGTCGAGCACAACGGCTTCGCCAGCGAATGGTCGGTCACCAGCAGCGACGGCGATCCATGCTTCGAGATCTCGGTCGCCATCATCGCCGGGGAGCGGGCGTTGACGGTCGCCTCGGTGTGTCCGCTCCAACTCGCCTGGAAGGATGGTCCGCTCGCCGCCGAGGTGGCGTCGAGCCGATGGTGGGTGTGGGCTGCGAGCGGTTGGGACAAGCCCGGCACGCGACCGCTGTCAGGCGCCCTCCATCCCGACGACTGCCCGACGATCGCCTACGACATCGCGGGCGCATTCGCCCCCTCCGGGGCGGCGCTCACCCTCGGCCACATCCTGCCATCGCGGTGGATGAACCGCATCGATGCCGATGTGGACGGCGTGACCGTCGCATCGACCCTCGGCGTCCACGTCGCCGCGCGCACCTCGGCTCGCACCGACAGCCTGTTCGTCGATCCCCAGCGGGGAATCATCGATGGCCTCGCCGGCATGGGCTCCAGGCATCGAGGCCGGCGCACGGCGCGCGAAGCGAGCGAGCACTGGGGCTGGAACTCATGGGACTACTTCCTCGACAAGGTCACGGAGTCGGACATCGAAAGCGCTATCGCATCGATCACCGCACTGCCATGGATGCGCGATAAACTCCGATACATCATCGTCGATGACAGCTGGCAGGGCCTCACGGGCGACTGGCAGCCGGGCGCGCGCTTCGGCTCCATCCAGCGCGTCGCGAAGACCATCACCGCAGCCGGCTTCGCGCCCGGCATCTGGACCGCGCCATTCATGGTGGATCGCCACTCCGAGACCATGAAGGCGAATCCGGACCGCGCCCTGAAGCTCGACGACGGTCGTTTGTACGCCCACTGCATGGGCTGCGATCCGCCTTGGGGCGACCGCTGCTACCTCGACCCGACCCATCCCGGCGTATGGGATCACATCTACCAGCTCTACCGGCGGCTCCACTCGTGGGGTTTCCGTTACTTCAAGACCGACTTCCTGACCAACTCGATCGGTTTCGCCTTTCCCGGCGAGCAGGCCGCGTACCGCGACCAGATCCGCTTCCACAATCCGTCCATGGGACTGGTGCGCGCGCACCGCGCCTGCATGGAGGCGATCCGCGCGGCGATCGGGCCGGATTCGTTCTGGCTCGGCTGCGGCAGCCATTACGCCAGCGGCGCCGGCCTGATGGACGCGACGCGCATGTCAGGCGACATACGCTACCACTGGCCGAACCTGCTGGTCTGCGCCAAGTCGGCGATCTTCAACTTCCACATGCATGGCGCTGGCTTCCTCATCGATCCTGATTTCTCGGTGTTTCGTGGCCGGGACACCTCGGACCAAGCGAAGCTCGACGGTCCCGCGCAGGGAACCAAGCCCTACCAGCGCGAGATCGGCAACACCGGGCCGACCTTCGACCTGCAGGAAGCCCGCTTGTGGGCTGCTGTCATCATCATGTGCGGTGGACAGGTCATCCTCTCCGACCGCATCGATGGACTGAACCAGGCCGGCCTGGCGATCGTCAAGGAACTGCTCGCGCATGGCGGAGGCCCGTCGGCGATCCCGGTGGATCTCTTCGAGCCGCTGCCGCGCATCTGGCGGAAGCAGCGTGATGGGGGCACCTGGCTGCTGCTCGCCAATTGGGACGACGCAGGGACCCGGAGGTTGACCGTCCCGGAAGCGTCCGACGACGCCAGCACGGCGGAGTTCACCGACCTGTGGACTGGCGAACGCATCCGCGCCGGGATGAGCGTGGAGCTGCCGCCGCATGCCCACCGCCTGCTGCGCACGATCGGGAGGTGAGCGTGGTAGTCTAGCGCTCGCGCTCGCCGCAGCGATACACCCGTGCGCCCCACTCGAGATCGTCCACGAGCATGAACCCGCCCGCCTCGCGCAGGCGCTTGCCCGCGCGCAGGTGCGCGACGATCGCGCGTTGCAGCGACGAGGCGCACGGCGCTGCATCGAGATCGCCGAGCGGACCGCCGAACACGCGCTCGAGCATCTGCGCGTCGCAGGCCCGTGGATGGGGCAGCAGGTGGAATTCACCCAGGAAACGCACGATGTTCGAACTTGGCGGCAGCAGTTCCTCGAGGGTCGCATCGAGCAGCCACGAGGCGCAAGCGAACGCGGCGGCGTTCCACCGCGGGAAATGCCTGGTGAAGAACGGCGCGGCGCGGCGCATCGACTCGCCGCACTGGTCGTGATCCATCGCGCCGGTCGCGGGGATGTGCACGCTGAGCGCAGGCGCGCTCGCGCCCAGGACGTGCTCCCACGCCGCCGCGTCCAGGCTCACCGGCTCGCGCATCGCGGCGCCACGCGCGGTTATCGGGTGACCGGTGATATGCCGCTCGTCAACGCCGTAGCGACTGGTGAACGCGTCGTCCGCATCGCCTCGGCCTGCGCCTCCGTCGGCGTCGGCGTACTGGCCGTCGGCGCGGAAACGGCAGCCGTCGCCGGCAAGCGTGATCACCTGAGGCCCTTGGCAGCCGGAATCCGGCCTGCGACGCCGATGGACATGGACGTCATACCAGAAGGGCACCATCTCGAATTGCAGGCGCCCGAGACGATAGATGCGTCCCGTGATGTGAGTGGTCAACCAGCCAGGATTGGAAAAGCCGAGGGAGCCGTGCTTGCGGCGGTGGTCCTCGATCCACACCAGCACATCGTCGAGAGTGTCGAGCGAGACCTGCTCGGGGATGCCGATCTTGCGGTGGAAGGCGAGCAGGGCGGGTACGCGCGCGAGCAGCACGTGCAGGAGCGCGAACTGGCTGCCCTCACCGAGATCCGCCGGCAGCCTCGGCCACGCCAGTTCGATCGGATGAGCGAAAGGCGATGTGGCGAGGCGATGGTGGAGATGCGCGGCGAGGCGGCGCAGCGCGGGTAGGCGGTCGTGGACGGTGAGCGAGCCGGTCACGGCCGTGCGAAGTTCCGGGCCGAAGCCCAGCCGTGCGCACACCGCATCGATCATCGCGGGATCCAGGAAGGCGAGGTCGGATGCGCGCGACGACGGCCAGTCGCGGCGCGTGCGCTCGTCGGGCGGTTCCAGGCCGAGTGCGTCATGGACGCGCGCCGGATCTTCCCAGCATTCATCAACAGGAGCGGGTCGGACCGCGGATCCATCCGCGGATTGAGCCGCAGATTGATCCGCAGGCCGACCCGATGATCCTCCGGATGTTTGCCGATCGTCGGGCATGTCTTCCGCCGGTCAGGCCGTGGGCGCGGCGATCCGCACCGATTGCGCCTGCGCTCGCAGGCAGATCTCGGCAGCCTTGAACGCGTGAGCTTGGCTCATGGCCGTCTCGGTGCGGTCGAGGCAGTCGCGGATGAGCTGGCCGAAGAACGGGAAGCCGACCTTGCCCGCGCACGAGATGCGCCGCTCGCCCTGGGCGTCGACCACGAACAGCTGATCGCCATCGGGTTTCTCCTGCGCGACGTCGATGTACTTGCGCATCTCCAGGTATCCCGCGGTACCGATCACGAAGCAGCGCCCGTCGCCCCATGAACGCAGCCCGGCCGGGGTGAACCAATCGATGCGGAAGTAGCCGGTGGCGCCGCTGTCGCCCAGCAGCGTGGCGTCGCCGAAATCCTCGAGCTCGGGATGCTCGGGATTGCCGAAGTTGCCGCGATGGCTCGCCACCACCGTGGCGTCCTTCGACCCGGTGAAGGACAGGAACTGCTCAGCCTGGTGACTGCCGATGTCGCAGAGGATGCCGCCGTACTGCTCATGGTCGAAGAACCACGCCGGGCGACCCTTGCCCAGGCGGTGGGGCCCGGTGCCGATGACGTTGATCACCTTGCCGATGGCTCCTTCGCTGATCAGCTGTCCCGCGAGCACCGCGCATTCGACGTGCAGGCGTTCGCTATAATAGACCATGTACTTGCGTTTGGTCTCATCGACCGCCGCCTTGGCGTCCGCAAGCTGGGCGAGCGTGGTCATCGGAGTCTTGTCGGTGAAGTAGTCCTTGCCGGCGCGCATCACGCGGATGCCCAGCGCCGCGCGCAGGTTCGGGATCGCGGCGGCGGCGACCAGCTTGATGGCGGGATCCTCGAGGATCTCGGCCTCGCTGCGCGCCGGCTTCGCCTGCGGATAGGCCTTGATGAACTGGGCGACCTTCTGCGGATCCGGGTCGTACACGCGGGTGAGCGTCGCTCCCGCCTCGATCAGACCGTTGCACTGGCCATGGATGTGGCCGTGGTCGAGCGAGACCGCGGCGATCTGGAACTCGCCCGGGGCGCACACCGCCACCGGCTTGGATTTCGGAGCGTGGGTCATGCCGTCGGCTGAGGTCATGGTGGTATTGGATGTACTGAGCCGGCAGCTGACAGCGTTTTTCAACTCGAGGGATTCGCGGAGATCCGAGACGTCGTGGGCATCAGGCACGAGGGGCGTGAACACCCTGCGTTGCCGCCGCGACCCGACATTGACGAGGAAGTCGGGATGAGAATCCCGATCCTGATCACATCGCATGGACGAGGACGGCGAACAGACCGGGGCATGCGCTGAGCGACTGGCTCGGCGCAGATGGTGGCCCAGTGCTGGCCACCCGCGACGCCAGGGTACCCAAACCGTGGATCGTCATGGGGATGCGCCACCGGCCGACATGACTGACTGGAGCGGATGGACGTATCACTCGGCGCGGCCGCATCGGACGACAAGCAGGCAGATCCAGTGTGCGCGGGGAAAGGAGTACTGGGCGCAAACGCCCGGAAGGAACTCCACGTGCGCTCATCGATCCCGGCCTCCATCTTCCTCGCCCTGATGTTGATGGCGGCCGACCGGTCCGCCGAGGCGATGAGCTACAGCAGCGAGATCGTCAACGGCAAGACCTGCGACGCCGTCGCGTGGACCGATGCCAACGGCAATGCCCGCAAGGTCTGGCTGGTACGCGCCACTGGCGACACCGGTGGATACGTGGGCGGCTACATCGAGCGCTACAGCTACTTCGTGGGCGGCACCCAGGTGACCGGGCAGTCCGACGGCACGCAGCCCGGAGTTTCGGGACTGGGTTGCGCGGTGGACCACCACAGCAGCTATTCGGCGAGCAAGGCGAACACCACCGGCGCCAGCACCGCGTTCCTGGTGCAGGGCGCGAGCCACTGCATCTGGCGCTTCCAGGGCTCGATGTCCGGCGCCGGCGGCAGCGCCGGCCTGAAGATCGACTACACGATCGGCGAGGGCCGGGACGACGTGCTGTGGTCGGTGTCCTACGACTGCAGCGCGCTCGCCGCCGACACCCTCCAATGGGATGCGCGCGGACCGTATGTGCAGTTCGACTGGAACGGCGACGGCAAATTCTACGACTGGTCCTATAGCGCGGCCACCCCCGCGATCTCCGGCGTGCGCTGGGGAGACCGCTTCAAATTCCAGACCTCGTCGTATGTCTGGGGAAGCCCGACCACCACCACCTGGGATTATGCTCAGGCCAACACCATTCCGTACATGATGCTCTACAAGAGCGCGGCGATCGGCGACGTCGAACTCGGCGTGGTGCAGACCCAGACCTGGGCGCAGCACGATGCGGGCGGATACTGGTGGGGAAAGGGCGGCCAGACTGGAACGGGAATGCCCGACAGCTGGAACTGCCCATTCCAGCTCAACGCCTATGAGAACTACTCGAGCGAGAAGATGGCCTGGGGATCGGCATTCGGGTTCGTCGGAGCGAACAGTTACACGGATCTCGCCGGTGGCGCCCGCTCGGGTTATCCGTACCAGGGTTACGCGACCTACATCATCCTCGGCCGACACAGCGCTGGTGTTTCGGACGCCTACATCGCGGGGATGGAAGGCGTGCAGCAGACCACCCTGACCGCCAGCAAGGGCACCGTGGCCACCAGCGGCGCTCGCTTCGCCGGACTGGCCTCTACCGCCGCGTACCAGCCGGCAGGCTGGAACCACGTCTACGGCGCCTGGACTGTCGCGGCGAGCGGCAACGAGGCCACGCTCAACTTCTCGGTCGGCGCCGGCACGTCGGTGCTTCGTCCGCTCGTCACCCTCACCGGATACACCAGCGCGAGCGCTCCGGCACAGGTGCGATTCAATGGCGTCACTCTCACCGCCGGCAGCGACTACGTCGTCACCGTCGACACCGGCGGACAGCGCCTATGGCTGACGCTGCTACGCACGCTCGGTGGCACTGCGAATGCGCTCGAGATCGGGGCGACAGCGGGCTCCACCACTGGCAGCACTGGAACCGGGGCGACGGCAACGGGAACCACCGGCACGTCCACGGGCACCTCGACCGGCTCTCCGACAGCGACCACCGGGTCGACGGGCACGACTTCGAGCACCGGCACCAGCGGCGGCACGAGCGCCTCGGGCGGCTCGAGCCATTGCGGATTCGGTGGAGGCATCGCACTCGCACTCGGCATCCTCGCCATGACGCGTAGACGCGCCATGTCGCGATAACCGCCACCGCCCGAGCCCTTCGCACGCGCGCAAGCCCAGTTGCGCGCCGCCCGTGTGTAATACATCCGCGCGACGCGCCGAACGGATCGGCAGGTGGCGACGCCATGGTGCCTCACCATCGTCGCATGCGCATACTCCTCCCGTGCCTGTTCCTCATGTGCTGTGCTGGCCTCGGCTTCTCCGCGACTCAAGACGACGCCGCGAAGCCGGACAAACTGCCCGGCGCCGCCCAGACCATCATCGACCGGCTCACGCGCGCCGACGACAAACTCACCGAGGAGTACGCCAAGAACCGCGCTGCCGAACGCACCAAGGCCATCACCGACCTGCAGAAGGTCCTGAAGGACACCACCAAGACCGGCGACCTCGACGCCGCGAACGCGGTCAAGGCGCGCATCGACGACCTCAAGGCCCAGAACGCCAAGGACGACGACACCGACATGCTCGGCGACAAGAAGGCCGCCGCCCAGGATCCGCGCAAGGCGATGGCCGGGGTGTGGACGTTCGAGGAGACCAACGGCAATTCGGGAACCTTCGATTTCTCCAGCGACGGCACCCTGCAGGTACGCTTCGGCCTGATGAACGTGCCCGGCCGCTGGGACGTGCTCGAGAAGGACAAGCTCATCAACATCGTCCTGGTCGGTGATCCCGCGCGCTGGGTGAAGTTTCCGCTGCCGGTCGCCGACAAGATGACCGGCGACATCTTCGACGCCGGCAAGGGCGGGATCAAGATCACCCGCGTGCCTGCCAAGAAGTAGCCGCACGGCAGGCTGACTCGTCGGACGCTTCCATCTGCAGCAACAGATGGACGCATCAGACTGACGCTTCACATCGACATATCACCTCGACACATCACACCGACAGATCACACCGACAAGAGCACCGTCCACTCGCCGACCACGGACACCGGTGCGTCCTGATGGAGCACCGTGATCGGACACGAAGCCCGCAGCCGATAGGCGATGCCGCCGGTTTCGCGCGTCCACGCGATGTCAACGTGCCCGCCGTCGACCGGCAACCGTCCCGAGGCCGCGCGCAGCGATCCGGGTCGCAGGTCGAGGCGCAGATGGTTGCGTCCGAGATGGCAGCAGTGCCGCAACCCGAGCACGTAGCGCGACAGCTGCCAGGTCGGGCAGGCCGACCATTGGTGGCAATGGCTCCAGCGCGTGTCGAAGACCTCCAGGCAGGTTGTCGCTCCCTGCGCCATCATCCAACCCCAGCAGCGGCGAAGCTGGTCGAGCACGATGTCGATCTCGCCGCAGCTAGCGAGCGCCGCCAAGGCGAAGTGCGCGAAGTACGGCGTGATCAGCCGCCGCTCGCTCACTCCGGGATCGCTCAGGCGCGGCGCCGCCGGATCGTTCGGGAAGCACGAGCGCATGTGTTCCACAATGAAGGCCGCCGCGGCGCGACGCCGATCGCCCTCGACCGCGTCGTACAGGACGGCGAGCACCGCGACCTGATAGCCGGCGCCGCTCCAGCCGCTGGCGGAGAGTAGCGGCTCGAGCTGACGTGTGATCAGGCCCAGCACGCGTTGTGCGTCGGCGACATGACGGTCGGCCTCGGCGTTCTCGCCGAGACGGGAGCACCAGGTCGCCATCGCGCGAAGCGCCGAGAGGTAATGCAGGTTCAGCGCCAGGTCGATCGGCCCGGCAGGCCGCGCATAGCCCCAATCGATGAAGCTCCAGCCCAGGCCATCGCCCAGGCCGTGCTCGTTCTCGCCCGCGCGCAGGGCCGCGAGATTGCGCCGCGCGGCGGGCAGCAGTTCTTCGAGCAGGCCGCGATCGCCGCTGAGCTCATGGTGGCGGACGCAGGCTCCGACCCAAAGCATGGCGTAGGCCGGCAGGCCGAGAGCATCCGCCGGGCTCAGGCCCGATATCATGCCGTCGGCACGCGCGTCCTGGGCCGCCTGTTCCAGCGCCCGCCGGCACAGCGCGAGATCGCCGAAGGCCACCGCCGCGGTCTCGAGCGCGACCACCGCGTCGCCGGTCCACTGGCCACGCTCGCGAGTGGGATTGTCGGTGATGGCGTCCTCGGCACAGGCGCGCAGGGTCTCGACGCCCAGGCGCCACGCCGCATCCAGCACCGCGTCGCCGCAGCTGAACGATCCGCTGGGAGCGGCGAAGTATCCGCGCTCGACGAACTCCTCGGCCACGATCCGGACGCTCGCGAGCGGCGCCAGGACGTGCAGCTCCAGATACCGTCCGCCCTTGGCCATGCTCGGCTCGAAGACCTGAACGCCGCCGCGGGCGACGATGTGATCGAGGTTGCACGACCGCCCCGCCGACAAGGTGATGTGAGGCCCGACCCGTCCGCCGCGCAGCGACTCCGCAAGCGCCATCTCCACCACGGCGCCAGCCGGGCAATCCAGCGTGAAGCGCGGGCGGCCGAGGCGCACGCGGCCAAGATCGTAGCGCCGCCACAGCCCCTGCGGCGGCAACGTGCCGTCGAGCTCGCGCAGCAGGAAGCGCGCGGGCGGATCGTCGAGCTCGTAGCCGAAGGCCTCGGCAAGTTCGCCGCCCGCCATCGCCCGCACGGTGATGGTCTCGCGGCCGCCGAGCCGGATGCGCGCGGCGCGAGACGGCGCATCCGGTACCTGCGCGGGGATCGGCGCGAGCCACGACGCATCGTCGTCGCCAGCAATCGCGACCGCGTCGCGCCACGCGGGAGGATCCGTCCGCGAGTCGAGCCAATCGCACCACGCCAGCTGCGGATTGATCCGCGCCGTTTGCGCGCGGTAGCCAGCGAGGCGCCGAGCCCGCCAGCCGATCGCGACATCGGTGCCGTCCAGGACGATGCGGCAACGCACGAACGGCGGCAGCACGCGCATCATGCGCGTGTGCACGCCGGCATGATGGGCGTGGAGCGCCACCACGTGCGCTCCGGCTGGGAGTTCGATCCGGATGGCGACATGCTCGGGGCGCGACGCATGGTAGCGCGGCTGGCCTTCCTCGACCCACCGTCCGTCGATGGTGAGGTCCCACCACGACGAGCCGAGCACCTCGACGTCGATCACTGCAGTGGCCGCAAGGCTGAAGGTGCCGCGGAAGGCGGCATGCGTGTCGGGTTCCACGCCATCTGGGATCCACATCGCGCCGACGTTGGTAGGCATGGTCATGTCACGGACTCTAGGCCTGCCCGTCGGGCGCTCCAATAGGCGCAATCACTGCTCACTAGCACGGAAGGCGTGGTCACGACGGCCGCTGGCCTCACACCCGCGCCACCGAACGGAGTTCACGCTCCACGAGATCGGCAGCCACCGACCGTGAAAACGCGTCCGCCGACGCGCGGGCCGCGGCCCCGAGCAGTCGCGCGGCGGGGGGATCGGCGGCGAGCGCCACGGCGGCCGCGATGAACCCCGGCTCATCCAGCTCGGCGATGCGCCTCCCGTTCTCGCCGTCGCGGATGTATCTCGCCGCCGCACCGCGATCGAAGGCGACCGCGGCGAGACCCGAGGCCATCGCTTCGACCACCACGTTGCCGAACCCATCGGCGAGGCTGGGGAACAGGAAGGCGTCGCTCGAGGCGTAGACCTCGGCCAACGTATCATCGCCGAGCGTGCCGGTGAACACCGCCCAGGGCAGTTGCGCACGCAGGGCGTCGCGCTCGGGGCCATCGCCGACGATCACCACGCGCGCCGTGGGACTGGCGGCTCGCGCCGCCTCGGCGGCGCGCGCGAGCAGCTGCACATTCTTGATCGCCAGCAGGCGTCCGACATGCAGCAGCACCACGCCATCGTCGGTCACGTTCCATGCGGCACGCAAGATGGAGGAGCGCGCATCAGGCGAGAACAATCGCGTATCGACCCCGCGGCCAGCCAGCACGACACCACGCACCCCAGCCGCACGCAGGCGCTCGGCATCGCTGCTCGAGTCGACGAACGTGCGCAGCGCGCGGCCATGGAAGGCGTGGAGGCTGCGCATTACCGAGTCCCGTTCCCGCGTGGGGACGGCCTCATGCAGCGGATGCCAATACGACGTGATCGGCAGGCCCTCTTCCGAGGCCGCTTCCATGGCGGCATGCCCAGATGGACCCGCGAGCTCGATGTGCACCACGTGCGGACGCCAGGATGCGAAGGCCCGCCGACAGTCGAGCACCTGCTGGCGCATGCGCGCCGCGATGTGGGCCGCGTATTGGGCGTTAAGGTGGGAGCTGCCAGGCGCGCCGGCCGGCTGGTTCTCGTCGGTGGCGACGCTCAAGACCGCATGGCCCTGCCGGCGTAATCCCATGACCAGCTGTGACAGGTTTCGCGCAACACCGCTACGGGCTCCCGTCGGGCCACCGCTGACCACCGCCACGCGCAATGGAGGCGAAATCACCGGTCTATCCCGGCGCGCGTGGTCGATTGCACGATGTCCTCGATGAGCTCGGCGTAGCGGGCGACGCTCGCGCTCCACGGATGGCGCGACGCCACCGCCCGCGCCGTCCTGCCCATGTCACGCAGACGTTGGATGGACCGAACGGCATCCACTGCGGCGGCGATGAAGCCAGCCCGATCGCCTGGCACCACGAGGCGTCCGCAGTGCCCATCTTCGATCCAGGTCCCCGCGGCACCGAATGAGAATGCAATGGGAGCGAGCCCAGAGGCCATGGCCTCCGCGACCACGTTTCCCCAGGTATCGATGCCCTCGGGGGGACTGGTGAAGATGAACGCGTCCGCGGACGCATACGCGGCCGACAGTTCATCATCTCCGAGCACTCCCGTGAAGGTCGCCCATGGCAAGCGCGCGCGCAATCGCTCGCGTTCCACGCCGTCGCCGACGACCACTGCACGGGTGCGTGGGTTCACGGCACGCGCTGCGTCGCAGACTTCGGCGAACAGCGACGGGTCCTTCTCGGTCAGGAGCCTGCCGACCCACAGCAGCACGACAGCGGCCTCGTCCGCGCCCCACTGGGCTCGCAGCGCGGCATCTCGCCGGAGCGGATGGAAGCGGCGAGCATCAATGCCGTTCTCTATGCTCACCACTCGGGGAACGCCGAGTCCGGCCAACCAGTGCCGCAGCTCGTCGGTCTGGATGATGGTCGCATCGAGCGAACGGTGAAACGCCAGCAGCTGCATCAACGCCTCATCACGGCGCGCTGGGGGCGCTGCGGCGTGGATGCGATGGAACCGCCCGATCACCGGGATCGAGGCTTCTCGAGCCACCTGTCGCGCGACATGTCCGAACTCGTCCGCGAGTTCAATATACACGAGATCCGGTCGCCACTCCCCCCACCAGCTGGTCAGCGCATGGTGATGCGTGGCCATGCGTGAACGGATGGCGGCGAGCGCCGCATCGCGCTCCGAGCCCAGTGGCGGCGCCGCCTCTGGCACCGCGTACCGGACCTCGTGGCCACGCGCGGCGAGCCCATCGCCGATCCGTTCGAGCACCCTGCCGGTGCCCGAACCCGTCGTCGGAGCCGCTCGCGAAGCGAGCACCAGCCTCAGCGACGGGAAGCCACCAGCGAGGTCCATGACGCTGTTTCGGCCTAAGACCCGTGAAGTCAAGGTGTCCACCTGGGGGTAAGGCTAGTCGATCAGGGGAGCGGGACGGGCTCCTACCCGTTGTCCGCGGCCGCCGAGAGCCAGACTATCCGCACTCCCCTGTTCGAAGGCAGATATGCACGACACGCAGCTTTTCGCCATCGCGAAGACCAACCCGCTCCCGCCACGGGTCTGGAGGCGCCGCATCGCCCGTACCGTCGTGCTCAGCGCAACCCTCATCTCGGTCTGTCAGGCCCAGAGCGCGCCAGAACTGACCACCTCTGTATTCACGATGAGCCAGATTGCCGAGGATCCGACGGTCAATCTCGGCGATCAGGTCGTGAACCTGATCTCCGGTGCATACTCCGAACCGGATTCTGGCGACGCCACCGGCATCGCCATCGTCGCCGCCGACGTGACGAACGGGAGTTGGGAATATACCACCGACAACACCGCGAGTCCGGTGACCTGGATCCCCTTCGGCGCGGTCAGCGACGATCACGCACTGCTGCTGTCGTTCGCGACGGCCGTCTACTCCGGCCAGTTGCCCACCGCCATCCGTTTCAATCCCAACGCGAGCTTCAATGGAACGTCATCCGGCATCACCTTCCATGCCTGGGATGAAACCACCGGAACGCCATCGGCCTCCGTGGCACAATATGGTAACCTGACCAGTCCGACCGGTTTCGCGTCGATCTTCACCGGTGGGACCACGTCGTATGGCACGGTGGCCGCGACGGCGAGCATAACCGTCACCCCGGTCAACGATGCACCGGTACTCGATCCGAGTGGCGATTCGCAACTGATTCCAGTCGCTTTCGGAGCAAGCAACGACCCCGGAACCAGCATGACCCAACTGTTGTCGACCGGAGCGGGCGGCGATCCGATCGCGGATCCCGATCTCGGTGACACCAGGGGCGTCGCCATCATCGATGCGGCCGGAACCTCGTTCGGGTCCTGGCAATATACCCTCGACGGCGGTACGAACTGGATCGCATTCCCCGTGCTGAGCCCCGGCCAGGCGTTGGTCCTGGTTGCGGGTCTCGATATGTACGGCGCCAGCACCGACCATCGCGTACGCTTCATCCCGTCGAATCCGGCGTTCACCGGATCGATCTCAAACGCCCTCACCTTCCTCGCCTGGGACCAGCACGACAACTCGTTCGGCGGTATGGTCACCACGCCAGGCGGCCGCGGAGCCGGTTCCGCATACAGCATCACGGCCGAGATCGCCTCGATCGCGGTCACCGGTTCCCTGCCGCCGACCCAAGCCGTGGTGTCGATACCCCAGCTGCCAGTATCCGGCAGCGGCGCGGCGCGCTACGGCGCCATCTGCCCGAGCACTCCGCAGGGCATCCTCTCGCTCGAGGCGGCGCTCAACGGCAAGCCGGCGTCGGAGGTGCGGGCGTTCTCGTGGGATGCCATCACCCAGGCGTTCGTCGAATTCCCCCGCCATCCCACCGCCGGACTGGTGCCCAGCACCGGGGTATTCATCGCCACGCGCTCGGCCCTGCCGGTCGATTTCGACGGCACGCCCTCGGCACTGCCATTCTCGGTGATCCTCGAGCCAGGCTGGAACCTGATCGGCATCCCGCCCCTCGACGATGGCGCCGGCAACATCCTGGTGAGCCACCCGTGGGACGATTTCCAGCTGCTCGATGACGCCGCGGCGCCGATCAACGGTGTCAGCGCCTTCGTCGACGTGCTCGGCACCCCGGGGAGCGGCATCCTCACCACCACACGACCGTGGTCGTGGGACGGCGCGAGCTATGGCCAGGTCACAACGCTGATGACCGGCACTGGCTACTGGATCAAGAACAACGCGAGCACGAACTGCACCCTGGTACGCACCGGCAGCGCGGCCACTCCGGGACCTCGCCTCGCCGGCGGTTCCCATGCCGCGCGCGGCACCATCACCGACCGTGGCACGCCGCCAGCGTTGCCCGCCTCATCGCGCGAGACCCAATCACGCGGTTGCGGCATGGCCTCGGGTCTCGGCACCTTCGTACTGCTGCTGATGGCCGCGTTCAGGCAGGGCCTGAGCGGCAGGACCGCGCATCCACGCCACGCGAAACCCGACAGCCAGGATCGATAACAGCCAGATCTAGGTGGATCGAAGGCTGCTCGCGGCGGTCAGCGACGGCGCTGGCCGCCGCCACCACCATGCTGTCCGCCCTGGGAGCCGCCGTGGGAACCGCCATGCGATCCATGGGATCCGCCCCCCGGGCCGCCCGTTCCATGCTTCTCGCGCTTCTCGGCCATGCGCGCCTGGCGGATCTCCTCGCGCTTCGCGGCCTCTTCCTTCGCGGCGTGGATCTCGCGCAATACGACATCGGTGTCCACCGCCTGACGCGCAGCCTGGAAGCGGCCAGTGAGCGGGCTGTCCGGGCGCAGCGCTGAGTTCTCGAGCAGCAGCCACATCTCCTGGCCATAGTCGCCGCGCCTGACCTCGGGCGCGTAGCGCGCGAAGAAACGGGTGATGTTGGCGACGTCGCGCAGCAGCATGCGCTTGGCGTTGTTGTTGCGCGTCGCCTCGACGGCCTGCGGCAGATCGATGACCATCGGCCCATCGGCCGCCTGCAGGATGTTGAATTCGGACAGGTCGGCGTGGATGAGCCCGGCGCAGAGCATGAGCGCGATCTGCCTGATGACGATGCCGTGGCAGCGTAGCGCATCGTCGCGCGTGAAGCGAGCGTGCGCCAACTGCGGAGCTGGATTGCCCTCGGCGTCCACCACCAGGTCCATCACCAGCACGCCCTCGGCGCTGGCGTGCACGCGCGGCACGCGCACGCCGGCCGCGTGCAGGCGAGACATGGCCGTCGCCTCGGAGGTCTGCCAGGCCTGCTCGCGCAGCTGCTTGCCGAACCGGCTGCCCTTGTCCATGGCGCGTTGCTTGCGCGAGTCCCCGACTTGCCTGCCCTCTACGTAATCCTGCCGCTGACGGAAATTTCGCAGCTTCACGTCCTTGTAGACCTTGGCGGCGCGGTATTCGCCCTCGGCGATGACCACGAAGACGGCGGCTTCCTTGCCGCTCTTGAGCGGCCGGACCACTTCGTCGATGATTCCCTCGTCGATGAGGTCGCGCAGGCGATCCGGGATGAGCATGGACGAGAGCGTCTCCTGCACGGATGAGGCGGAACGGAGCCCGGTTGGGCGACGGTGGCCTGAGGGCGGCCTCACATGGGCGAGGTCGACCGCGGCCGGGCGCTGGATGATAGCGTGCGCCGCGGCCTGGGGTAGTGCGCGCGATGCGTCACGACCTGGCTCCGGACGCCGGTCACCCCCGGGCCAGAGCGGGCAGCGAGGCGGACAGCAGCGGCAGCTGGACAGTGATCACGAACCGCGACTGGTGGTCAATGCTCGCCTCGACAGTTCCTCCCAACAGCCGCGCCAGCCGTTGCACGAGCGACAGCCCCAGTCCGCAGTGCATCCCGCCGCTGCGCGCGCTGTCGCCGCGCCAGAACGGCTGGAAGACCGAAGCCGTATCCACGGGTCCCGAGGTGGGATTCGCGACCCGCAGGACCACTCCTTCGGGAGTCGCCGAGATCTCGATGTCGATCACTGCCACCTCCACGGCGTGGCTGACGGCATTGTCGAAGAGGTTGGAGAGGATGACGCGCAGTTTGTCAGGCGACGATGGTATGGCCGGCACCTGGGCGATGTTCCAGCGCGCGCTGATGTGCCGGGTCCGGGCACGATCCTCGAACGGCTCCCAGCACGCCTTCGCCAGGCTCGCGATCTCGACCGGCACCGGCTTCCAGGCCTCCTCGCCGGATTCGAGCCGCGCCAGGGCCAGCAGATTCGAGATCATGTCCTGCATCTGCACCACCACGCCCAGGCACTTGGTCTGGACCTGCTTCGCCGCGGCATCGCCGTCGCGCACCAGAGAGAATTCGAGGGTGGTGCGCAGGCCGGCGATCGGCGTGCGCAACTCGTGGGCGATGTTGGCGATGGTCGCCTTCTCGCGCTTGAACGCCGCCTCGACGCGTCCGAACAGGGTGTTCAGGCGATCGAGCACCACCACCATCTCGTCCGGTACGCGCTGCATGCTGATGCGCGCCGAGAGGTTCGAGGCGTCCATGGCGAGGATCGCCTGCGACAGGCGGTCGACCGGGCGCAGCACCGCGCGCCGCAACCACGCCGATACCACAGCGGAGAGCGCCACGGCGCCGCCCCACAACGCGAGCAGCACCAGGGCGAGCCGATCGAGATCGTCATGGATGCCACTGGCGTTGGCGGCGAGGATCACCACGAACGGGCCGTTCAGGGCGGGATTGACTGGGCCCGCTGGCTCGGCGCCCGGAGGAGGAGGCTGAGGCACGTCCTTGGCATCTTGCGGGGGCGGCGGTCGGCGGCCCCAGCTCCTCCCCGCCGCGTTCACCGCCACCACCGACACCGGCTTGCCATCGGCGAGTCGCGCGTGCTCGAGGCGCCCATCGAACGGTTCGCAGACCAGCGCGGCGAGCGACAGTTCGGGAGCCAGGTTCACGCTGCGGTACACCTCCTCGCGCGTGTCCTCGCGCAGCACCTGCATGAGCATCCCGCTCGAGGTGGGCTCGGGAGGTTCTCCCTCGCGACGAGCGTGCGTGAGCATCTGCATGGGTAGTCCGCGGCTGGCGGTGCCGTGGGCCCGATCCAGCAGCTTGTCGTCGAAGGAACGGTAGAGGATGGTGCGCGCCGCCATCCACACGCCGATGGAGGCGATGAGCACGACCACGCCGGTCGAGGCGATGGTGCCGAGCATGATGCGCGTGCCGAGGGTACTCACTCCGCCGGCTCCTGCTCGGCCATCACGTAGCCGAAGCCGCGGCGGGTATGGATCAGCGGCTTCGCTTCGCCAGGGCTGAGCTTGCGGCGCAGGCGCGCGATGGTGGCCTCGACGACGTTCGAGGTCGATTCGTCGGAGAACGCGTAGAGGTGCTCCCAGATCTCGCTGCGCGTGACCACCGTGCCCAGGCGCAGGGCCAGGTATTCGAGCATGGCGAATTCGCGCGGCGTCAGCGCGATCGGCTCGCCGGCGCGCGAGGCGGTGCGCGCGACGGTGTCGATCGCCAGGTCGCCGACCTCGATGACCGGGGCACGGACGCGATGTCCGCGGCGGGTCAGCGAGCGGACGCGCGCCAGCAGCTCGGCGACAGCGAACGGCTTGGTCAGGTAGTCGTCGGCGCCGAGATCGAGTCCGCGCACGCGGTCGTCGACCTCGTCCATCGCGGTGAGCAGCAGCACCGGCACATCCTTCCCCGACGCGCGCACCGCGCGCAGGATGTCCAGGCCGTTCATCCCCGGCAGCATGATGTCGAGGATGATCGCGTCGTAGTCGTTGCCGGTGGCGTACCACAGGCCTTCCTTGCCATCGCCGGTCGCGTCCACCGCGAATCCCTGGTCGGTCAGGCCTTCGACCAGCGCCTCGCGCATCACCTCGAAATCCTCGATGATCAATAAGCGCATGGTCGCCCGTCGCGGTGGCAGGTCGCGCCGATCGGCATCGGCGCTGGGACGCGTCCATGATCCGCATCGGCGAATCCGCTGTCAATCGTGGCGAACCGAGTCGGATACGCTCACCGTCACCGTCCCGTCATACCGCCATGCTAGACAGCGGCTGGTCCAGCCCACCGCCGGTCGTGAATACCCGCGGCAGGTGGCCATCGACGCCAGATCCGCGACGCCCAGCTCAAGCTAGGGCGCGAAGATCTCGGTGAAGAACGCCTTCATCGCCGCCATGGCTCGCTTCTCGGCATCGGCGTCGTACATCAGTCCATGATCTGGAGCATTGGCCGCCGGATTGGTGAAGGCATGCATCGCGCCACCGTAGGTCTCCATGCGCCATGTCGCCTTGGCCTTGGTCATCTCTTCCATGAACGCCGCCACATCCTGCGGCGGGACATGCGGATCCGCGCCACCCGCAAGCACCAGCACGCGCGCCTTGATGGCTCCTGCTGCGGCGGGCTCGGGCGCGGTCAGTCCGCCGTGGAACGACACCACGCCCACCAGCGGCTCCCCGGCGCGCGCCAGTTCGAGCGAGGTCGTGCCGCCGAAGCAGAAACCGATCGCCGCAACCCGATTCGCATCCACGTTCTCGAGCTTGAGCAGCTCGGCGAGCCCGGCGTGGGCGCGCGCGCGCATCGCCTTGCGGTCCTTCATGAAGGGCGTCGCCAGGGCTCCCGCCTGGGCTGCGTCCTTGGTCTGGACGCCGGCTCCGTACATGTCGATCGCCATGGCGATGTAGCCGGCCTCGGCGAGTTCCCGCGTGCGCTGACGCACGTAGTCGTTCAGGCCCCACCATTCGTGCACCACCAGCACCGCGGGCAGCGGCGTCGCCGATTTCGCTATTGGGCGGGCGAAGAATCCGCTGAGCTTGACGCCCTGGTCGACATAGGCGACCTCGCCAGTAGCTATGCCAGTGGAGATGCCCGTGGAGATGTCGGTGGTGACGTCGGCGGCCGATGCGAAGCCGCACAGTAGGATGAAAGCGAGGACGCGCAGGATGGTCATCGGAGATGCTCCAGGATGGATGTGTCGGCCACGGCGAAGTGGCGGTTGTCGATGGCCCGGACAGCGAGGCAACCAGAGAGTCGATAGCGTCGCACGAGCGACGGCAGGGCCACGGCGTCCAGACGCGTCGAAGGTGGCGAGCGCGCTGATGATCAACGGACGAGGCGTGGCTCCGGCGCGCGCACCAGGCTGCTGACGAAGCGTCGTGGCGTCATGCCGGTCTCCTGCTTGAACATGCGCGAGAAGTGCGGCAGCACCGGATATCCGACGGCACGCCCGACCTCGGAGAATTTCAGATCACGTCGCATCAGCAGGGTCTTGGCGCGGCTGGCGCGCATCTGCCGCAGGTAGCGCATCGGCGGGACGCCGGTGCGCTGGCGGAAGACGCGATTGAGATGGAAGGGGCTCATGCGCGCGACCAGGGCGATCGCGCCGAGCGTGAGCGGCTGGTCGAGGTGGTCGACCATGTGCTTCTTCACATCGTCGATGGTGTCCGCGGGTGCAGCACCGTCGCTGGGACGCCGCGCGCAGCGCTCCATCAAGGACATCGCGTGCAGGAGCAGGGTCGAGGCCTCGTGCAACGCCGAGTCGCCACGGGAGAGGAGGTACGAGAAGATCTGCTCGATGGTCTCGGCGACCGCTCCGCAGCCCGGGACGTGATGGCGATGGGCGAGCCCGAGCATGGCCAGCAAGCTCGCCGCGCAGTCGCCGTCGAATTCGATCCACAGGTACCGCCAACGGTCGAACCCGGGTGCGACCTGGTAGCGGTGCGCGCGCTCCTTGGGCATCAGGCATATGTCGTGGGCCCGGGCGGCGAACGCTTGACCTGCCACATCGCCCGTCCCCCCTCCCTCGATCGAGAACATCAGCTGGTATGAATGCCATCTCTCGCGCAGCAACCGCGCCTGCGGACGCATGTCCGATTCGCCGATCGAGACGATGGTGAGGCCGGCGCGATCGCTCGGCAGGGGTGAGGTATAGAAGCCTCTATCGGGTCTCATGAGCAAGATATGGTAAATCAATGCAGGTCTGTGGTAAGTGAAATCCGATGCAGGGCAAATCCCCGAAGGATATCCTGAAATCATCGCCTTTGGTGTCTCGGTCAAGCGGCCATTCGCACAAGTTTCGGTATCTTCCTGGTTCGTCGGGCGACCCCTCCTCGCGGCACTCCCACCTCCTCTTCCAAGGAACCCCATGAAGCTCGGCATCTGCTCCTTCGCCTTCCACCGCACCGTCGCCTCGGGCGCCATGGACGTCGCCGCCATGTTCCGCGCGTGCAAGGATCTGGGATGCACCCAGCTCGACCCGTGGAACGCCCATCTGTGCGAACCCGAGTCGGCGAAGAACAGCCTGCACGCGGGCCGCAATCCGAACGACGCGCGACTCAATACCCCGGGGCAAGCGCACATCGAGCACATCATCGAGCTGGGCAAGCAGGTCGGGCTGCCCTTCGGCTGCATCGCCATCGATGGCGCGCACATCTACGAGGCCGACCCGGCGGCGATGAAGCTCAATCGCGAGAAGGCTTACCGGTGGATAGAGATCGCCGGGCAGCTCAAGGCGACCTCGGTGCGCATCGACGCCGGCGGCCCCGAGGTGATGGACGACGCGACGCTCGCGGTGATCGCGGCCGGTTACCGCGACCTCATCCCGCGCGCCCGCAAGCTGGGCCTCGAGGTGCTGGTCGAGAACCATTGGGGGCCGACGGTCATCCCGCGAAACGTCGAGCGCCTGATCGCCGCCGTGGACGGGCTCGGCCTGCTCTTCGACACCAACAATTGGAAGGAAGGCCTCCAGCGCGAGGGCTGGGAGCGCTGCGCGAAGCTCGCGAATGTGGTCCACGTCAAGACCTTCGCCTTCGACGCCGCTGGCAATGATTCCACCGTCGATCTCGCTCCGGCGTTCGCCCTGCTCGCAAAGACCGGATTCGCCGGCACCTGGTGCGTCGAGAGCGTCCCCAAGGACGGCGACGAGATCGAGGCGGCGCGCAAGACCATCGCCCTCATCCGCCGCCGCGCCGGCAAGGCCGCGGCTGCCTGAGCCGACCATCGACCTCCGCCGAGGGCGAGCCGCAGACGAATCGACGATCAAGAGATTCGAGGAGTCCGCTCACGAGAATCGCCCAGCGGAACTGATCACCCGCTCCCGTGGATGAGTGGCGCGCCTGGTCCCGGCGCCTCATGATTCATGCTACGCCATGCAACGCCCGACATCGCCTGTACGCCCCTGCATCGCCCGACATTTCCAGACATTGCCCGCCATTGCCCGTCATTGCCTTGAAGGCAGGAGAACCCATGCGCGCCGCCGTCCATTCGTGGAGCTTCCAGAAACGCTTCCATGACGATCCGTCGTTCTCCATCCAGGATTTCATCGCCATCGTCGCCGACATGGGATTCACCGGCGTGGAGCTGCTCACCGGCAAGGCCGGCGGCGACACCGGGCACTTGCGCACCGATGAGCCCAAGGAGGTCGCAGCGATCGTGCGCTTCGCCGAGAGCCGCGGCGTGCGCGTCGACAGCTTCTCCACCTACAACGACTTCGCCTTCGTGCCCAACGAGGAATGGCGCCTGGCGAACATCGCCTACGTCAAACGCTGGCTCGCACTCGCGGGCGACTGCGGCGTTCCGAACATCCGTATGCTCACCGGCTATTATGTGCGCGGTGAATCGCAGGTGCGTCTGCAGCGATTGACCCTCGATGGCATCCGCGAATGCGCCCCGCACGCCGAACGCGCCAAGGTCAACATGGCGCTCGAGAACCACAGCAGCCTGTTCCTCGAGGCCGAGGACATCCTCTGGCTGATGGCCGAGGTCGGCAGCCCGCGCCTGACCGCCTGCACGGATCCCACCAACTGGTCGAACGCCTTCCTGCAGGGCACCGCCGACGCGAAGGAGCGCGAACTGGTCTTCCGCGGCGCCTCGCTGCTCGCGCCTCGCATGACCCAGTCGCACCTGAAGGTCTTCGGTATCCTCGATCGTGATGGCGAGGCCGGAGCCGAGGCATTGCACGGCTTCGGTGCCGACGGCCTCGCGCGCCTGCTCGGCATCTACCGGGGCGGCGGCTACGACGGTGCGCTCGCCTTCGAGCACGTCGGCGCCGGGGATCCGCTCGCCGAGTTGCCGCGCGCCAAGCGCATCCTCGAGCGCGCCATCGCCGCCGCCACGCTACCCGCTTCCGCACCCGCAACCGCACACGCCAACGGAGCCAGACCATGACCCAGCCCAAGCCCATCCGCGCCGCCATCATCGGTTGCGGCGATATCAGCCGTAGCCACTTCTCGAGCTACACCGCCAACGGCATCGTCGTGGCCGCGGTGTGCGATCTCGACGAGAAGCTCGCCAAGCGCAAGGCGACCGAATGCGGCCACCCCGACGCCGCGGTGTTCTCGGATCCGCACGCCATGCTCGCGCGTGGCGATATCGACCTGGTCACCGTCGCCACTCCCGTGGCCATGCACGCCCCGCTCACCATCGCCGCGCTGCGCGCCGGCAAGCACGTCGCATGCGAGAAGCCCAGCGCGCTGTCGCTCGAGGAAAACGTCGCCGTGCTCGACGCCAGCCGCAAGGCCGGCAAACAGGTCATCTTCTTCTCGTCGCGCAATCGTTACGGCATGTCGACGCTCGCCGACCAGCACTGCAAGCGCGGCGACCTCGGCGACATCTACCGGGTCGACGTGCACATGGCGCGCCGCCGCGGCCGGCCAGGCGTGGACATCATCCAGCACGCAAAATGGTTCGTCGACAACCGCCTCGCCGGCGGCGGCGTGATCATGGACATGGGCCAGTACTACATGGACCAGGTCTTCCATCTCACCGGCTGGCCCACCATCTCGTCGGTGTCCGCGAGCAGCTTCCGCGGCTTTCCGCACCAGCTCCCCCAAGGCACCACCTTCGATGTCGAAGAGCAGTCCACCATCTTCGCGCGCGCGGCGAACGGCTGCACCTTCACCTTCGACTTCTCGTGGATCGGCCACCAGAAGCCGCGCAGCGAGGTCATCATCCGCGGCACGCGCGGCGGCATCCGCCTCGACACCGAGAGCAAGGACCAGCCCTTCACCTTCTACAAGGATGGCGAAGGCCCGTGGCAGTGGCTCAACACCACCAGCGATTGGCGCGACAACACCAGCGGCAACGATCATGTCTACGCCGACCTGGCGAAGGCGATCCGCGGCGAGAAGGTCGATGTCGGAACCACTCCGGAGCAGGCAGTCGCCATCACCCGCTTCACCCAGATGGCTTTGCGCAGCGCTGCCGCTGGACGCGAAGTCACCGCCGCCGAAGTCCCGATTCCCAAGGCTGCCGCCGCTGCTTAGGTTTTTCAGGGGCTCCGCCCCTACGGCCTGGCGGCCTACCCCACGGGCTTTGTCGGGACTCGTTTTCGCCGTGCCGGCGAAAACGTGGGCGGATCGGCTACGCCGATTGTATCCGCCCACCGTCCCTCGGCGCCCGCGCGAGTTTTTCAGGGGCTCCGCCCCTACGGCCTGGCGGCCTACCCCACGGGCTTTGTCGGGACTCGTTTTCGCCGTGCCGGCGAAAACGTGGGCGGATCGGCTACGCCGATTGTATCCGCCCACCGCCACTCGGCGCCCGCGCGAGTTTTTCAGGGGCTCCGCCCCTACG
>JBBRLJ010000020.1:0-97818 GCA_038231435.1 Planctomycetota bacterium
ACGGCCTCCAGCTTGAACTCCTTGGTGTATTGCCTCCGGGTCTGCCTTCCTGCCTTCTCCTTAAAGCTGCTCATGCCTTCTTCTCCCCTGCGACATCGTCTGTCGCTTATCTGGGAGTCCACCAAAGCGGGGGAAGATCAGAATCGAGCAAATTCCATCAAGCTCGTCAGAGCTTAGAAAAATAGATGCCTGTCCTAAACTTTCTAAACTTTTGGTCAGAACTTTTGGCCCAGCTGGTGAGCTGAGAGAGCGCTGGCTACCTGGAGCGGGAGTCGGTCCGCCTCCGCACGATTCACTCCAGCGTCTGGGAATTTGCCACCTCGATGCCTAACACCCCGGAGGTATGCCTGCCCAGCCGCGCTGTATGATCGTCGCCATAGTCCCCCGGAGACGTCATGCTGCCAGAACACTATCTCGTCGCCGGCCTCGATGCGCTCGCGCGTTCCCACCCCACGCCCGCGTCAGAACCAGGCTTCGGCGACGGCCATCGCGGCGCGGCCCTGCTCTCGGCCTATTTCATTCTGAAGGACGATCTCATCGAGGCGCAGGCCGAAGCCCCGATGCGGGCCTTGGCCGACCATTTCACCAAGCTACCCGTGTTCGCGCCCCTGCCGCCGGAGCCCTCGGCGCCCCGCGAACTCGATCGCCTGCTGTCGGCGCTTGCACGCTCCTTCGGCACCGATCAAGCCCACGGTGTGATCTTTCCGAGCCTGGCGCTGCGTGCCCTCCACCAGCGACCGGACCTGATCACGCGTTCCCGCATCGATGGCCTCCTGCGAATCGCCGAAGCCTACACGCTCGAGGAACCGTCTTCCGATCCGCTGCCCGATCGGCCGTTCGCCGCTGGCGCCTTCGCCGACCAGGTCCTTGCAGGTTTCGTCGCGTCGACCCAGGCCTTTCGCGGATTCTTTCAGGGCGGGCCCTTCCACATCCTGACCTTCGGCCAAGCGGTCCAGGACCTCAATGCCCTGGGCTACATCGATCTGGCCCGCAGGGCTGAGACTGGATTCCGAGTCATGCTTGCCAACTGCCTGCTCGGTCCGAGCGGCCCTAAACCTGGATTGGCATTTCCCGTCACGGATCCGTCTCCGCAATCAGTGCGTCCAGACCAGGCTGCCTTCTGGCAGCCATTGCCGTGGGGTCCAGAGTTCGCGAAGGGCCTGGGGCACATCATCAAGTATGCCTACGCCTTCAACGCATTGAGCCGGCACGCTACGGATGCCGATGGCCTCGCTCGGGCGCGGGCGCAGTACTATCTCTCCGCTTGGGGGTGACCGTCTCCCGTGACGCCCGTGCATTTCTCGTCGGGAGAGACATCGTCCCTCGGTAAGGTTCACGGAGTAAAGCTCTGTAAAGTTCTGTAAAGTTCAGGACAGGCACTTTTTTAGATAAGACTCTCATGGATCTCATGAAGAAATGATATTCACCGCCCTGTGCTAAACGACTCATCCGTTGACGAAGTTCCTTTCACTCACCAGGATCGCGAACCCTGTAAGAAACCTCCGCTGACAAAAAGGTCCTTCATGCCCCTCGCCATCCGCATTCCTCTCCCTTTCGATCCACGGTCGTTCGCCGCTGTGGCGTTGTCGCTCGTGGCGTGGTCGACGCCGGCGGCGGCGGCGATCTCTGGCTGGGACATCAAGCCGCGGAGCATCTCGATAGCGGCCGCCAATGTGCCGGCGATCGAGGGCGGAGCGGATCAGGTGTTCGTGGTCACGCTCAGCCAGCCGAGTTATATCCCGGTCACCGTGCGCTATACGCTCGGTGGGACCGCGAGCCCCGGCATCGATTATACCGGGCCCACGCTGGCGGTGACCATTCCCGCCGGATCGAGGACCGGGACGATCGTAGTGCATGCCATCTCAGATGGACTCACGGAAGTCGACGAGACGGTGGTGGTCACCCTCGCCGGATACACCTCGACCTCGCCGATCGCGCCCTACAGCTGCGGAGGCACGGCGGTCATCCACATCAAGGATGCTGGATACACCACCCCGACGCCGCCGCCCCAGGTCCCACAGGGCTGGGATGTGACCACGCACAAGAAGGTCTGACCTCGGCAGCGCTGGCCTGCCGGGCAGCGCGCTAGACCTCGACCTCGATGGCCCCCTCGGTGATGCGCACCGGATAGGTTGCGACCTTCACACCGGTGGGGCCGCGGGTGACTTCGCCGGTGAGCAGGCTGAACAGCCAGCCGTGGCCGACGCACATCACCTGCTCGTCCTGTACCGGGCCCTGCGACAGGCTCACGCCGGCGTGCGGGCACATGTCCTTGAGCGCGTACCACTTCTCGGCGTGGTGGTAGACGCCGATGCGGCGCGCGCCGATCTTCACCACGCGACCGCCATTCACTGGCCATTCGGCGGCCTTCCCCACCGCGGTCCAGGCTGGCGCCGCGGGCGCCGGCGGTGGCACCGGCACGGCTGGCTGCTGCGGTTGCTGGGGCGAGGTCGGTTCGTTCATGGGTGCTCTCCGGCCTGCAAGGCCATGCGGGGCTGATCGTCGTCCGCGCGGACGTAACCGTGGTGGCTCACATCGATGGCACCGCGCGAGTCGGCGCGGGTGTGGGTACCGACCGAGCATTCGCGCAGTTCGGCGGCCGACGCCACCAGGCTGCCGACCAGCAGCTGGTTCTGCAGCTCCCAGCCGGCGCGATCGCGGAACGAGCCGCGCGCCTGGTGGGTCATCCAGAACGCCAGGCTGCGGCGCGCGACCGCGAGCTCGGCACCGGTGCGCTCGATGCCGACCTGGCGCCACATCAGGGCGCGCACGCTGCGCACCAGGTCGGACACGTCGAGGCCTTCGGGCGCCGGATCGGGCATGGGGGTGGATGCGCGCACGCGGCCGGGTGGCGCGGCGCGGCGGCCGGCGTCGGTGCCGGCGCGGATGCCCATCACCAGGCCTTCGAGGATGCTGTTGGAGGCCAGGCGGTTGGCGCCGTGCAGGCCGGTGCACGCCACCTCGCCCGCGGCCCACAGTCCGGGGACCGAGGTGACGCCGCGGCGGTCGGTGATCACGCCGCCGCAGTGGTAGTGCGCGCTCGGATGCACCGGCATCCAGGCGGTGGCGATGTCGATGCCGAGCTTGGCGCAGGCGTTGAAGATGGTCGGGAAGCGCCCGCGCAGGAATTCTGCGCCCAGGTGGGTGGCGTCGAGCCACACGTGCGGGAAACCGGTGCGGCGGATCTCGCTGATGATGGCGCGCGTCACCACGTCGCGCGGCGCCAGCTCGGCGTCCGGGTGGTAGCGCGGCATGAAGCGTTCACCGTCGTTGTTCTTGAGCACCGCGCCCTCGCCACGCATCGCTTCGGTGACGAGCAGGCGCGCGCCGCCGGCGATGTACAGCGTGGTGGGATGGAACTGCATGAACTCGAGATCGGCGAGCGCGGCGCCGGCGCGGTAGGCCATCGCCAGCCCGTCACCGGTGGCGACCGGGGGATTGGTGGATTCGCGCCACACCCGGCCGCAGCCGCCGGTGCAGAGGATGGTCTCGGCGGCGAGCGCGGCGACCAGCTCCTCGCGCCGGTAGTAGAGCACGCCGTCGATGCGTCCCGCACCTGCAGCGTCTCCAGCAGCGCCGATGAGATCGATGGCGAAGGCGTTCTCGATGACCTCGATCAGGGGATGGGACTCGACCGCCGCCGCCAGGCTGCGCACGATCTCGGCTCCGGTGGAATCGCCGTTGGCGTGCAGGATACGCCGCGCGCTGTGGCCGCCCTCGCGGGTGAGCGCGACCGCGCCCGCGGCGCCCTTGTCGAACAGGCAGCCGTGCCGGCGCAGGAGCTCGATCGATTCGGCGGCGTCGCCGAGGATGTCGCGCACCATCGTCTCGTCGCACAGCCCGGCTCCGGCCTGCAGCGTGTCGCGCACATGCAGCTCGACGTCGTCGGACAGCTCGCGCTCGTCGCTGCCGAGCACCGCCGCGACGCCGCCTTGCGCCCACGCGGTATTGCTGTCCTGCATCATGCCCTTGGCCAGGACCAGCACTTCCTTGCCGTGATCGGCGGCGGCGAGCGCGGCGCACAATCCGGCCACGCCTCCACCGACCACCAGCACATCAGCCTCGAGGTGGGGCCGACGACGCAGATCGTAACCCAGCAGATACCGAGGCGCCCAGGGGCCGGGCCGTAGATCCGCGCGCATGCCGGAATGATCGAAACCCGTACCAGCCCCGCCAGTGCCTAAATCCGACTAGGGGGAGCGCCGAGAGTACGAGATATCGGTGGTGATACGTGATCTGGTCAAACCTTCCCGTGACGACTTGGTGGCGGTTCGATCTGGTTCCGTCCTGGTGTCCGTCAGAGCGACTTCACCGCATCCATGAATTTGCGCCCCCGGTCCTCGAAGCCCCGGAACATGTCGAACGAGGCACAGGCGGGGCTGAGCAGTACGCAGCCGCCGGAGGGCAGTTTCGCGCGCGCGAGGGCCACCGCTTCGGCGAGGGTCGCCGCGGCCGGCGCGCGCAGTCCGTAGAGGGCGAGGGCGGCGGCGATCTTCGGCCCGGTCTGACCCATCACCACCGGGATGGCGCCGCGACGCGCCGTTGCCGCGGCCAGCTCGATGAACTCGGCGCCCTTGTCCGAACCGCCGAGGATGACCGCCAGCGGTCCAGGGATGGCGTTCATCCCGGCGATGGCGGATTCCGGAGTGGTCGCGATCGAGTCGTTGATGTAGCGGTAGCCGTCCTGCTCGTGCACCGTCTCGAGCCGATGCGGGAGTCCGCGCACGCCCCGCAGCCGCGCCGGGATCTCTGCCGCCGAGACGCCCAGCTCGAGTGCGGCGGCGATCGCCAGGCAGGCGTTGCGCGCGTTGTGGTCGCCAGGCAGATGCAGGTCGTCACGGCGCGCGATCTGGGTGCCATCGGCGGCGCGGAAGGCGCCCTCGAGCGCCACCAGCTTGGGCAGCCGCCGCGCAGAGCGCAGGCCCATCTGCTCCATCTCGGGCGCAACCGCGCAGGCCCCGGCCCAGGTCAAGAGGCCCAGCTTGGCTTGGCGGTAGTGCTCGACCGTGGGATGCCAGTCGAGGTGATCCTTGGCGAAACTGGTGAACAGCGCCACCTCGAAGCGCGGACGCTGATCGCTGAGGTACCAGAGCTGGAAGCTCGACAGCTCGCAGACCAGCGGCGCGTCCACGCCCTCGCGCGCGAGCCAGTCGAGCAGCGGCTCGTGACTGTTGCCGGCGACCTGCCAGCCGAGCAGCGCGGCGGTGATGGTGGCGGTGGTGCTCTTGCCCTTGGTGCCGGTGACGGCGACGCGCCGGCCGCGATGCGCGGCGAAGAACAGGCCCTCGGGCGAGGTGCGGGGCGGATGTGCCGCGGGCCACGCGGATGGCGGGATGGCCGGCGAGGCCACCACCAGGTCGGCTGCGGCGAAGGCGGGATCGCCAGCGTCACCGACGTGCCAGGTCCAGCCCGACGCGATGGCCTTGGCGCCGGCGTCCGCGAAATCGCCGGCCGGCCGCCGTTCGAGCACCGATACCCGGGCCCCGCGGGCCGCGCACCAGGTGGCGGCCGCGAGCCCGCCACCGTGGCTGCCGAATCCCCACACCAGCACCTTGCGGCCGGCGAGATCCGCGCTGGCGGGCGAAGCCGGAGCCGAAGCCGTCATGGCCGCGGACTCAGAGCCAATGCTTGCGCCTGAAGTACCACAGGGTCAGCCCCACCGAGGTGATCATCAGGGCGAGCGCGAACTCGTAGCCGTAGTGCCAGTTCAGCTCGTGCATCTTGTCGGCGCCGAAATTCATGCCGTAGATGCTCGCGATCAGGGTCGGCGGCATGAAGATCACCGCCGCGATCGAGAAGATCTTGATGATGCGGTTCTGATCCATGGTGATCAGGCCGAGCGTGGCATCGAGCAGGAAGTTGATCTTGTTGGCGGTGAACGAGGCGTGGTCGGAGAGCGAATGGATGTCGTGGATCGCGGCCTTCAGGCGCGCGCGGATATCGGCGTTCATCCAGTCCTGGGCCGCCTGCTCGGCGAAGGCGATCACGCGGTTCTTGTCGAGCAGGCTCTCGCGCACCTTGCCGCTGATGTTGCCGCAGGTGCCGATCTTGACGATCGCGCGCTGGAGATCGACCTCGAGGTCGGCGGCGCGGCGCCGGAAGATCTGCTGCGAGATATGCTCGAGCTCGATCGAGACCAACTCGAGCAAGTCGGCGAGGCGCTCGACGGTGATCTCCATCAGGCTCAAGAATACCAGCTCGGCGGTGTTGGCTCCGGACTTGGGCGCGCGCTGGCCGAAGGTGCGGAACGACCATGGCTCGGCGTAGCGCAGCGTGATCAGGCGATCAGGGCAGAGGATGAAGGTGACCGCTGAGGTCTCGGGATTCTCGGTCTCGGTCTTGATCAGGTGCGTCGCGGTCATGTACGCGACCTTGCCCTGGCGGTAGAGGCGGCTCGAGGCCTCGATCTCCTGTTGCTCGGCGCGCGTCGGGATGTCGATCCCAAGCCGCTCCTCGACCAGGTTCTCCTCCTCGCGCGTGATGTCGATCAGGTCGAGCCACACCGTGCCATCGGGAACGCGGTCGACGATGGGGCCATCGTGTCGCACGACTCCCTTGTCGGTGGCGATCCAGGCGTTGATCATGGCGTCCGCGCATGCTCCGCTGGCACCCACAAGGATGCAAGCACTGGCCGGTCTCCTAAGCCCCCCTCGCGAGGACCCTGGGAAGCAGCCGCACCCTGCGAGACTGAGGTCCGGCGGTTCATGAGCCGAGCGGCAGCAGCGCCGCCGCTCCCGCCAGCACCAGGGGCAGGCGCCACGGACCGGCCGCGGTGATCGCGGCCACGCCGCAGGCGACCGCCATCGTCCATGGAGCAGTGGGCCAGGACGGCGGCGACGCGGTGGCGAGCAGCCACCAGGCGATGACTCCGAGCGCCACCACCGCAACGCCACGGATGCGACGCCAGCGCGCCTTGGGCAGCCATCCGGGCGTCGCGCGGCGCAGATCGGCTTCGCAGGCGAGGATCGCCAGCGGCATCGGGCACAGCGACAGGACCATCGCCAGCATGGTGCGCAGGCCCCAGCCGCTCGGTGAACGGCCCCCAGCCGCCAGCGGCTGCCAACACCACGCCGTCCAACCCGAGGCCGCGAGCGCAGCCACCACCTGCCACCACCCGACACGCACCAGTCCGTGGGCAAGCGGCTGGGTGTAGGCCTTGGCCACGCCCTGCGGCGCGAGGAACAGCGCCAGCAGGGCGAACGAAACCGCCATTCCGACCCAGCCCAGGACGCGGCTCGCGCGGCCTCCGCCGGCTATGCCGCAGGCGATGCCCGCGGCAGCGGCGAGCAGCGGCGGCGTCAGCGCGACGATGACCACGTGCAGATCGAGATGTCCAGGAGGAACCAGCTGCTGCGCGGGCATGCGGCATTGCAGGCCCGCGCGGCCGCTGAGCAACCGTCAATCCGCCCATGGCCACGATGCCACGGAGCGGGAATCCGATTGCCAGTCGAACGACCTGGGCGCAACGTCTGGCCATGCTCGCGCGATTCCTGTGGCCGGTCCAAGCGGCTTGCCAGCGCTGGTCGCGGTCGGTCCTGGCGCTCGCGACCGCATTGGCCGCGGTCGGACTCGTCATGGGCTGGCGTTGCCGACCACCGGACAGCGCCTGGCCGGCGGGCGGAGCGGCCGCGTTGCTGTTCATGGCGCTCGCCATCGCCGAGGTAGCGGAGTCGCCGTGGCTGCGGCTGTGGATCGGCGCAGCCGTCAGTGTCGCCGCGGGGCTCGGCGCGGGCCTGCTCGCCGGCATCGATCCCTCATTGCTGCCACTGCTCGCGGGCGCCTGCTGCGTCACGCTGCTGCCGCTGGTGGCGGCCATCGCCGGTACGAGCACCATCGATGCCCTGCCGTCGGCGATCACCCGCGGCACCTCCCAGCTCGCCATCACCGGACAGCTGGCGTTGGTCGCGATGCTGCCCTTCGGCTGGCCAGGAGTCATCGGCACCGCGGTCGCGAGTCTCTCTTCCATCGCGGTGCTCGCCGCCGCAACGACGCGCGTGCGTCTTCCTGCCGCCGCGCACCCTGGCCAGGCCCGGGCCCTGGCGGCCGAGGTCCGCCCGCGTCGGCGTGCGGTGCTGTGGGCGCGCGCGATGCTCGCGGCGCTCGGCGTGATCGCGCTCGGCCATCACTGGGATCTCGTCGGCCGAGACTGGCTGGCGCCGGCGCTACTTGCGCTGATTTGGGCGATGTCAACCGCCCGCCCCCTGATGGCGTTCCTGATCATCGCGCTCGGACACGCTGTCGCGGCTCAGGCGACCGCCTTGGCGACCCACGCGGGACTCCAGCCGCCGCAGGATCGCGCAGCGGCCGGAGCCGCCGCGCTCGGCATCGCCCAGGCTCTGCCGGTGATGGCGTGGTCGGCGAGCGAGCACGCACGGCGCCTCCGTCCGCTCCACGTCGGCGCGCTCGTCGCGATCATCTTGGCGGCGTCAGCCGCGCTCGGCGTCGCGCCAGCGGCGCTCGCCGCGGCGGCGACCGGCTGGGCGGTGGTGCACTCATGGGAGCGCTGGAAACTGCCGGCATCGAGGACGGGCGGGGGTCTTGCATCGGCGATGCGCGTTCACGACGGACTCGCCCCGTACGGGCGCTTCTATGCGCGGGCCAAGCTACGCTTCGACCCGGTGTACGGGCAGCTGGCGCACGAGACCGTGCCTTGGGGCCGCGTACTCGATGCGGGCTGCGGCCCGGGCCTGACCGCGGCCTTAGCCGCCGCCCGCGCGGACGTCACCGCGTATTGCGGCATCGATCTCGACGAGGACAAGCTGGTGGTCGCGCGGCGGGTGCTGCTCGCCAGCGGACACGCGCTCGACGATCGCTGGCAACTGCTGAAGGGCGCGCTGCCGTTGCCGCAGGCGTTGCCGCCGCGCTTCGACACCGCGCTGGCGCTCGACGTCCTGCACTATTGGCCAGAGGAACGGCAGCGCGAGCTGCTGGCGCAGTTGCGCGGCGCCTTGTGCGCGGGAGGAAGGCTCTTCGTGCGCGAGGGAGTCGTCGACGCGGGCGGCAGCGCCGGCCGGGTCGGCGCGGCTGAACGCTTCACCACCCGCTTCGGGCTCAATCCGTCCACCGGACAGCTGTGCTTCCTGCCGCGCGAACGCATCGAGGCGTTGCTGGCCGAAGCCGGATTCCGCATCGAGGAATCGAGCGCGAGCGGCGCCGAGAACCGCCTGTGGCGCTGCGTGGTGGACGAGGCTGCGACGCCCGCGGCAGTCACCACGTGAGCCCCGCGTGGATCAGCCGGCGCGCGCCGTCCGGCGTAGCCGGGTGATGAAGTCATCGAGCTGCTTCGCCACCGCCACCTCGTCGAAGGCGCGCGCGTCGACCATGTCCGCGGTCAGCACGATGTGCGGCACGCCCGCCGCCTCGTAGCCGGGTAGGCGGCGTTTCACGTAGCTGTTCCAGATGCCGCACGAGCGGTTCCAGTGCGCCACGATACCGTCTCCCGCATAGTCGCGGACCAGGCCGAGCGTCCAATCGAGCACCCATTTCCCCGAGCGGTTCATGGTGTTCCACGCGTAGCGCTCAACCAGGGTGTCGAATGGCCGCGCGACATCGAACTCGAACCACCACGAATGCGTATAGGTGCTGGCGACGAACGCGGCGCCGCGCTCGGCGCAGAACTTGGCCAGCCAGTTCTTGCGCGGCCAGATCGGGATCGCGTCCCACACCAGGCGCACGGTCTCTCCCGGCACCGCGGCGACCCCGGCGGCGATGCGCGCGTCGAGCTCATCCAGCAGGCGCCGGTAGTAGTCGGTCGCGAGCGGAGTGCCGCGCGCGATGACGATCGGCGCCATGGCGGTGAAGGCGTCGAGGTTGGTCCAGGGCGCCGGGCGCTGGCGGGCGCGCTCGAGGCACTGCTGCCAGAGCCGGTTCGAGCGTGCCGATTCCGCCACCACCGCGCCCAGCGCGGCCTCGTCGAGCGTCAGGCCGAAGCGTCGGCCGATGTCCGCGACGTGCTCGAGGATCTGCGCCTTGAAGCCGGCCAGCTCGGGCGCGGTATGGGTCTCGGCGCGCGTCAGTGGCGGAGCCTTGAGCACATAGTGAGGGATGTCGCGGGCCTGTTCTCCGAGCGAACGGTAGTGGCGTTGCACCTCGTCGCCCCAGCGCGCGACCACCGCGCACTGGCTGTCGCAGGCGTAGAACAGATCCGGCGGCGGCAAGCCGCCGATCGGCGACGGCTGGCTGCCGGCGAGCGCGCCGAGATCGGCGAGCGCGTAGCTGCACAGGCGTGGCGCGGCGTAGCCGCCGCGTTCGGCGGCATCGATGGCGGCGCGCGCGTACGGGCGATCGGGATCGCGCGTCTCGGACAGCGCGCCCATCATCGCGGCGTGGTTCTCGGGATAGACCGGGATGATGCCCATCGCCAACAGCACCTCGGCGGGCGCGAACGCCGAGCACCACGCCACCGGCTTGCCCGAGGCGCGGACCTGGTCGTACCAGGCGAAGATGTCGAAGGCGGTGCCCAGGCGGCCGGGCCTGGGGACGTCCGCCGTCCGTCGTCCATCGTCCGTCGTGCCGTGGCCGCTGGGCATCTCAGCATGCTACGCGGCCTTCGCCCTTGGCGAGCGCGGATCCGCCGCTCCAATCGCCAGCCATGACGACTCCGCCTCTCTTCGTTACGCCGGACGACGGACTTCGGGCGACGGACCTCGCATGACCACCCCCTACGCGCTGGTCACCGGAGCCAGCCGCGGCATCGGCGCGGCGATCGCCAAGCGGCTGGCCGCCGATGGTTTCGACGTAGTGGTGAACTTCCGTTCCAGCCGCGATGCCGCCGAGGCTGTCGCCGCGGCAGTGACTGCGGCAGGCCGCACGGCGTGGCTCGACCCGTACGACGTCACCGACCGGCCCGGAGCGAAGGCCGCCATCGAACGCATGCTCGCCGAGCGCGGGGCGCCGAATGCGGTCGTGGTCAACGCTGGCATCACCAAGGATGGCCTGCTCGCGTTCATGGGCGACGACGAGTGGGATGAGGTGATCACCACCAGCCTCGGCGGTTTCTACAACATCGTGCGGCCGCTGATCGGGCCGATGCTCAAGGCGCGACGAGGGCGCATCGTCACCATCGCCTCGGTGAGCGGGCTGATGGGCAATGCCGGCCAGGTGAACTACTCGGCGGCCAAGGGCGGTCTGATCGCCGCCACCAAGGCATTGGCGCGCGAAGTCGCGAAGCGTTCGCTCACGGCCAACGTCGTCGCGCCGGGCCTGATCGACACCGACATGACCAAGGGCTTGCCGCTCGAGCAGATGCTGCAGGCGGTGCCCATGGGGCGGCTGGGCAGCGTGGACGAAGTCGCTTCGGCGGTGTCCTACCTGCTGTCGCCCGGCGCGGCCTACGTCACGGGACAGGTGCTGTCGGTGAACGGCGGATTGTATACCTGAGCCATCCGCCTCCGACGAGGCGACTATTCGCATCAAGCCATCCGCCTTGACCCCGACCGATCGCCCGCCAGCCTCGCCGGCCGATGTCGAAGCTCCTCACCCTGGATTGGCTGCTGGTGTTCATCCCCGCCACCATCGTGCTGAACTACGGCATGGGTGGCACCCAGGTGCACACCTGGATCTTCATCTGCTCGTGCCTCTCGATCATCCCCCTCGCGGGATGGATGGGGCGCGCCACCGAACACCTCGCCGAGCGCACCAGCGAGGCCGTCGGCGGCCTGCTCAACGCCACCTTCGGCAACGCCGCCGAGCTGATCATCGCGCTGGTCGCGCTGTCCAGCCCGAACGACATGCACGAGATCGTCAAGGCGTCGATCACCGGGTCGATCATCGGCAATGTGCTGCTGGTGATGGGCGCTGCCTTCCTCGCCGGCGGCCTGCGCCACCGCGTGCAATCGTTCAACGCGCGCGGCGTCGGCAGCATGACCACCATGCTCGGCTTGGCGGCGATCGCTCTGGTGGTGCCCGCGGTCTTCCATTCCCTGGAAGGCCAGGCGAACAACACCAAGGAGCAGTACCTCAGCCTCGGCATCTCGGCGGTCCTGCTGGTCACCTACGCCTGCAGCCTGTTCTTCAGTCTGCACACCCACAAGCAGCTGTTCATGAGCGCGGCCGAAACCGCCGTCGATGAGGATGACGAGTTTGGAGACGGACACGTCGCGCCTCACGCGGCACAGTGGAGCGTGATCAAATCCATCTCCATCCTCGCTGGCGCGACCGTGCTGGTGGCGTGGATCAGCGAGATGCTGGTCGGATCCGTCGAGCACGCCGCGCACGCCTTCGGCATGACCAACGTCTTCATCGGCGTGGTGGTGGTGGCGATCATCGGCAACGCCGCCGAGCATTCGACCGCGATCATGGTGGCGCTGAAGAATCGCATGGACCTGGCCATTGGCGTCGCGGTCGGCTCCAGCATCCAGATCGCGACCTTCGTCGCCCCGGTGCTGGTGTTCGCCAGCTACTTCATCGGTTCGCATCCGCTCGACCTGGTGTTCACCACCGCCGAGGTGCTGGCCGTGGTCGCCGCCGTGGTGGTGTGCGTGCAGGTGACCAACGATGGCGAATCGCATTGGTTGGAAGGCGTGCAGCTGCTGTCGGTCTACATCATCCTCGCGTTGGTGTTCTATCTGCTGCCGGCCACGTCCCACGCCCTGCCGGCCTGAGGCTCCTGAGGCTCCTGAGGCTGAGGCCTCTCAGCGCATCATTCGCCGCGCTTTACTCGACCCGGACCACTCTACCCTGGTCCGCATGGCGCTGACTCCCTCGACCATGCTGCCGCTGGGCAGCGCCGCGCCGGACTTCGCCGTCACCGAGGTCGACGGCACCACCGCGCGGCTCGCCGATTTCGCGGGCAAGCCGCTCCTGGTGGTGTTCATGTGCAACCACTGCCCGTACGTGAAGCACGTCCGCGCCGAGCTGAGCCAGCTGACCACCGAGTACCTGGCCAAGGGCGTGGCGGTGATCGGCATCAGCAGCAACGACACCGAACGCTATCCGCAGGATGGCCTCGACGCGATGCGCGTCGAGAAGCGCGACGCCGGCTACCGCTTCCCCTACTGCCTCGACGCCGACCAGGCCGCGGCAAAGGCCTATCGCGCCGCCTGCACGCCCGACTTCTTCCTGTTCGACTGGTCGCCGGAGCGCGCCCGGCGCCTGCATTACCGCGGGCAGCTCGACGGCTCGCGCCCCAACAGCGGCGTGCCGGTGACCGGCGCCGATCTGCGCGCCGCACTCGACCTCTGCCTGTCCGGTAAGCCCGGGCCCGCGATCCAGAAGCCCAGTATGGGCTGCAATATCAAATGGAAGCCCGGCAACGAGCCCGATTACTTCCAGGCCAGGCGCTAACGAATGCCCACCGCGAACGATCCGGCGCAGACCGAGCTGTGGCTGGTGCGCCATGCAGAGAGCACCGGCAACAAGGATGGCGTGCTGCAGGGCCAGCAGGATCAGCCACTCTCACCGCTCGGCCACCTGCAGGCGAAGTTGCTGGCGCGGCGCCTCCAGGGTCAGCGCTTCGCGGCGCTCTACTGCAGCGACCTGCAACGCGCGCGCGGCACGGCGCAATACGTCGCCCAGGCGACCTCGCTGCTTCCGCGGCCCGATCAACGCCTGCGCGAGATCGATTGCGGGGCCTGGTCGGGCCTTACCAACGAGCAGATCGCGGCGGCCTTCCCCGAGGAGTGGGCTGCGTGGCACCAACGCGATCCACGCATGCGCCGCGGCGGCGGAGAATCCTACGTCGACGCGGGCATCCGCATCACCGAGGCCATCGAATCGATCGCCGTCATGCATCCGGGGCAGCGCGTACTGGTGATCTTCCACGGCGCGGTGCTGCGCATCTATCTGGCGACGCTCCTGCAGCTCGACCTGTCGCTGACCTGGCATCTGGTGGTCTCCAACACCGGCATCTGCCGGGTGAAACCCTTCGAGCCGGCGTTCGGCGGAACCAATCCGCGCGTCGGCCACATCGTCTCCATGAACGACCTCGCGCACCTCGACCAGGGCGCGGCGGCGGCAGCGGCGGCGGCACGCTGAGATGCGCGGCCCACCGGCGATCGAGAACGCCTGGCGGCGCGTGGCGTCGCTGCCCCGGCTCGGCCGGGTCGAGCTGGTGGTCGCGGATGCAGGTCTGCGATCGCTGAGATTCCTGGACTGGATCGATGGAGCCGACGGCGGCACCCAGGAAGGGCGCGCGGCACCTCACCCCCTGCTCGATCGCGCCGAAGCCGAGCTGCGCCGCTACGTCGCCGGCTCGGCCCTGCGCGACCGCCTGCCGCTCGATCTCACCCAGCACGGCGAATTCACCCGCGAGGTGCTGCGCGCAACCTCCAAGGTCGGCCACGGCGAGACCTCCACCTATGGGGCCATCGCGCGCGCCATCGGCAAGCCGGCCGCCGCGCGCGCGGTGGGCCAGGCGCTAGGACGCAATGCGGTGCCGATCTTCGTTCCCTGCCATCGCGTGCTCGCCGCCACCGGCCTCGGCGGCTTCTCGGGCGGCGACGGGGTTAAGGCTGTATTACTTGAGATCGAGGGGTTCGGTTAAATCGGGGCCCCATCGCCCCGCGATGGGGCGGGCGCCGAGGGGCGGTCGGCGGATAAAATCGGCGTAGCCGATCCGCCGACGATTGCGTAGCGCAGCGGAGACATCGAGCCCCGACAAAGCCCGTGGGGTAGGCCCGCAGGGCCGTAGGGGCGGAGCCCCTGATCAACTACAGCTTCTCGAAGCGCACGATGGTGCCATTCCCGTAGGCGAGGGCGTAGAGCTCGCCATCGCGGTCCTCGGCGAAGCTCGAGATGCCGCCTTGCGACGCGATCTCGCGATTGCCCGCGACCTTGCCATCCTTGAGCGTCAACCCCCACACCCGGCCGCTGACGAAATCGGCGTAGATGTACGTTCCCACCAGTTCCGGGAAACGCTTGCCGCGGTAGACGTAGCCGCCGGTCACCGACTTGCCGAGCGACGCTGGATAGTCGATCACCGGCTCGATGAGCTTCCGATCCTGCCCGTCGCCGGGATCCTTGAACGGGTGCGTGCCCTCGCGGATGTTCCAGCCGTAGTTGCCGCCTTTGACGATGAGGTCGATCTCCTCGAACGAGTTCTGACCCACGTCCCCCGCCCACAATTCATGGGTCTGGCGATCGAAACTCATGCGCCACATGTTGCGGCAGCCGTAGGCCCATATCTCGCCGCGGATGCCGGCGATGCCCGCGAAGGGATTGTCCTTCGGGACCGCGTACTTCAGCCCCGCGTCCTGGTGGTCGACATCGATGCGCAGCACCTTGCCGAGCAGGGTATCGCGTTTCTGGCCGTTGCCGTGGGGATCGCCGCCGCTGCCGCCATCGCCGATGGACAGGTAGAGCATGTGGTCGACACCGAAGAGCAGGGTCCCACCATTGTGATTCTCGTAGGGATCGTCGACATCGATCAGCACCTGCTCGCTGGCGGGGTCGAAGCGACCGGCGTCCTTGGCATCGACCGTGAAGCTCGACAAGCGGTTGCGCCGTGGCTTGTCGACGCAGTACCAGACGAAGATCCGGCGGTCGCGGGCGAAGCTCGGATGGAAGGCGATCGCCAGCATGCCCTCCTCGCTGCCCCGGCTGTTCACCGCGTCGTGGATGTCCAGAACCGCCGTGGCCGGCGCCGCCCCCTTCGACGGGAAGCTCATGATCCGCCCGGCCTGCTCGACCAGATACAGGCGCGCATCCGGATCAGGGGCGTCGGGCCACGCCAGGCACACCGGGTGCGTGAAGGTGAGATTCGGCCACACCCGCGCCAGCTTGTACGGGAGCGCCTCGCCCGCGCACACCTCGGAGGCGCAAGCGATCACGACTAGCGCGATCAGGGCCAGGCCGCGGATGGATATGCTCATGCGCTCAGCGCTCCTTCCTGGAGATTGTAGTCGACGTACGCAGCGAGGTGGTCGCCCATCAGATCGTAGGGCTTGAGCACCAGGCTCGCGCCCGCTTCTTCCAGCAGGCGCTCCTGCTCGGCGTTCTCGGCGGTCGCCACGATGATGGCGTGCGAAGCGATCGCGCGGCACGATTTCACCAGGGCACGGTTGTCGATGCCCTTGAGCAGCATGTCCGGGATGGTGAGTAGGATCATCCGGGCGCGGTCGAGGTGCGCGTGCAGGAGCGTGTCGTGGCTCGAGATGTCGCCGAAGGTGCCGGCGACGCCTTCCTGCTTCAGCTCCTTGAGCGATTCGAGATTGAAATCGACCACCAGGGTCTTTCCCACCAGGTCGGGGTTGCGTGCGCGCAGATGATCGATGAACGCGCGCGCGCCACGATGGAAGCCGAGCACGGCGATGGGGTGCTCGTCGCAGGAATCATCGTCGCGCTCGTGCCGGCGCGTGTCGCGCAGCCCGGCGCGTAGCAGCGCCCGGTCGAAGCGCTTGTACAGCTGGTGGTTGTAACGGATGGCGTACGAGCCCAGCACGGCGGTGATGGCCATGGCGTAGCCGATGATGGTGTGCGTCGACATGCTGATGTGCTCGTGGACCAGGCCGAGACCGGCGATGACCAGGCCGAACTCGCTGATCTGCGCGAGGTTCACGCTGGCGATGAACGCCGTGCGTCGGCCCGCTCCCGCGAGCGAGAGCAGCGGATACACCGACAGGAAACGCGACACCAGCACGAAGCCCACCACCAGGGCGATCATCCCCGCCTGCTGGCGATCGGGCACCGGGATGGTCATCCCGAGCGTCACGAAGAACAACGTCAGGAAGAAATCGCGCAGCGGCAGGGTCTTGGCGGTGACGTGCAGGCTGTATGGGAAGGCCGCAATCGACAACCCCGCGATGAGCGCGCCCATCTCCTTCGACAGGCCCATCGCAGCGGCCGCGCCCGCGACCAGCGCGCACCAGCCGATCGATACCGCCACCACCATCTCGGGGGCGCGCGCGATCGACACGAACACCGGGCGGAGGACGAACTTCGAGGTCACGAAGCCCGCGGCGAGCAGCGCCGCCGACGCCGCCAGCGCCTTGACGATCGGCCACGCGCTCGGGTGCGCGAAGCTGGGCTGGAAAGCCAGCACCAGGATCGCGTAGACGTCCTGGATCACCAGCACGCCCAGGGTCAGTCGCCCTGGCGTGGTATCGAGCTCGACCTTGTCATAGAGCAGCTTGACCACGATCGCGGTGCTCGAGAGCGCGCACACCAGCGCCAGGTACAGGCCGTCGCTGTGCGAACCGGTCAACCCGTAGCCGAGCGCCGAGAACAGCCCCACCCCCAGCGCCACGCACACCGGAAATTGCCCGATCCCCGGTAGCAGCAGCTTGCGCCCTGCCTTGGCCAGCTGGCGCAGATCCATCTCGAGGCCGATCACGAACAGCAGCAGCACCAAGCCGATCTCGGAGATGGTGTGGATGTTGTCGTCGCCGCTGACGAAGCCGAAGCCGAGCGTCGGGCCGACCACCACCCCGGCGATGATATAGGCGAGGATGATCGGCTGCTTCAGCCAATGGGCGAGCAGACCGAGCACGGTGGCGGCGATGACGCTCACGCCGATGTCGTGGAGCAAGTCCTGCATGGCGGATGCACCATCGGGTGCGTATCCCGTGCGGCAAATGGTAATGACGGCCGCGCGGGAATGCATCTGGAACCACAGCCATCAATCGCTATCCCTCGGATGCGTGCATTGGTTCTCCCATTCGGCGTTCCGCGGCGCGGACTGGATCGTGCTGGGGGCGTATTTCCTGGTCCTCGCCGCTGGCGGTCTGCTGGTGTCGCGGCGGGTGACGGATTCGCGCGCATACTTTGTCGGGCACCAGGACATGCCGTCCTGGGCGGTCGCCATCTCGGTCCTGGCCTCGGCGTTGTCGGTCGCGACCTATCTGGGCGCCCCCGAGTCGGCCTTCAAGGGCAACCTCACCTACCTGCTGTCCAATCTCGGCACCCTCCTCGCCGTGGTGGTGGTCGCGACATGGTTCGTCCCGGCATTCTACCGACAGCGCGTGGTGACCGTCTACGAGTTGGTCGGGAACGCCTTCGGCCCAGCCGCCAAGATGGCAGCAAGCTGGACCTTTCTGCTCGGGCGGACGCTGGCGAGCGGAGCCCGGCTGTTCATGGCGGCTATCCCGGCGGGACTCATCCTGCTCGGCCCAAGCGGCGCAGACTCGCTCGAACCCCTGATCATCGGCGTCGCCATCCTCACCGTGGTCGGCATCCTCTACACGCTGATGGGCGGCATCACCAGCATCATCTGGACGGACGTCGTGCAGTTCTCGGTGATGATCGTCGCCGTGGGCGCGGCCACCATCCTGCTCTACTCACGCATCCCCTTGGACGCGGCCGGCATCATCCAGGCCCTCTCGACCGCAAATGTCGGCAACACTTCCAAGCTCCAACTGGTCGACTGGTCGTTCGATCCGAGCACGGTCAACACCGTGTTCACCGCCGTGAGCGGATACCTGCTGCTGAATCTCGCGGTGTACGGCACCGACCAGGATCTCGCCCAGCGCATGCTCACCTGCCGCAACGCCCTCTCCGGCGGCCGCTCGGCACTCATGGCGATCGCCCTGAACATCCCGGTGACGCTGCTGTTCATGGTGCTCGGCCTGCTGCTCTTCGTCTTCTACCGCATGCCTGGCGTCATGGGCGCGGCCGCCCCGGCCTACGACGTCCCCTCCAGCGAGCGCATCTTCACCACCTTCATCGTCCACGAGATGCCGCCCGGTATGTCCGGCCTGATGATGGCGGGCCTGTTCGCCATCGCCTTCACCAGCCTGCTCTCGGCGATCAACGCCATGGCCTCGGCCTTCATCAACGATTGCTATCGGCAGGTGCGGACCGGCGAGACCGACCAGCACTACCTGGCCGCGAGCCGTTGGGCGGTGGTCGGCTGCGGAGTGCTGCTCGGCCTGGTCGCGGTAGGCTGCATCTTCTGGCAGCGCGCTAGCGGACAGGGTCTGATCGACTTCGCGCTGAGCGTCATGACCATCCCCTACTCGGGACTGCTGGGCATCTTCCTGGCCGCACTGTTCACCCGCAGGGGCGGCCAGACCAGCGCGCTGGCGGCCCTGTCTACCGGCATCCTCGTCACGTCGTCGCTGCAGCCGATGATCTACAATCACTGGGCGCCGCTCCTGTCGCTGCCAGTGAAGTTGGCGTGGCCCTGGCACATGGTGGTGGGCACGACGTGCGCCTTCGCGGTGTGCTGCCTCGGCCCCCGTCGCGAGGCGGTTCCCGCACCCATTCCTGCAGAGCCAGCCGCATGACCGATCTCTCGCAATTCCCACCACTGCTGCTGCCGAAGCCGAAGGCCCTGCTCATGCAGGGCGAGTGGCGCACGGCGCCGCAGGCCTTCGGCGTCCATGGTCATCCGGACTACAAGCAGGCGGTGCGCGCGGTGCTCGGTGACCGCGCCGGCAGCGACCAGGGCGACGTCGACGCCCAGATCGTCTGCGGCGTCGCCATCGAGCCATTGAAGAATCCCGAGGCCTACCGCCTGATCGTGCAGCCGACGCGCATCCTCATCGAGGCCGACGACGCGCGCGGCGCCGGCAACGGCGCGCGCACGCTGATGCAGCTGTTGGCGCAGTACGGCGAACGTCTGCCCTGCCTACGCGTCCAGGACCGGCCCGCCTTCGCGGTGCGCGGCGCGATGCTCGACATTTCACGCGATCGCGTGCCGACCATGGAGCACCTGCTCGCGACCATCGATCTGCTCGCCTCGTGGAAGATCAACCACCTGCAGCTCTACACCGAGCACACCTTCGCCTACGCGGGCCATGAGGACGCGTGGCGCGGCTGGTCGCCGATCACCCCGGACGAGGCGCGCATCCTGGCCCAACGGTGTTCGGAGCGAGGCATCGAGCTGGCGGCGAACCAGAACTGCTTCGGACATCTGCACCGCTGGTTCGCGCATCCGCGCTATGCCCCGCTCGCCGAGATCCAGGGTGCGGATACCGAGTGGTCATTCGCGCAGTGGAAGAAGCGCGGCCCCTTCAGCCTCTGCCCCATCGATCCAGGTGCGCTGGAGCTGGTCGACGGCCTGCTAGGGCAACTCGCGCCGATCTATCCCTCGCCGCTGGTGAACATCGGCTGCGACGAGGCCTATGACGTCGGACAGGGCCGTTCGCACGACGAAGTCGCGCGCCGCGGACGCGCGGCGGTGTATCTCGAATTCGTCGCCAAGGTCTGCGCCAGCGCGCGCCGTCACGGCAAGCGGCCGATGTTCTGGGCCGACATCGCGCTGCACCATCCCGAGGCGCTCGCCACCCTGCCCGACGACCTGATCGGCCTGGCCTGGGACTACGAGCCCGACTCGCGCTTCAAGCTGTGGTGCGAGCAGCTGGCGAAATCATCCGACCCGCGCTCGCCGCGCGACGTCTGGGTATGCCCGGGCACCAGCTCGTGGCGCAGCATCACCGGCCGCGCCACCGAGCGCCAAGGCAACCTGCTCGCCGCCGCGCGCGACGGCGCGGCCGGCGGCGCGAGCGGATTCCTCGCCACCAACTGGGGCGACGAGGGACATCGCCAGCAGTGGCCGATCGAGCTGCACGGACTCGCAGAGTCCGCGCACCGCGCCTGGTCGGGCGAAGCTCCCTTCGACGCGCGCGTCTCATCCTTGCACGCCTTCCGCGACCGTTCGCTCGCCCTCGGCCCGTGGCTCGACGAGCTCGGCGACGCTGACCGGCCGCTGCGCGAGATCGGCGGCGAGCCTGGACCGGATGGAGAGCGAAAGCCGCTGCGCAATGCCAGCGCGCTCTATGTCGATCTCCACAAGCGCTGGGACGAGCCCTGGATCGGCAGCGCCGAGGACTGGCAGGCGATCGACGAACGCCTGGCGGGCATGTTCGACCGCGCGCCGCTCGGACTCGATCCGCTGATCACCGCTGAGACCATGCACACCCTCGAGGAAGCCTCGAAGGCGGCGCGGCGCGCGGTGCTGCGCCGCCGGTCCCCTCAGGATCCATCCTGGCGCAAGCCGATGGCCCAGGGCATCCGCCACGTCGCTGACCGCCACCGCGAGTTGTGGCTGATGCGGTCGCGGCCCGGCGGGCTCGAGTCCAGCACCGCGCACTACCTGGCGATCATCGCCGACCTGGAACGCTCATGAAGATCCGCCTCGGGCGCCGTACTCCGCTGGACCCGAAACCAACGCGCAGGCCGGACGACGACCAGCGCCCAGCGCGAGGCAAGGAACCCGCGAAAGCAGCCAAGGGCGCGCAGCCGTCTTCAGTCAGGCGGGCCGAGCGCGATGAAAGCCGCGGACGTCTGGTGGTCGGATGCATGACCGGCACCTCGCTCGACGGCATCGACGTCGCGCTGGTGCGCCTGTTCGGGCAGGGCACCGCGATGCGCGCAGAGTTCGTCGCCGGCGCCAGCCGCGAGCTCGGCGCACTCGCGCCGGGGCTGCGCCGGCTCGCCGAGCAGCAGCCGATGGCCGCCGGCGAGATTGCCCGCCTGGCGCGTGACTTCTCGCTCCTGCACCTCGACGCGGTGCGCGATCTCGGCGCGCACCGCATCGACCTGGTGTCCGTACATGGGCAGACGGTGTTCCACGCGCCGCCCGTGAGCTGGCAGCTGTTCCAGCCGGCGCCGCTCGCGCACGGACTCGGCGTGCCAGTGGTCTGCGACTTGCGCGCCGCGGATCTCGCCTGCGGCGGCCAGGGCGCGCCGATCACCCCGATCGCCGATCACGTGCTCTTCCGCCACGGCTCGGAGCGGCGCGCGGTGGTGAACCTGGGCGGCTTCTGCAACGTCACCGTGCTGCCCGGGGGCCACGACGCGACGCGCGTGGCGGGCGGCGACGTCTGCGCCTGCAACCAACTGCTCGACGGCGTGGCACGGCGCGCCCTGGGCACCGATTACGATCGCGACGGCGCTCGCGCCATGGGTGGCACGGCGGTGCCCAAGGCGGTCACCGCGCTCGCCACCATGCTCGAGCTGCAGGCGAAATCCGGACGCAGCCTCGGCACCGGCGACGAGCTCGGCGCCTGGCTGGACCGTCACGGAGCCAACCTCCCTCCTGAGGATCTCGCGCGCAGCGCCTGCGCCGCCATCGCGCGCACCATCTCTCGCGCCATCGCCTCGCGCTGGGATGGCGTGCAGCGCCTGGTGCTCGCCGGTGGCGGCACCCATAACCGTGCCCTGGTTGACGAGCTCACCGGACGCGCAGGCGTACCGGTGGTGACCAGCGATCGCCTGGGCGTGCCTTCGTCGATGCGCGAGGCCGCGGCGATGGCGGTGCTCGGCGCGCTGTGCCAGGACCGTGTGGCGATCACCATCCCGGGGATCACCGGCGTCGAGCGGGCGCCGATCGCCGGCTCGTGGACGCTGCCGTAGCCCACCGCCTGCTGGGAGCAGCTGCTCGGAACAGGCTTCTCGTGGCAACGTCCTCGGCAGATCTCTGGAGATATCCCGAGGGGGAGCAGCTCTCGTCGGCTGCTCTTTCCCAGCAATCCGCTAGTGTTCCGGCGATGAGCCTGCCTCCAGACCGTTCCGCCATCCTGGCCGAGTCGCGCAATCCGCGCACCGCCGAACTCCACCGCCTGGATGTCGCCGCGCTGGTGCGCGTGATCCAGGAGGAGGACCGCGCGGTGGTCGCGGCCGTGGAAGCGGCCCGACCGTTCCTGACCGCGCTGATCAGCGCCGCCGAACCGGGGTTCGTCGCCGGAGGCCGCCTGATCTACGTCGGCGCGGGCACCTCGGGCCGGCTCGGCGTGCTCGATGCGTCCGAGGCTCCCCCCACCTTCCAAGTGCCGGTCGGACGCGTGGTGGGGATCATCGCTGGAGGCGAGGCCTCGCTCACCCGTTCGAGCGAGGGCCGCGAGGATGAAGCCGATGGCGCCACCGCAGCGCTCGACGCGCTCGTCTTAACCGCAAAGGACACCATCATCGGCATCGCGGCTGGCGGCACCACTCCGTACGTGCTTGGCGCGATCGCGCACGCGAAGCGTGTCGCGCCGATGTCCGTCACCGCGCTGATCACCTGCTCGCCCGTGCCCAAGCCGGCCGAGGCGGATCACCTGGTGCTGCTCGCCACCGGCCCCGAGGTGCTCACCGGCTCGACGCGCCTGAAGGCAGGCACCGCCACCAAGCTGGCGCTGAACACCATCTCGACCGCGTTGATGGTGCGAGCGGGCAAGGTCTACCAGAACCTGATGGTCGATGTGCGCGCTTCCAACGCCAAACTGCGCGACCGAGCCGCGCGCATCGTCGCCACCCTCACCGGGCTGGCGCGGCCGGAAGCGTTCGCGGCGCTCGAGCGCGCCGGCGGTTCAGTGAAGGTCGCGGTGGTGATGCAGCGGACCTCATCCTCGCGCGAGCAAGCCGAGGCATCCCTCGTAGCCGCCAACGGCCGCCTCGACCTCGCCCTCGGCGAGACGTGACAGCGGACCGTTAGAGTGCGGTATGCTGGGGCTCCCATACATTCCCGTCATTTCAAGGATTTGCGAAGCCCAGCATTCCCAAGTGATTTTTCCTGGGGGCAGCGCGGAGCGCGATGTTGGGGGATCGCGAAGCGATCTCGGATGCCCTTTGGGGCATCCGCCGCCCGAAGGGAGTAGCCCCCCAACTCAAAGCCGTCGCCCCCCAACCGACAGCTGCCGGCTGCGCCGGTAGGTTGCTGGCGACACCCCTCCATGGGCGGTGAATTGCTTGGTGAAGAACGAGACGTCGGCGTAGCCGAGCTGCTCGGCGATGTCCTTGATGGCGAGATCCCCCTCGCCAAGCAGCGCGCGTGCACGCCCCAGGCGGCACGAGAGGGCGTGCGCGTGAAGCGCAGATCCAGTCGCTTGGCGGAAGCGCCGCCGCAGCGTGCTCACCGCCATGCCGGCATCGCGAGCGAGGCGCTCGATCGAGTAGCTTCCGCCATCGGCGATCGTGGTCAGCACGCGCTCGAGCCACGGCTCGCCACCGGCACTGGCGGCACGCTCGTCTGCCAGTGCGAGCAGCAGCCGTTCGAGCAGATTGATCGCGCGCCGGCGACCCCAGCGGTCCGGCCGAGCCTTGAGCTCGAGCAGGCGATCGAAATCCGTATCGAAGGCGCGGTCGCTCGGCGCCGCTTGCGGACCAGTGGGGAACAGGCCTTCGGCCACCCAGCGCGCCACCAGCGGCCCCTTCACCGCGACGTACCGGTGATCCCAGGCCGCGCAGCCGGGCGAGCGGTGGAAGCGGATCCACGGCCCAGGGAAGGCCGGCCAGCACCATCGGCCGCGCATGCGCGTGAGCTGCCGCTCATAGAACAGGTCGACGGCGCCTGCCGCCATGAACTGGAGCGTGAAGTACCCATCGAAGTGCTTGTCGACGCTGGCGGTGCACGCCGGCATGCGCATCCCATGCAGGAAGGCGAGATCTTCCACGCGTGCTCCCGGTGATCAGAAAGTACCATAGAGGTTGGCTAAAGTCCATCTCTGTGCCAACCACGCATGTCTATCCTGTGATCATCTACCACAAGTAGCGATAAAACAGCGCAGGAAGGCCCTCCATGACCACTACCCACGCCGCGACCACCGTATCGATCGTCGGATCGCTCAATGATGAGCAGATCGCATCCTACCACACCGTAGGCTATGTGCTGCTGCGCGGCCTCATCGACCCGGCCTCTGCGCAGGCCCTGCGCGACGAGGTGATGGGCATCATGGACGCCATCGGGCTTCCAATCACCAACCTCAAGCAGACCTCCGAGTATCTCGCCGGCGGCCAGCTCGAAGCGCTGATCTGGTCCAAGCGCATGGCGGAGATCGCCGGCCGCCTGCTGGGCGGGCGCGCGGTTCCCTACCTGCCGTTCACCGCGGTGAAGAGCCCCGGGGGCGGCAAGTTCAGCTTCCACCAGGACAATCAATACACCCGGCACGATGGGCCCTCGCTGAACATGTGGTGCGCCCTCGAACCGATGCGCGACACCAACGGCTGCCTGCGCATGCTGCCGCGCTCGCACCTCAACGGCACGCTCGCCTCGGTCGCGGCCGATGACGGTTCCGGACACCGTCGCGTCGTGATCGAGCCCGAGCGCTTCGTCCCAATCGAGATGGAACCCGGCGACTGTGTGGTGTTCTCACGCCTGACCGTCCATGGCTCAGGCGCCAACACCTCCGATACGCCACGCGTGGGCTACGCGGTGCAGTACCACCGCGAGGACGTGAAGGCGCTGTGGGACGACGGGTGGTTCCCGCTGATCGAACGTCCACGCTTCACCTTCGCACCGGTCGCCTCGATCAGCCGACCGAAAGGCAAGGTCGACGGACACTGACGGGAACGGAACGACGAAACAGCCCGTCGTCCGTCGTCGACAGCCGGATTTCAAGGGCCCGTCAGCGCGCGATCGCGGGCGAGCGCAGCGGCCACACGCCGCGCTCGTCCATGCCCTCGACACGGTGTCCGTTACGGTCGATACAGGGATTCGGCGCGCAGTCGTAGTCGCAGATGATCGCCCAACGATCGCGGTCCGAAGTGTTGCGCCTCGACATGTGCAGGACCAGGGAGTGGAAGATCAGCAGCCCGCCACGCCGCACCGGCACCGGGATCGCGCGCGTGAGGTCGATGCGCGATTCGGGGACCTGCAACTCGGCTTGGACGTGCGGGATCAGGCCGAGACCGTGCGAGCCGGGGATCGCCCATACGCAGCCGTTCTCCTCGGTGGCGTCGTGGATGGCGATCCAGACGGTGATCTGTCGTGGCAGGTAGTTCTGCCAGTAGGCCGCGTCCTGGTGCCAGGGCTTGGGGGAGCCGCCGCGGGCGCCCTTGAAGAACACCTTCGACGAGTGGTAGTAGAGCTCGGGTCCCATCAAGTCCTCCATGCAGTCAAGCATCGGCTCGCCGGTGAAGACCTCGCGCAGCTCGGGCACCTCGAAGACCGCGCCCTGGATCTTGCGCATCATTCCCGGACGACGCGGCGCCGAGGCGGAATCGAAGGGATCCGTGCCGGTCTTCTCCAGGTTGAACCCGCCGCGGTCGCGGTCGATGACGCCGCTGGCGGCACAGGCGCGAGCGATGCCGCTCTCGACCGCGGCGACCCGCCGCTCATCGAGAAAGCCGTCGACGACCAGGAATCCGTCCTGCTGGAAGCGCGCATGGCGTTCGGGAGAAAGGTATTTCATGACCTCTAGCATGGTCAGATACCGTGCCCCACCACTGGAACAATCGGTTGGCATGCTGCTTTTTTCGATCACCGATGGCCCGTCCAGCTGGTATCCTGCGGCATGCCTGGATCCCCTCCCCCAGCTCCGCCGACCCATCTGCCGCATTCCGGCCCGCAGTCAGCGATCACCACCGCCTGGGACCCCTATCCGGAGGCCGATCTGGGAGTGTGGGCGCCCCTGATCGATCGGCTCGAGATCTCGCACGTCACGGCCATCGAGCACGTCTGCACGCCGGCGTGGCGTATCCCGCCACGCTCCATCGCCGACGACATGTTCTTCCATCTCCTCGCCGGCCGGGGGACCATGACCGTCGATGGTCGACGCACCCGCATCCAGGCCGGGGATCTCGTGCACTGGCGGCGCGGCATCGTGCACGCGGCCGAGCACGATCCCGGGCAACCCATCACCGTGGTGGCATTGCACTACACCGCCACCGTCGAGGGCGGCGCCCAGCTACACGAGCTGCTGGGATTTCCGGATCGCTTTCCACTTGGCCAGGGCCATCCACTCGAGGTCGTGAGCCGGGAAGCGGCGCGCGAGTACGCGCTGCGGCCCGTCGGTTGGCGGCGCGGGCTGGAAGCGACACTCGCGCGGCTGCTGCTGACCCTCGCCCGCGAGTGCTCGAACCGCCTGCGCCCAACGGCAGACGTCGCGCGGCTCGCCACCCTGCGACGCATCCTGCCCGGCGTGCAGGCGATGCGCGAGACCATGGCGAATCCCCTGTCGGTGCCGGCCTTGGCGCGGCGCTGCGGACTGTCCGAGGCGCAGTTCCGCCGCGTCTTCCGCGGCGCGCTCGGCTGCTCGCCGGTAGTGCACCTGCGGCGATTGCGCCTGGCGGAGGCCTGCCGCCTGCTGCGGCACGGCGACGCCACCATCGAGCACATCGCGGGGATGGTGGGTTATTCCGAGACCGCGTACTTCGCCAACGCCTTCCGCGAGGCGATGGGCATGCCACCCGGGCGCTACCGCGCGCTTGCAGCGCTGTGATGGCGCCTGGTACACGAACGCTGCGGACTCAACGGACTCTACTGACTCTACTGAGATGAAGCCGATCGCGCGCGCAGCAGCCGCGCGGCGTCGATGGCGCCATACGTGAAGATCACGTCGGCGCCGGCGCGTTTGAAGGCGAGCAGGCTTTCGAGCAGGCAGCTCTCGTAGTCGAGCCAACCGCGCTCGGACGCGGCCTTGAGCATCGCGTACTCACCGCTCACGTGGTAGGCGGCGATCGGCAGCGTCGAAGCCTGCCGCAGGGCCCGCACCACGTCGAGATACGGCAGGCCGGGCTTCACCATCAGCCAGTCGGCACCCTCGGCCTCGTCCAGGGCCGCCTCGCGCACGGCCTCGCGCGCGTTCGCCGGATCCATCTGGTAGGTGCGCTTGTCCGACGGGATGCCGGCTGTGGCGCGTGGCGCCGAATCGAGGGCATCACGGAACGGCCCGTAGAACGCCGAGGCGTACTTCGCGCAGTAGCTGAGGATCGCGACCTCCGGGTGTCCGGCGGCGTCCAGCGCCTCGCGCACGACGCGCACTCGCCCATCCATCATGTCCGATGGCGCCACCATGTCGGCTCCAGAGCGCGCCTGCGCCACGGCCATCGCGGCAAGGATCGGCAGGGTCGCCGCGTTGTCGATGCGTCCGGAGCGGACCAGGCCATCGTGGCCGTGCGACGAGTAGGGATCCATCGCGACATCGGTGATGACCATCAGTCCGGGGATCGCGGCCTTGAGCGCGCGCACCGCGCGCGGCACCAGGCCATCGGGATTCGCGCTCTCGCCCGCGCGCTCATCCTTGAGATGATCGGCGATCTTGGGGAAGAGCGCGATCGCGCGCAGGCCCAGGGCGTACGCCTCCTTCGCGATAGCGACGGCTCCGCCGATGCCATGGCGCGAGCAACCGGGCATCGATGCGATCGGCGTCGCGGTCTCGCCCTCATGCACGAATATCGGTAGCACCAGATCGGATGGGGCCAGAGCCGACTCTGCGACCAGCGCGCGCATCGCCGCGGAAACGCGGTTGCGGCGCGGGCGCGACAGATCGGTCACGGAACCGCGGTGCCGGGATCGGCAGCCGCTGGGGGCTTCTGGGTGATCGGCGACGGCGTCGGCTGTGGGCCCCACAGGCGGATCGGCAACACCTCGGTGACGTCGTCCTTATCCGAGACCACCACGCGCAGGGTGTTCAAGCCCGGCTTCAGGTTCACGAACGGCTCGTACAGCGAGACGTGGACATTGGCGTCGCCCTCGACGTTTCCGGCTGGCGTCAGCGAGGAAGCCGACTCGAGATCGACCTTGTCCTCGTCCTGGAACATCGCGACGAACTTCGGATTGTCGTCGATCACCTTGACGTGGAGCTTGACGCGGTTGTCGGGCAGCTGCTCGACGTCCACCAACGACAGGCTGGGCTGCACGATGTTGCCGCCGGCGATCGGCTGGTTCACCGGGATGGTCAGGGTGTTGTAGAGCGTCGAGCGGTAGATCCCCGAGACGTCGTCGGCGAAGACCTCCTCTGCGCGGATCTGCAGCTTCACGCTGTCGGCGCTGAACGGCGCCGGGCCGGTGGCGCGCTTGACCTCCTTGAGCACGGTGATCGGCACCTTGGAGACGACCTCGCCGCCCTTGGGGATGCCGTTCTCCATGGTGAAGCGCACCTCGCCCAGCTGCACGTATGGATCATCCGACTTGAAGACGTAGAGCTTCACCTTTGACGAGGGCACCTCACCGTCATTGCGCAGGGTCAAGAGCACGGTGCCGGATTCGCCTGGATTCAGCTGTCCATCGCCGCTCGGCTCCTCGATCTTCCACGAATAGCTGAAATGCGGTCGCGGCGCGCCATGGACCTTGAGCGTCACCGGCAGCGTGGCCAACGGCGCGCCCGAGGCGGTGCCATCGGTATAGATCTCGAGGGTGAAACGCTCCTCGCCACTGTAGACGCGCGGCGGCGTCTTGAAGATGGTCGCGGCCTTGGCCGAGCCGTTGGGCGGGATGCGTCCGATGACCACCTCGTCTTCCCATAGCGGACTGTACTTGTCGGCCTTGATCAGCCCATAGAGGCGGCCGGCGTCGATGCCGGAGGCGTTTTTCACGGTGAATGACAGGCTGGCGGTCTCGCCTGCCTCGACCGTCGCTGGGCCATCGAACGACACCGACAGCGCGCCAGCGGGCAGGTCTGAGGCGGAACCCCAATCGGTTGGCGGCTTACGCCTGGCGAGGGCCTCGGCGATCGCGCCGGCTTCGGTCTCGATGAGCTTCGCCACCGGCTCCTTGAGCTGCTCGATCAGGAATTGGCGCTGCTTCGCATCCTTGCGCGCCTGGGCGGCGCCGTCGGCGAAACCGGGGCGCGCAGCGGCGGCCTTGAGCAGATCGATCACGCGCGTTGCTTCCTGATCGGGCGTGAACTCGCGCGCGGAGATGCTGGATTTCTTCAGGTCGTCCTTGCTCTGGAAGGTGGCGAGCCAGCCCACCTCGTAGGTGCCCTCGTGCTGGTACTTGCTGGTGTTCTGGATGGCGAATTCGTCGTCGACCTCGCGCTCGCGCGTGAAGGGCAGGATGTCGACGGTGCCGTCCTCCCTGACGCTATGGCGGACCAGGCGGACATCGGGGGTGATGCCGACGTCCTGGATCGAGACTCCGCCCGGCAGCTGGTATTCCTGAATGGTGAGCTTGAGCTTGCTGCCGTCGCGCAATGGCTTGATCGCCTGGACCGAGCCCTTGCCGAAGGTGGTGGTGCCCACGACCACGGCGCGGTCGTTGCGCTGCAGAGCTCCGGAAAGGATCTCGGCCGCGCTCGCGCTGCCGCCGGAAACCATGACCATCATCGGTGCGTCCATCACCGGGTGGCCAGAGCTCTTGAAGACCTCGGGGGCTCCATCGATGGTCACGGTGCGCACGAGCTCCTGGCCCTTCTTGCTGAGGTAGAAATTGCTGATGAGCTTCGCCGAATCGAGGAGACCACCGCCATTGAAGCGCAGGTCTATGACGAACGCGTCGAGCGGCCCGGCCTCCTGCAGGTCGTTCATGGCGCGGTAGAGCTCCTGCGCACTGAAGGCGTTGAACTCGTCCATGCGTACGTAGCCGATCGAGCCGGAGCGGTAGGAGCGCGTCGATATCACCTGCACGCGGTCGCGCACGATCGGCAGCTCGACCGGCTGCTCGAGGCCCTTGCGCTCGAGGGTCAGCGTGACGGTGGTGCCCTTCGGGCCCTTGATGCGCTTCACCGCCTGCTCGAGGTTCAGGCCCGCGGTGCGCTCGCCGTCGATGCGCAGGATGATGTCCCCATCCTCGACGCCGGCGTGCTCGGCAGGCCAGCCCGGCATGACGCGGTCGATTGAGATGATGCCCTCATCCTGGACCAGGTAGGCGCCGATGCCGAAGAACTCGCCCTGGATCTCCTCGCCGAATTCCTTGGCCGGCTCGGGCGGAAACAGCACGGTATGCGGGTCGAGGCTCAGCAGCGCGCCGTTGATCAGCGCATAGTCGAGGTCACGGCGGCGCGTGGGCGTGAAATCGGCGGCGTCGACGCGGATGCGTACCTGCTCGATGATGTCCATCGCGTCCTCGAGCGTCTTCGGCTCGGGCGCGTTGACCTTCTGGCGGGGAGCGTCGCCGATGTGCAGCACCACGGTGTCGGCCAGCCAGGTGGTATCGATCGACATCTCGGCGGTCTCGAGGGCGCGCAGCGCGCGCTCGACCAGGATCCGCGGGTGGAAGCGATTGTGATCGTAGTAATTCTTCTTCAGCAGGTCGCAGCAGACCTTGCACATGTCGGGGAACGGCACCGGATCCTCGGCGGCGGCCACCCGCGGCGGCAGCGCCATGGCCATCCCCACGAGGAGCGCCAGGAGCAGGAAGGCGCGGCTGATGCGGGTGTCCATTGCCACGAGGCCTCCAGGAGCGGGACCTCTATCATGGTCCGGGATGCGTCCGACATGGACGGCGATGCGTGCGGGGATGATAGGGGTACGTCCCAACGGGGAAAGGCATTGTGGCGCCGAAGCCGCCAGGCGATCGGCGTGTGAAGCACGGCGATTCACGCTGTGCCGACCCATCGCGCCATCCATTGCCGCAGCGACGGTGGTAGCGGGATTTCGCGCCATCGGATGGGTTCCTGTCGGCCTCCTGGCCTGGATGGACGAGCGCCAGGCGCTCTCCTTACCATCCTGCTCATGAGCGAGATTTCAGAGACGCCCTGGTGGACCTCGATGGCTCCGCCCGGGCAGGCGCTCAGCGCGGGATCGCGATCACCACCATGGTCAAGTCATCCTCGTGGGGCTTACCCTGGGCCCACGCGTCGACCTCGGAATTGATGAGCATCATCAATTCCGTCGGGCCGAGGCCCAGGCTCCAGCCCTGGACGGCCGCCGCGGCGAGGCGCTCGTCGCCGAACGCCTCGCCAACGCCGCCGCCGAGACATTCGGTGAATCCGTCGGTGTACAGCAGCAGGACATCGCCCGGGCCGAGGGTGAGCACGCCGGAGGTCGTGACCTCGTTCGCGGCGACGATGCCCAGTGGCATGCCGCTGCTGTCGAGCCACCGCACCTGGCCCTGGTTCACCCACAGCAGCGGACAGTGGCCGGCGGACACGTAGGTGAACGCGCGCGTCAGCGGATCGATGGAGACCGCGGCGGCGGTCATGAAGCGCCCGCTCTGGGCATGGCACAGGCCCTCGTTGAGGACCTTGAACGCGGGTTCGATCGCCGTACCCGCGCGCAATTGCTGCTGGACGATGGCGTGCGCCATGGTCGCGAACAGCGCCGCGCCGATGCCGTGACCGCTGACATCGCCGACCATGGCCAGCACCTGCTCGCCGCGTTCGATGAAGGTGAAGTAGTCGCCCCCGGTCTCGTTGCACGGGCGCGAGGTGCCCTCGACGCGCAGCCCAGCCAGGACCAGTCCCTCGGTCGGGTACATGCCCTCCTGCACCGAGCGCGCGATCGACAGCTCCTGGGTGAGGCGCTCGTTGTCGACCATCGCCTTCACCAGCATGGCATTGTCCAACGCCACCGAGGCGAACCCGGCAAGGGTCTCGGCCATGCGCCGCTGACCTGGGGAAAAGTCGTGGGCGCTGCCGAGCACCACCAAGCCCTGGATGCGGCCGCGTCCAGACAACGGTAGCGCGAGCAGGCCGCCGAACTGCGGCATCGGGCCATCGCAGGCGAGGCCGATGCGGATCTCCTCGCGGCCGAGGCAGACCGGTAGGCCCGAGCGCAGCACCCGCTCGACGAAGCCGGGGCCGTCCTTGAAGCGCAGCCCGAGAACGGTGCGCTCGCGCAGACCCCAGGTGGCGATGCGGTCGGGCTCGCGCCCTTCCGAATCCCGAGCCAGCACCGCCCCAGCCTGTACGCGCACCGCGCCCAGGACGGTCTCAAGGATCTTCACCAGCAGCACGTCGATCTCGAGATGGCGCAGCAGCTGGCCGGCCCCGACCAGATGCGATACCTGCTCGTTCGACTGGTGGAGCTCGCGCTTGAGGGCTTCCTCGTGCATGAGGTGGCGTAGCTTGACCGAGAGGATGGTGCAGCAGCGTAGCAACGCTGCGCCATCGGTCGGCACCCGCCCGAACACCGCCAGCATGCCGACGACCTCGCCCTTCACCGACAGCGGTACCTGGTTGGCCGGCAGTTCGCCGCTGCGCTCGTTGGTCGGCAGCGAGCTCAGCGGTACCGCCGGGACGTCGTGCGAGCAGTCGAATCCGGCCACCCCATGCAGCATGTCGCCGGTGCGCAGGTAGAGGATCGCCGGCAGGGCGTGGATGCGGCCGAGCAGGTCCTCGAGCCGGGCGTAGAGCGCCTGCGTGCTGTCGCAGATGGCGAGCGCGGTGCCGAGGTCGTCGATGCTCGGGGCGTGCTCACCCTGGGGCATGCGGCAGCCTAGCAGGATCGGCGGAAAGCGACACCTGGCCGGCGCCGCGGCCGGATGTCTGAGACGAGACGATTCCTGCGGCGGCGCGGCGGGATAGCGTGCGCTCATGACCGAGCACCTAGCCGACGAGCTGCTGCGCGCGCTGTCGGCCCTGCGCCTGTCGCAGAGCCGCTGGCTCGGCGACCTCGGCGAGGCCTGCGCCGGGGATCCGGCGTTCGCGGCCTGCTTCCGGCGCTGGCAGGAGGAGCTGACCATGGTCAAACTGCAGCTCCACCGCGTCGAGAACCGCCTGCTGCACTTCGTGCTCGCGTCCGAGGGCGAGCGCGAGCGCCGCGAGTCGCGAGTGCGCATCGCCGACGGCCGCGCCGCCGCCGCCGCCTGGCGCCAGCGGCTCGAGGAATGGTTCGGCCGCATCCACCTGGGCACCGCCTACCGCCGCCTCGAGTCGCTCGTCGATCTCGACCAGGAAGCGGTCACCGCCGACATCATCACCGACCTGTCGGCCCTGGCCGAGGTGGTCGAGATCACCGAGCCGGCGCTCGCCGAGATCGCCCACAGCCGCGACCCCGCGGCGCTCGAGGAGATCGCCTTCTACCGTGTCGTCGGGCCCTGGAAGCGGCTCGGGCTACCGGCGCTGCACGACACCCTGCGCTGGCTGTCCGAGACCCTCGGGGAGCAAGAGGATTGGTGAGGGCGCGGCATCTCCGCGCTGGTGCGGCGTGCGGCGATGGACGCCGCGAGCGGAGAGCGGAGAGCGGGCAGTAGCGCTCGCAGTCCACCTGCCGCGGGTGGGATCCCGCCATTGACCGATGCGGGCCCGATGGTGACAACGCGGCGATGACGATGGTTCGCTACAGGACGTTGCGGTTGGCGTGCCTGGTGGCCACCGGCGCGATCGCGCGCGCCGCTGATGCCGATGCGCCGCCGCTGTCGCCGGTCGCGGACATGGCGCTGATCGACGAGCACCAGTGGGTCGAGGCGGTATCGCGCCGGCGCCAGCGCGTGGAGACCGCGCCCCAGGCGGTGACCGTGCTCGACAGCCGGGATCTGACCGGCACTCCGGCGGTGACGCTGCCCGACCGGCTGCGCTACGTCGCGGGCATCGATGTCTACCAGAGCCGCCATGGGCAGTTCGACATAGGCATGCGCGGCTACGACAACCAGCTCAACAACCGCATCCTGGTGATCGCCGATGGACGCGAGTTCAAGCAGGAGGAGTTCGGTTCGGTGGTGTGGCGCGGCACCATCGCCCTGAGCGACGTCGAGCGCGTCGAGATCATCAAGGGGCCGGCGTCGGTCGGCTACGGCGCGAACGCCTTCGGCGGGGTGATCGCGCTGCAGGGGCGGCAGCCCGGGCAGCGCCACGAGGCGCACGTGCTCGCCGATCTGGGCTGGCCTCGGCACGAGGAGATCGACGCCACCGCGCTCGGGCCGCTCGGCCCGCTATTCTACTACAAGGTCGGCGCGGGCTGGACGCGCCTGGGGGATCTGCGCGGCGTCGACAGCGGTCTCGCGCACGTCGACGACCCGCACACCGGCGAGACCGGAGCGGACGACCTGCTCGCCTCGCGCTATGGCGCGACCCTCGGCCTCAGGCTGCCCGTCGAGCACCGCCTCGAGGCGCGCTATGAGGGCCACGACGTGCGCCGATGGGAATTCGTCGACGATCTCGATTCCGGATCCAACGCCACCAGCTTCCGCGACGACGACCTGTCGCTGGCGATCACCGGGCCGGTGCTGCAAGCGCGGCAACTGCACCACCACGCCTACAAGACCTACCAGACGCAGAAGACGCTCTACGTGCCGGCGGAGCAGTTCCGTTACACCCAGGCCGGATTCGTGAACGACGAGGACGACACCCGCGTGCAGCTGAATGCGCCTTCGCTCGGCCCGCACCGCATGTCGATCGGCGGGGAATACGACCGCTGGCGCTCGCGCTCGAACCTCTGGGGCCGCGCCTCGCGCTACGACGACCGCTCCACGTGGGCGCTGGTCGACACCACCAACCGCGCGGTCTTCGGCGAGGACCAGCTACGCCTCGATCCCGGGGCACTGGTCACCGCCGGAGTGCGTTACGACCGGCACAGCGAGTTCGGCGGGCACACCTCGCCGCGCATCGCGCTGAACCTCACCCCGGACTCCGACCAGTTCGTGCTGCTGTCGTACTCGAGCGGCTACCGGCTGCCGACGCCCATCGAAAGCCACATCAGCGAGTATTACTTCAAGAGCGATCCGAACCTGAACGCCGAGACCATCCAGGCGGTCGAGCTCGGCTGGCAGGGCCGCTTCTGGCGCGACGACCTGACCCTGGGCGCGAACGCCTTCTTCAACCGCAGCAACCGCCAGATCTGGCTGCAGCCATTGCCCGAGACCGAGATGGCGGCCAACTACAACGCCTGGCTCGCGTCCGGACCCGATTTGTCGCGTCCGCCCGGGCCATTCTTCGCGTACCGCAACCTCGACAATCCGGCGGACGTCTGGGGCGTGGAGCTCAGCGAGCGCTGGCGGCTGCCGCAGCTACCCCTGACCCTGTGGTCCAACGGCACCTGGCAGCACTATCGGCACGCCCACGACATCGTCTACCGCAGCGCCGGCTTCGTCGATCCCGTCTCAGGCGGTACGCTGTTCCGCTTCGACCGTGACTTCGGCAGGGACGTCGACGCGCCGCCGCGTTGGAAGGCCAACGTCGGTCTCACCTACGACGATGGTCGCTGGTTCGGCGGCCTCGCCGGCCGCTATGTCTCATCGCGCCGCGTGTTCAGCTTCGGCAACAGCTTCTTCAACCTCGGCGATCCGATCGAAGTCCAGAACGTCCCCGCCTACACCGCCGTCGACGCCACGGTCGGCGTCGCCTTTGGTGGACACGGCGAACACTTCGTGCGCCTGAGCGTGCTCGACCTGTTCGACAGCGGCCACTACGAGTCCTTCCAGGCCCGGCAGACGACGCTGGTCGCGACGCGCGAACGCGAGTACTCGAGCGAGATCGGGCGCGAGATCACCGTGCAGGGCGGACTGAACTTCTGATGACAGGGTGCGACCAGGGCTGCTGATCAGGCGACGGATCGGTCGCGGTCACCGCCCGGGGAAGACCACGTCGATGGCCAGGCGCATGCCGATGAACGGACGGCTGATGTCGGCGGTGAGCGGACTACGTCGCGCGGCGCGGCAGTTGTCCGCGTCGTCCACGTACGAGCCGCCGCGGCACACGCGGTAGATGCCGTGGCGCTGGACGGGGTTGCGCAAGGCGATCGCCGGGTAGTCGGCGTAGCAGTCCTCGCACCACTCCCAGACATTGCCCAGGCAATCGTAGAGGCCCCAGGCATTGGGTTTCTTGCGCTTCACCGGATGGCTGGTGCCAAAGGCGTTGCCCGTGAACCAGCCGAGCGCTCCAAGACTATCGCCGGCATGCGCTCCGGGAGCGCCCGCGCGGCAGGCGAACTCCCACTCGGATTCGGTGGGCAGCCGCGCCTTCACGCCGGGAATGGCGCGCGACAGGCGCGCGCAGAAATCCGCGCACTCGGTCCACGAGACCAGCTCCACCGGAAGATCGTCGCCGACGAAGCGCGACTTGTGCCGCCCGCGCACCGCCGAGGACAGCTTGTCCATGATGCCGCCCTGCGTCTTCACCGCGTTCCACAGCGCCTGCGTCACCGGGGTGTCGGCGATCCATACCGGATGCGAGAACGACACCTCGTGCGGGGTCTCGTCAGCGCGGCGCCCGGGCTCGTCGGGCGGGCTGCCCATGGTGAACGCGCCAGGGCGGATGAAGCGCAGGCGCTGGGTCACGCCGCCGATGACCAGGTCCACCCACGGACCGCCGTTGTCCAGCGCGTCGATGCCCCAGGCCGCCGACCAGTCCGGGATCCACGACGGACGCTCGGCTGGCGCCTCGACCGGCGTGATGCCGCTGTCCGAGGATGGCGCGGCCACGCCCACCCGTTGATCGCTCTTGCCGAGGCGGCGCACCCTGCCGCCACCCTCGGGGCCGAGTCCGCCGCCGTCGGGAGCGAGATCGTCGCGCCGATCGGCGCCGCCGAAGGAGGATCCCGCCGACCCCGCGCTGTCGAGATCCAGGACCGGCCGCTGCTCGGCGGGCGGCTGGTCCTCGCCTCCGACCGGGGCGAAGCTGGGCTGCACGAGCCACCGGTCGGTCGCGGCATCGGCGTCCACCGCGGCCGGAGGAGCCGCCATGGCGGTCCGCGCCTCGAGCGAGACGCCGATCGCCCGCGCCGCTTCCTCGATCAGGCGCCGCAGGTCCGCCGGCGTGCGCGGGCGCTCGTCACGCTCCTTGGCCATGCACCTACGCGTCACCTCGGCGACCTCGGCCGGGATCCCGGGGACGATCACGCGTGGATCGGGCGGAGGGTCCTTCAGGACCTTGGCGATGACCGCGAATGAGTTCTTCCCGCCGAACGGGGGCTGGCCGGTGAGCAGCGCGAAGAGCGTGGCGCCGAGGGCGTAGATGTCGGTGCGGATGTCGAGATCCTCGTCGCCGCGCGCCTGCTCGGGCGACATGAACGCTGGCGTGCCGATCGGTCTGCCATCGGCGGCCGCTGCCTCCTCGGCGTGCGCCTCGGCCAGGCACGCGAGCCCGAGATCGCCGAGTTTGGCCGCGCCGTCGTGGTCGAGGAATATGTTGCCCGGCTTGATGTCGCGGTGGATGAGTCCGGCGCGCGCGACCGCTTCGAGACCCGAGGCGCAATCGCGGATAATGCGCAGCGCCTCGTCGACCGGCACGCGCCCATCGCGCGCGCGCAGCAGGCGCACCAGATCGCCGCCGTGCATCAGCTCCATCGCCAGGTACAGCTTGCCCTTGTCGTTGCCGGCATCGAAGCAGATGAGCACGTGCGGATGGTGGATCGAGGCCATCGAGCGGGCCTCGGCCAGGAAGCGGTCGATCCATTCCTGGCGCCGTGCCAAGCGTCCCGCCATCACCTTGAGCGCCACCTCGCGTTGCAGCGACAGCTGCACCGCCTTGAACACCGAGCCCATGCCGCCGTGGCCGAGTTTGGAGAGGATGCGGTAGTTGCCGATCACCTTGGGCATCTGGCTGCGCGTGACCTCATCGCCGAGCACGTGCACCAGATGGCGGGTGAGGTAGCCCTTCTTCACCAGCCACGAGCCCGCCTCGCCATCGGCCTTGGCCTTGGCCAAGGCCTCTTCGGCGATCTCGGGAGGGACCATGCCCTTGGCCACCGCGGCCTTCACGAACAGCTGATCGAACTCGGTGGCCATCGCCGTGCAGCATCGCTCATCATGCTGGGGCGCAACTCGCAGCCCCGACCGGCTGTATCAAGCAGGCTCGTGGCCGCCGGGCAGAGCCGCCAGGACTCGGGCTCGCCGTCGGGGCCGCGGTCGCGACGATGAGGCAGCCGAGGAGGATGCATGGCGACCACGCGCATCACCGCCGGACAGGCGCGCAAGAGCACCCAACTCGAGGACTTCGCCGACACCACGGTGCACGCGGACGACCGCGTCGCGGGAGGCAAGGCCAAGGCCATGCTGATGTTCCGCCAGCGCGAGAACGGCATCTGGTACGCCCTGGGCGCCACGCGGGACACCCGGCTGGTGCGAGTCCCCATGCGCCGGTTGCACGGTTTCGACCGCTCGCTCGCGGGCCTCGCCGGCATGCCGCGCGGCAAAGGCGCGAGCAGGGCCCAGCCCGAGGCCTCGTGGTCCCCCTGCCCGGCTCCGCCCTCGAGCGAGCAGGATGCCCTCCTCTACCTGGTCGACATCCTGCGTCGACGCATCGCACGCTGGGCCGACGTGGCGGCGGCGATGCTGCTCTTTCCTGGCTTGGCCTGCGCCATCGGCGCCGGTTACCTGCTGATGCTGGGCCAGGCCGCTACCGCCGGCGCATCGACGACCTGGGCCGTGCCGCTGGGCGCGGCGGGAGCCTGGCTGTTCGTCTCCGGCGTGGCGACCGGCGCGAGCAAGCGTGCGGTGTGGGCGATGCTCGGCGCGCTCGGCTTGGCGGCCTGCGCCGCGATTCCGTTCATCCATCCCGGTTACGATCTCGGACCATGGCGGCCAGCCCTGGTCGCGCCCGCGGCTCTCGCGCTGCTGACTGGATGGCGCTCCGTCCGCATCGCCATGGACACGAGCGCACTGCGCCGCTGGCTCGAGCTCGAGCCGGCGCACGCCACCGGGGACCAGCCCGGGCCCGAGGTGCCTAGCGCTTCGACGTGAGCGGCGAGCGCTTGCCTGGCGCTGCCTTCTTGCCTGGAGCCTTGCCTTCGCCCTGTTTGACCGGGCTCGGCTTGTCCTGGCCCTTCTTGGATCGCGCCGGCTTCGCGTCGTCCTCGCCGGCCTTCTCGACCCATGTGCCATTCACCAGGAAGGATGACCAGCCGGTGGGCTCGATGCGTTTCTTGATCTCGTCATCGATCTTCTTGTCCACCGTCTCGCTGCCGAGGTAGTGTTCCTTGGTCTTGCGGCTGAAGCGGATGATCGTCGGGTTGCCGTCGCTATCGGCCTGCGGCGCATCAGCGAGGTAGTGGTATTTCGGATCGAGCGCGTCCTTGTGCTTGGCCAGGTCGGCCACCTGCGGCGGCCGGGTCTCGCGAGACTTCGGGTAGGCGCTCGACGCCAGGAACAGCCCGGCGGCGCCGCTGCGCAGCACGAAGTAGCCGTCAGACTTGGTGCACTTCAGATCCTTCATGTGGATCGGGTCGATCTTCGGTGGCGCGGCCTCGCCGTTGCGCATCAGCTTGCGGGTGTTCTTGCAGTCTGGGTACTTGGTGCAGGCGAAGTACTTGCCGAAGCGCCCCGTGCGCAGCTGCATCTTGGCGCCGCACTTGTCGCAATCGATCTCGGGGCCTTCATAGCCCTTGATCTTGAACTGGCCCATTTCGATGAGCGTGCCGGCGCAGTCGGGATTGTTGCCGCAGATATGCAGCTTCCGGCGCTCGTCGACCAGGTAGGCGTCCATCGCGGTGGAGCACACCGGGCAGCGTTTCTTGGTCAGCAGGATGTTGGCGTCGCCGTCGTTGGATTCGTCGTCGCCGCTGTTGGTTTCAGGCGCGATGGTCTGCACCTCGTCGCCGGGGACCAGGTTGACGGTGCCACTGCACTTCTCGGCCTTCGGCAGGTTGTAGCCGGTGCAGCCGAGGAACACGCCGGTGCGGCCGGTGCGGATCGCCATCTTGCGGCCGCATTTCGGGCAATCGATGTCGGTGGGCACCGGATCGTTCGGGCGCATGACCTTGCCGGCGGCGTCGAGCTTGAAGGTGAAGTCCTTGTAGAAGGCGTCGAGAACGCCCTTCCATTCGGACTTGGCCTCGGCGATCTCGTCGAGGTCCTCCTCCATGCCGGCGGTGAAGCTGTAATCCATCAGGTCCGGGAAGGCCTCGACCAGACGGCCGGTGACGATGTCGCCGAGCTTCTCGGCGTAGAAGCGGCGATTCACCAGCTTGACGTAGCCGCGCTCCTGGATGGTCGAGGTGATGGCTGCGTAGGTCGACGGGCGGCCGATGCCGCGCTTCTCCATCTCCTTCACCAATCCCGCCTCGCTGTAGCGCGGTGGCGGCTTGGTGAAGTGCTGGGTGGGATCGAGCTTCAGCAGCGCCAGCTTCTGGCCGACCGCGAGCGCGGGCAGCGTGACGTCCTCCTGCTTGGCCGGAGGCTGCACCTTCATGAAGCCGTCGAAGCGCAGCACGCGGCCGCGCGCCGAGAGCTCGTATTCGGCGGCGGCGATGGTGATCGCGGTGGTGTCGTATTCCGCCGGCGGCATCTGGCAGGCAACGAACTGGCGCCAGATCAGGTCGTACAGCCGGCGCTCGTCCTGGTCCGCTGACAGCTCGCCGGCGGATACGCTCACGTCGGTAGGCCGGATGGCCTCGTGGGCTTCCTGCGCGCCGGCCTTCGAATGATAGGTGTTCGGCTTCTCGGGCACGTACTTCGCGCCGAAACGCTCGCCGATCAGCGCGCGGCATCCGCTCACCGCGTCGGCGCTGAGGTTCACCGAATCGGTGCGCATGTAGGTGATCGAGCCGGCCTCGTAGAGGCGCTGAGCCAGGGTCATGGTCTTCTTGACCGAGAAGCCCAGGCGCAGCGACGCTGCCTGCTGCAGCGTCGAGGTGATGTACGGCGCGGTGGGATTCGCGCGTTGCGGCCTGTCGTCGCGGGCTGAGACCGTGTAGACGGCCTTCTCGAGCGCGGCGACGGCGGCGTGCGTCTGATCGCCGGTGACGGGCTTGAAGGGCGCGTCCTTGAAGCGCACGACCTCGGCGCGGATCGGACCGACGTCTTTCAACTTTGCGTCCAGATCCGCGTGCAGTTGCCAGTACTCGTCAGGCTTGAAGGCGCGGATCTCGTGCTCGCGCTCGACGATCAGTCTGGTCGCGACCGACTGCACGCGCCCGGCGGAGAGCCCGCGCGCGATCTTCGCCCAGAGCAGCGGCGAGACCATGAAGCCGACGACGCGATCGAGGAAGCGGCGCGCCTGCTGGGCGTGCACGCGGTCCATGTTGATCTTGCCGGGGCTGTTGAAAGCGGCCTGGATGGCAGTCTTGGTGATCTCGGAGAACACCACGCGCTTGTACTTGGCGTGGTCTCCGCCGATCGCCTCGCGCAGGTGCCAGGCGATGGCCTCCCCCTCGCGGTCCAAGTCGCTTGCCAGGTAGATGGCGTCGGCGTCGGCGGCGTACTCCTTCAGTTCGCGCAGCACCTTCTCCTTGCCGGGCAGGACCTGGTACTCGGCCTTCCAGCCGCGGTCGGGATCCACGCCCATGCGCCGCACCAGGTTCGACTTGGCGCGAGCCATGCGCCCCGATTCGGTGGGGCGGAACTTCTTCGGCTTCTTCTTCACCTTCTCGGCGGCGTCGCCCTCGCCATCGGCCTCGGCGGCCGCCGCGGTCTCGCCAGCGCCCTTGGGCAGGTCGCGGATGTGGCCGAAGCTCGACTTCACCACGAAATCGCGGCCCAGGTATTTGTTGATCGTCTTGGCCTTGGCGGGCGATTCGACGATGACCAATGAACGTCCCATGCGCTCCTTGCGTGCTCTGTATGGCGGTTCTGGCTGCGAACGGCCTTGAGCGGGCGGTGTGTATATGGACACGGACGCGCATCGGTCAAGGGTCCGACTTTCCAGGACGGGTCTGCCGCGACCACGGCAATCGTGGTGTAACTGCTGATGGACTCGGGCTATTACGGCGGGGTCTTGGCATCCTGGTGGAAGCTCCACAGTCGGGGCGGATGAGCGACTACCCCGCATTGATCGACGCGGCCCTGCGTCCGGAGCTCGCTGCGCTCGCCGTGGTCGACCTCGAGGCGGCGCGGCGGCGAGTGCGCGCCATGCAGGACGATCGCCAGGCGTTCATTCGCGGCAGCCTGGGACTCGGCGCCCAGTGGCTGGTGCGCAAGGTCGGGGGCACCGGAACCTGGGTCTGGTCGCCAGGTGACGCCGGCCATGGCTCCTTCGCCACCCAGGCGGTCGGCCGGCCAGATCAGGACGGGATCGTGCCAGTGACTTTCGACCTCAGCGATGTCGAGGACGAGCACCCGGCGCCATGGCGCTGGGACTTCGTCCGCCTCTTCGCCAGCCTGGTGCTGTCCAAGCCAGAGCAGAAGGGTTCGGAGTTCTCAGCGCTGGTCACGGCCAGCCTCGATGGCTACGCCGAGGCCATGGCAGGCGAGGGCGAAGGCGGGGGCGATGCCCGGCCCGACCCGGCAACGCTGCCGGCCGCGGTGCTCGCGCTGATCGACGAGGATGCGGGCGGGGCGGAGGATGCGCACGCGGCCCATCTGGCGAGTCGCATCCAGAACGATGACGACGATGCGCGCTTGCGGCTCGGGCCCGAGCAGCTGAAGGACCTGTCCGCGCGCGCCTTCTTCCTGCCGGCATTGTCCACAGCCTACAGCGACGACCAGCGCATCCAGGCGATCGACGTGGTGCGCAGATCGCCAGCGGCTTCCTCACCGCTCGCGCGGCGCCAATGGCTCGCACTCGCGCGTGAACGCGTCGGCCCGCGTGGCACCCGCCTGCGCCTGCTCGAGATCAGCGAGCGACCGCCGAGCGCACTGTCGCGATGCCTGGTGATGACACCCTTCATGCCCAGCGCGGGGCCTGCTCTCCGGCTGACGGTGCCGGTCGGAGGCGATCCCTACCAGCGGGTCCTCCACGGTCCGGCCACGTCGTACCTGGTCCGCTCGCTCAGCCACGCGCGCGGGCAGCTGGCGATCGCAACCCTGCCAACGGACGATCTGGCGCGACTGAGCCGGTTGTGGGGATGGCTGCTGGCGGCGTTCCACGTGCGCGGCCTGCGCGCGCTGCGCGCGGACGTTCCCGAGCGCGCGCGCCTGCTCGCGGCCGAGGCCGGCGCGGCCCGCAAGGACATCGCGCGCGCGGCGTGGGAACACGCGGCCTTCCTCGAGAAGGCCCACGCGTGTTTCCGGAAGATGGCCCAGGAGTGGGAATCGTGAGTACGATGGCCCCGCGCAACGCCCACCACAGCCTCCGTGCCGCCGATACCCATGGAGCTCCCATGCGCCAGATCCTGATCCCGCTCGCCTGCATCGCCTGGTTCGCCGCTGGCGCTTGTGGCCGGCTGCAAGCCGAGGTCCCGCTCGAGCGCGTGCAGTGGAGCGCCGAATTCGGCGTGCCCACCGCCGGCTGCCTGGCGGGCCGGGCCGAGTACATCCTGCTCTTCGACCGCAGCGACCCGGACGCCGGCAAGGCGTTCGATCGGCTCTCGTGGTACATGCACCAGGAGTACAAGGACGACACCGCATTCGCCGCGCTCGCCATCGGCGTGGGCCCGGCCTACGGCTCGCCCGCCGACGGCAAGATCGAGCGCTTCGCGCGCGGCGCCGACGACGGTGGCCTGCTGCGCGCCTTCGCCGGCGACAAGCCGTGCGTGATGCTGGTCTTCTCGCCCGACGGCCGCCTCACCGACATGCGACATGCCAGCCAGGTCGACGATCTCTGGCTGCATTCACTACGCGCGCTCGCCAAGGATGCCACTCCGCTCCTGGACGAGGGCTGGGTCCAAGCGGCGCTACGGCCCGCGCTGCCCTGGTACCTGGCGGGAGACCTGAAGCGTTTCCTCTCTGCCGCCGGCAAGCTCAAGGGCACCGAGTCGCTCGGACCGAAGCTGGGGCAGCGTTCGCTCGAGATCGCCCAGGCGGACGCCAAGACCGTCTCCGAGGTCGCCACCGCCGCGCCGGTGCGCCTGCTCGCGCTGCAGCGACTACAGGCGTTGGCGACCGACTTCCCGAACGTCGCTGGCGAAGCCCAGAAGGCCGGCAAGGCGGTCAAGGACGACGCCCAGATGAAGACCGAGCAAGCGGCGTGGGCGGGTTTCCTGGACTACCTCGCGGCGATGAAGCGCGAGCACGGCAAGAAGTCCGGCGAGGCCCAGAAGGCCCTGCTCATCGGGCTGATCGGGAAATTTCCCGGGACCTACGCCGCCGAGGTCGCGGCCAAGATCGCCGCGTTCGCCAAGATCGAATTGAAATGACGATATTGCACTCTCGATCGAAAGTCGGCCGGGGGACGGCCGTCCTTCGGCCGAGAGCCGGATGAGATCCGGCGGCGGCCGCGCTCAGCCGAGGCCGGCCGCGCGGCGCAGGCGATCGTTGATCCCCTCGCCGAGACCTTCGTCCGGCACGGTTTCGGCGATGATTGCCGATGCGCCGCTGGCATCGAGCCGGCGCAGCGCGGCGAACAGCCCCGCCGCCGCCTCGGCGAGATCGCCGCGACGGCTGAGCACCTCGAGCGCGAATGCCCCTGCCGGCGCGTCTTCACCACGCCACGAGAGGATGGCCGCCCCCCGCGCGTCGGGCCATCGCGATGACAACGGCTTCATGGTCAGCGGCGTGCGCGGCGCGTAATGGCTCGCGAGCATGCCCGGCGCCGGCAACGGCACCGCGGTGGCTAGCGCCACACGTCCGGCGATCGCGATGGGCTCGCCGAGGATGCGCTCGAGGCTCTCGCGCGTCGCGCCGCCCGGCCTGAGGATGAGTGGCGTGGGATCCGGAGCGAGCACCGTGCTCTCGATGCCAACGCGGCACGGTCCACCGTCGAGAACCAACTCCACCGCGCCAGCGAGTTGCTCGCGCACGTGCGCGGCGGTGGTCGGGCTGATGCGCCCGAACGGGTTCGCGCTCGGCGCCGCCAGCGGCACGCCGGCGGCGCGGATCAGCGCGAGCGCGAGCGGATGCGCAGGCACGCGGATGGCGACGGTGTCCAGGCCGCTGGTGACGATGTCCGGCACCGGCGCGCGCCGCGGCAGCACCAGGGTCAAGGGCCCCGGCCAGCACTCCGCCGCAAGCCGGCGCGCCCGCGCGCTGGGCTCGGCGAGCTCCCACGCCTGGTCCGCGTCGGCGACATGGACGATCAGCGGATCGAAGCGCGGCCGGCCCTTGGCCTGGTAGATGCGCAGCACCGCCGCGGAATCCAATGCGTTCGCGGCCAGCCCGTAGACCGTCTCGGTAGGCATGCCGACGAGCAGACCCTTGCGGATCGCGCGCGCGGCGCGCGCAACTTCTTCAGCATCATCCGCGTCGCGGCCCATGGGCGCATGCTAGGCGGCCATGGACAAATAGAATCGGGCGCCCGCTGCTACCGACCATGGACGACCATGGACGACCATGAACCGACCAAGGATGGAGCGGACGCCCGACGGCAGCGCGCTCAGAGCGAGGCGTCGATGTCCTTGAGCACCTTCACCATGTAGGCGGTCGCGAGGTGCGGGAAGGCCTCGCCCCAGCGCTTCGACGGGCCCGAGAACATCATCAGCTTCTTGTCGCCCGCGGGGATCTCGTGGCCCATGGCCTTCACCGCCGCGAACAGATCCGCGCGCCAGTCGACCTTCTTGCCATCGGCGAGCTCGAGCTCCTTGAGACCGAGGGTGTGCATGGTCTTGGCCATGAACACGTAGTAGTACAGCAGGCCTTCGGTCTCGTGGCCAGCGGTCATGCCGGGATTCTTGCTCAGCTCGTAATGGCGCTTGCACCAGTCGAGCGCGGCGGAGACGCGGGGATCATCCTTCTTCAGGTCGAGCGCGATGTAGGTCGACAAGAGCGAGTAGGTCATCGAACCGGTGCTGTGCAGCTTCTTGACCGCATCGGCCTTGTTCTCGGGTTGCGGGTCGCTGCCCTCGGCCTTGGATTCGTCGTGGCTGTAGACCGCGCCGCCGCGGCTGTCGTCCGAGCTGTCGACCCACGGCAGATCGTTCACCGACGACAGGTTCTGGCACTTCTCGAGGAACTTCACCGCGGCCTGCAGGTGCGGATCCTCGGCGGGCACGCCCGTCGAGCGCAGGGCCTGCGCCCCATACACGGTGTTGGGGAGATCCTGGTGGCCGGGGCCGTCGTCCTGGTCGTAGCCGATGCCGCCGAAATTCTTGTCCTTGGGATCGGCGATCTGGATGCCGAAGAGGTACTGCTGACCCTTCTTCACCAGCGCCTTCTCCTCGTCGAGCTTGCCCGCGGCCGCGAGCGCCATCAGGGTGATCGAGGTGCAGTAGTTGCCGAGCCCCTGCTCCTTGCTGTAGATGCCGCCATCAGGCTGCTGGTTCGACTTGAGAAAAGCGAAGGCCTTGGCGAGCGCGGGATCGTTGCCGGGCAAGCCGTGCGGCTGCAGCGCCAAAGCTTGGGTCGCGAGTCCGGTGATGCCCAGGGCGTACTGATCCTTGGCGAAGGTGCCGTCGGCCATCTGCTTCGACAGCAGCCAGGCCTGCGCCTCGTCGATGACGGTCTCGACATCAGCCTTGCTGGGCAGCGCGTTCTCTGCCCATGCGGGCGCGCCGAGCAGCGCGATGCCGAGGCAGGTGGCGGAAAGGAACAGGGGTCGGCGCATGGGTACTCCAGGGCGAGACAGGGTACGACGTGGGTCGGCGGCGCAAACCCTCTACGCCCATCCATAGGCACAATCCGTACCAACCCCCGAGGTGTGCTCAGCTCTGATCTGTCCATCCGTCGCGCACCTCAGTCCCACCGCGCCCAGTCCCTCGACACCGAGGTCGGGTGCGACCGCGAGTGCATCAGGAGCGGCGGCGGGCCAAGATGCCGTCGACGATCCCGGGCATGAGCCCGGCCAGGCCCAGCGCCCAGCGCGAGGCGCGGTGCGGCCACACCTCGGGGCGTGGGCGCTCGATCGCGGCGATCATCGCGCGCGCCACCGTGCCCACCTCCTGCACCGGATCCTTGGTCGAGACGTGCCACGGACGACCTCCGGCGCGCTCGGCGACGGCGGTGAACTCCGTGGCGGTGTTGACGGGATGGACGCTGGTCACGGCGATGCGCTCGGGCGCGAGCTCGACGCGCAGCGCCTCGGCTACCGACAGCTGCGCGGCCTTGGTCGCCGAGTAGGCGCCCGCGTCGGGCTTGCCGCGGCGAGCGAGCGCCGAGGACACGATCATCACCTGGCCGCGCCAGCCGTCGCGCGCGGCCTGGGCCCGCATCACCGGCATCGCCACACGGATGCATTCGGTCGTGCCGAGCAGATTCGCGCGCAGGATCGCGTCCCAGTCGTCTGCGGTGGTCTCGGCCACAGTGCGCACGATGGCGTAGCCGGCGTTGCACACCAGCGTATCGAGCGATCCGAGATGACGGCTGGCGGCGCCGATGAAGTTGGCGCAATCGGCGGGGATCGACACGTCGGCGCGTACCGCGAGATGGCCGACGCCGAGTTCTCGCGCGAGCGCCTCGACGCGCTCGAGCCGCCGCGCGCACAGCGCCAGGCGCGCCCCGCGCGCCGCGAGTCCCCTCGCCAGCGCTTCGCCGATGCCGGCGCTGGCGCCGGTGATCGCCACGGTCATGCCCTGCAAGTCTCGCACCCGCGCATGCTGGGCTGATGCGCCGTCGAGCAAGCCGGGCCGGTCGTACCTGTCACCGATAGCCTCGCCGACTGCTGGTGCCGACTGAGTTGGCTGGACTGGCCTTCGCCGGAGGGGCCATACGCTCGGCGCATGGCTGTTCCCGACCTGTCCCCGCATGCGCTCGCCAGCCTGATCGCCATCGCCGAGCACGGCTCGGTCAGCGCGGCCGCCCGTGCCCGCGGACTGACGCAGCCGTCGATCAGCCGCCAAATCCAGGAGCTCGAGCGCCAGCTCGGGGCACAGCTGGTGGAACGCACCTCGCAGGGCGCGCGGCTGACTCCGGCGGGCGAGATCCTCGCGGAAGGCGCGCGCGAGCTGCTGTCGGGCCTGGCTTCGCTGCCTGAGAAGGTGCGCAGTCGCCAGGGCGAGGTCAGCGGCAAGGTCCGCCTCGGCACCGTCGACTCGATCGGCATCTACACGCTGCCGCCCATCCTCGCCGGCTTCGTGCAGGCCAATCCGCGCGTCGACGTGCAGGTCACCTGCCTGCCCAGCGGACAGCTGATGGCCATGCTCCTCGACGATGAACTCGACGTCGCGATCGGCACCACCGAGCATCCCAAGCTGACCTGCGAGCGGCTGTTCCAGAATCCGCTGGTGCTGGCCTATCCACCCGGAATGCCCGCCGACCAGGTCCCGTCGACCATGGCTGAACTTTCGCGCCGGCGCATCGTCACCTTCGGCAAGGGCCTCACCATCCGCACCCTGCTCGACCAGGCCTTCGAGAAGGCCGGGCTGCCGTTCGAGCCGGTGATGGGCCTGACCAACGTCGAGGTGATCAAGGCGATGGTACGCGCTGGCCTGGGCCTGGGCATCATCCCCGACGGCTGCGTGCAGGGTTTCGAGCTGAGCACCCGCCCGATCCGCGACCTCTCGGTCTCGCGAACCATCCGCCTGCTCCACCGCCCCCAGCCACCAGTGCTATCGGTGCAGAAAATGATCGAGTGGCTTCGAACCATGCGCAAAGCTTAGGCTTCGGGTCAGTTTCAAGAGCTGCCCGCCGGGCCCCACCCTCAATGTCACACCTCCGAGCGCCGCGAAGAGCCAAGAAGTTTGCGTGATGGCTTCGCCAATATTCACGCAAACCAGGATTCGGCGGGCGCGGCGGCCGCCTTTAACCCGGAGCGCAGCGACCGGGCGCCAAGGGGCGGTCGGCGGATATAATCGGCAACGCCGATCCGCCGACGATTTCGCAGCGCAGCGGAGAAATCGAGCCCCGACAAAGCCCGTGGGGTAGGCCCGAAGGGCCGTAGGGGCGGAGCCCCTGCATGCAAAAAGCCCGAAGGGGCCGTCAGCCCCTGCACTGTAAAAGATAGAGTTCGGGAGTCATCCCCGCCACCTCCTTGAAGACGCGCGAGAAGTAGAACGGGCTGCTGAATCCCAGCGACGAAGCGACGGATTTTACCGTGGCTCCGCGGTCGGCGAGGCGTGCCTTGGCCTCGCGGATGCGCAGCCAGCGGATGCGTTCGACCAGGGTCATCCCGGTTTCGGCGCGGAAGCGGTGCGCCAGCGATGACACCGACATGCCCAGCGCGGCGGCCAGGCGTTCGCGCGAAGGCGGTGATGCGGGCGAGCGCGAGACCTGCAGGTCGACTGCGGCGAGCAGTCCGGGTTCCTGGTCGCGCGACTCGCGCGCGCGCAGCCGCCAGGGATCGCGGTCGTCGCCCGCACCGCCGGCGTGCGCGCAGGCGAGGACCTCGCCGAGGACGGCGAGCAGCAGGCCGTGGGCGACCAGCCCGTCGCCGGGAGCGCCGCGCTCTTGTGCGCCGTGCATGATGCGCACCAGATCCGCGATGCGGTCGTCGTGGTCGAGCAGCAGGGTGAATGGCCGTGACGTCAGCGGCGTCAGCCGGCCCGTGAGCGAAAAGAACAGCCACATCGCCTCGCGGTCGGAGGTGGGCGCGTCCAGGCTCTCGAAGAATTCCACCCCCGGCGCATGCAGCGCCCAGGATCGGCCCGGGCGGGACACCACATCGCTGGATGGGCCGCTGAGCGCGCGGCGCGCCTGGTAGCCCTGGGCGCCGCTCCACACCAGCGTCCAGCACTCGAACCGGTGCCTATCCCACCTGCCCACCCGGTCGGGGGCGACGTCCAGGCGATGGCGGTGGACGCTCAGCAGGGCGATGCCCGCCTTGCCGAGCACGGAATCATATGAGGTCTGCACGTTCATCGCCACGCGGCTGGTATCCTGCGAGCCATGATCAGCACACTCTCCCAGGAAACCTCGCCGAAGCACGCGGCGACCGCCCTCGATCACACCCGGAACCCCCGGACCGGCTGCGAGCATGAGGCCCGCTTCGACCCGTATCTGGAACAGCTCGACGAACTCGGGTATGCCATCGTGCCGCGCTTCCTGGACCTGGAGACCACCGCCCGCCTGCGCGCGCATGTCGACGCGATCGCCGGCCCGGTGTTCCAGGCGGACGAGCCGGCCGAGAAGCGCTTCCACGACCTGCGCCATCCCATCCCCGGTCAGATCATGGCCGACATGGTGACCCCGCAGCTGCTCGAGCTGGCCATCCGGATGCTGCGCGCGACCGAGCTGCGACTCACCGAGCAGGTGCTGATCCGCACCGATCCCTCCAGCGGCGAACCCGGCCCGACCGGCTGGCACATCGACATGGCGCTCTACCCCCGGCATCTCGCGGCCACGCCACGGCAGATCTACGTGCAGATGGTCCACGCCTTGAGCACCGTCGAGAGCGGCGGCGGCGCGGTGACGCTGGTGCCTGGTTCCCACCACCAGACCTACGCGGCTTCCGCCCGCTTGTCCGTGCCCCATGAACGCTTCGACGTGCTCGACCAAGACGCCTTCAAGGCCGAGGTCATGCGCACCGCCGGCGTGGATACCGGCAAGGCGATCGAGGTCCTGGCCAACGAGGGCGACCTCATCCTGTTCCACCCGATGTGCGTCCACTCCGCGTCGCGAAACGTCTCGCGGCGCGCGCGCCATGTCATGTTCATGTCGTTCTACGATGTCACGGCGGTCGAGCTCCATGCCCGCCTGAACCAGATCCATTACCGGGACATCCTGCCCGATTCCCTACGCCAGGCCTTGCCCGAGCACCTGCGCCGGCTGCTCGATCGCTGAGGGCTCGTTCCGGGTCGGCGCCAACCCCGCAAGTCCGACCTTCCGCCTCGGCCGAGGTCACTAGGCTGGCGGCGATGCCGCCACCGCCCACTCAAGAGAGCCACGAGGTCGCCGAGACCCAGGCGCGGGGCGTGCGGCCAACAACGGCTGCCGGGGACGCGGACGGAGAACTAGCCGATGGGCGGGGAGACGTCGAGCTCGGCCACAGCGTCGAGCTCGAAGCGTTCTCAGGCCCGCTCGATCTGCTGCTGTTCCTGGTGCGCCGCGCCGAGGTCGACGTCATCGACATCCCGATCGCGGCCATCGCCGATCAGTTCGTCGACACCGTGGCGGCGTGGAACGAGCTCGACCTCGACATCGCCGGCGAATTCATCCTCATGGCTGCTACGCTGCTCGAGATCAAGGCGCGGCTGATCGCCCCGCCACTCGAAGCTCCGATCGACGAGGACTCGGGCGAAGAGGATGTCGTCGATCTGCGCGCCGGCTTGGTCGGCAAGCTGCTCGCCTATCGCCGCTTCAAGGAGGCGGCGCTCGACCTGCTCGCGCGCGAGGAGCACCAGCGCCGCCGCCACGTCCGCCAGTTGCGCGAGGAGATCCCCGAGGATCCCGAGGAGGCCGAGGGCATCGATCTCGACAACGCCGATCCCTACGCGCTCGCCAGCGCCTGGGAGCTGGTGCTCAAGCGCATCAACGGGCTCGGCCCGCGCACGGTCATCAACGACAACGTCCCGCTCGAGAGCCGCGTCACCGAGATGCTCGGGCATCTGCGCGCGAGCGGCCACTGCCTGCTCAATGCCATCTTCGCGAGTCAGCCCAACCGCATCGCCCGCGTCACCACCTTCATGGCTCTGCTCGAATGCGTGCGCCAGCGCTGGATCGAGGCGCTCCAGCACGGCCAATACGCCGACGTCGAGCTGCGCTTCCGCGCCGAGGAGGAACGCGCGATCCATGAGATCGCCTTCGCCCCGGAACCCGAGGCCAAGCGCCGCCAGCGCCGTCCGCCCCTGATCACCTGGGAAGGCGCGCCGGGATCCGAGACTGGTGACGAGGACGGCGAAGCGCCCGAGGAGCCGCAGGAGAGCGACGAGCAGCGCTTTCTGCGCGAGCTCGAGGAATCCAGCCGGGTCGATTCGGTGCTGGCCTGGTCTGCTGACATCGAACTCGGCTTCGCGCGCTTCCTGGCCGAGCGCCGCGGCGAACCGTGGCCGCCACCGAAGCCCGCTGAACCGGAGCCGGCCACCACGGTCGAGGCTCCGGCCGCTCCCTCGTGGATGGCCGCGCGCGCGCCTGCGCGCCAGCCCAGGGAACGGATGGAGCGCGAGCCCAAGCCCACACTGGTCGAGCCCCCCGCCGTTCCCCTGGCGGCGAGCGTGGAAACGCTCACGGACACCGCGCCGATGGGACCCACGACGTCGGAGTCCACGCCTGCGGTCGCGGGCCCCGCCACGGCCGAGGCAGCACCGGCTCTGGCCGAGTCCGCCACGCCGATCGAGCCCGCGACATCGACACCTCTCGCGGCAGCACCGGACGTGGTGGACGCAAGCGCGCTTCCCGATGGACTCGTCCAGGCAGTCCATGTCCTCCCGCCGCCTGAGCCCGCGCCGACGGCTCCAGCCATCACCGAACCACTCTCCGCGGAGATCGCTCAGACGCCCAGCGCGACGCTCGCGGAACCGTCCCCCGTGGAGCAGGCCGCGCCGGCGCCGATCGTAGCCCCGGCTGAGCACGTCACCATGACGTCACCCGGCTCCGCTCCGACGGAACCCAAGGCTGCGGTTGTCGAGCCTGACGTAGCGGCCGACGTTACGGGTGATGCTCCGACGACAGCCGAGCTCGGACAGCCCGTGCCCGTGGCGATCCTGTCGACGATTCCCGAAGCGTCGCCCGCTCAACAGGCCGCCTTCGCCGATGCCATGCCGGGCATCGGCGATCGTGTGGCGGTGCGCCTCGACGTCACGCCCGCGGATGAAGATGTGCATGATGATGCGGTGCCGCCCACCGCAGAGGCCGCACCTCGGTCAGTCGCGCCGATCACGGCCTTGGTCGATGGACCCCAGAGCACGGACGTCGCGCCGAACGTCGATCCAGCGTTGTCAGCGACCGACGACATCGAACTCGACCCGATCATCGCGCCATCAGTGGCGCCAACGATTCCCTCGGAAGAACCGCCTCTGGCCGCACCGATCCTGCACGCGGCCACATCGGCTCCAGCGGCACCCGTGGTGACCACGGCATCCAGCGATCCCGTGCACGTCGCTCCGCCGCGGCCGATGCACATTCACTCGATGCGACCGGCGGCTCCTGGCCCCGCCCCGACTCCTCCCACCCCGTCGGTACGCACCGCGGCGCGGCGCGAGCCCACTGCGATCGTCATGTCGACTGGGCTCCCGGCGGACTCGCGCGCCCAGATGCGCGCCGCGGTGGCCTCCAGACGCTCGCGCCATCGCGCGATCGGCGTGTCGGCGACCCTGCTGATCATCGCTGCCGGATGGTGGGTCTGGTCGGCGGCCGACGCCCATGCCCCGGGAACGGATACCGAGACGGTCGGCGGACCCGGATCGGGTGACCGCGGATCGTCCGAGGATGCGTTCCGGCCAGGGCCGATCCCGGCGTCGCTCGCCGCCAACGACGGATCCATCGCGATCGATTCCGCGAGGCTCGCCGCCATCCCCCGCCTGGCGGCATGGATCGAACGGGTACGCCTGGGCAGCGCCGTGCCAGACCTTGCGACGTGGACGTCGATGGTCTTCTCCGACGGCCCCGTGCAGGTGCCGGTGCTCGATGAGCACGGGTTCGTGATGGCACCAGAGCATTCCATCGCCGCTCCCACCGCTACCGCACCGGTGGCTGCGCAGCCCAACGCTACTCCGGTTCCAGTGGCGGAAGCGTCCCCCACGGTGGTCGAGACCCCCGAAACCGCCATTCCGGCTGCGACGATGCCGATGGACCCGGTGGCGACTACCGTAACGCCACTGGTCGGACCGACACCAGTGGCCGACGCCGCCTCACGGATACCGCTGCCGACCATCGTCGCAGCGACTCCCGTCATTCCCCCACGATCATTCGAGTTCGCGGCCCAGACCCTGGTGCGCTGGCCCGCGGATGAGCCGACATCGATTTCGGGGCATGCGCCGGGACTCGACGGCTGGATCGCCCGTCTGTACGCCAGCCGGCACGCGGATGCGTTCGCCGCCCTGCTGTCCGAGGGCTTGCCGGCGGCCACGACCGTCGCAGCGTCCGCAGAGACCCTGCCGGCGTTCCGATATGAGTGCGAGCCGATGATGAGTTCGTCGGCTTGGCTGGTCATCCACGCCTGGTGACCCGGCGTGGGCGCGACTCACGGAGATCTGGGAGTCTTGGGATCCGACGGATGAGTCGACGCCGGCGTTCCGGTCGCCTGATCGTGGGCGGGAGCCTTGACGGGATCCGGCGCGGTCGTTTCTGATTCCGGCAATGTCGCGGCGAGTTGGCGCTGCAATTCCTCGAATTTCTGCAACACCGCCGAATCCATCCCCGGATCCGCCGCGGACGGCTGGTGTCCTTCGTCGGCGCCGGCCTCGAGGCGCTCCTGGGCGCTATCGTGGGCGGGGTCGGTATTGCGCAGCAGCACCTGCATCAGCACGTTGGTGCCCTGCGACAGCGTGCCGCTGAGCTCCTCGAGCGCCTTGAGATCGTCGTCGGGATCGTTGCTGGCGCCGAGGTTCTTGACCTTCTCTTGGGCTTTCGCGCTCTTGGCGAACACCGCGAGGCTCTGGCGGATCAGGCCGGCCTCGTATTCGGCCTTGGACTGCTTGCTCTCATAGTGCGCTGCCTGCTCGGCGTCGGCACGCTCCTTCTGCATCTGCTGATCGTGCGCGACCTGCTTCTGGTAGACGGCCTTGGCCTGCGCGAAGTCGCGCTCCTCGGCGTCGACCTTGTCCATCATCGCCGTGGCCTTGCTCATCACCACCTCGATGACGCGCTGCACGGTCACCCAGCTGGCGATCGTGCTGACGATGAACAGCACGATCCAGAACCACAACCACCAGCGGCGGCGCGCGCGCTGGCGCTGGTCGTACGCGCCGAGTCGCTCGTCGAGGAGCTGGCCGATCGCCTGGACGTCTTCAGGATCGAGAGGCATGGCTGGACTATAGACGCCAAACGCCGCTGGAACAGGACTCGCCAGGCAAGATCCGGGAGGGACGTCATCCACGTCCGCACCCTCTCGTAACATCTCGTGGCGACTTATGCGTGCGCCGCCATGGCGCGGCGGGGCTTATGACCCGAATTGATGCAGCGCGCGCAGATCGGCGCCGTTGAACACGCGGATGTCGCCGATGCCATGGCGGATCATGCACAGGCGTTCGAGCCCGAGCCCGAAGGCGAAACCCTGCCACACCGCCGGATCGATGCCGCCCTTCTCGAGCACGCGCGGGTGGATCATGCCGCAACCCATCAGTTCGACCCAGCTGGCGAAGCGCGAACCGGCATCGGCCTTGGTATAGCGCACGTCGACCTCGAAGCCGGGCTCGACGAACGGGAAGTAGCTCGGGCGCAGGCGCACGTCGATGTCGTCGCGCTTGAGCACCGCGGAGAGCATGGTGCGGATGGTGCCGATCAGGTGCGCGACGGTGATGTCGGTATCGACGATGAAGCCTTCCACCTGGGTGAAGGTATTGTCGTGGGTGACATCGACCGCCTCGTAGCGGAACACCTTGCCGACCACCACCCTGCGGAACGGGGGCTTGACCAGCGGATAGGTGCGGCTCTGCACCGAGCTGGTGTGGGTGCGCAGGAGCTTCGGCTCCTTCCAGGTCGGTGAATCGAGCCAGAAGGTGTCCTGGTGATCGCGCGCCGGATGATCGGCCGGGATGTTCAGCCGTCCGAAGTTGAATTCGTCGAGCTCGAGATGCGGCCCATCGATGATCTCGTACCCCATGCTGGTGAAGACCTGCTCGACCTCGAGAGCCACTTGGCTGAGCGGATGGACGCTGCCCACGCGCCGGACTTCGCCAGGGAGCGTCAGATCGATGGCCTGATCCGTGTCGCTGCTCGAGAGCGCGCGCTGCGCGGCGGCGCAGGCCTGCTCGATCGCGGTCTTGGCCTGATTGAAGAGCGGACCGAGCTCGCGCTTCTCTTCTGGCGGGGCGGCGCCGAATGCCTTCTGCAGATCCTTCATGCGCCCACTGCGGCCCATGAAGGCGACGCGCGCGGCTTCGACCAGGTCGGCGGTGCCCGCCGCCGCGAAGGCGGCCACGCCCTCATCACGGATGCGTTCGAAATCCTCGCGCAGGCTCATGCAGCCGACGATACGCGCCACGCCAGACGATGCCAGGGGCGCCGGCTCACGGAGCGGGTTCGGGGAGCGATGGAGGAGGATCGGACGGCACTGGCAATCCGGAAAGTGCCGGATCCTTCGCCGCCGCATCCGGCGTCGCGTGGGCGGGTGCCTTCGGCGCCTCTCTCGGTCGCGACTCCGGCACCACGGCGGGGGCGGATGACGGTGCAGGTGCGGGTGCAGGTGCAGGTGATGGAAGCGGTGAGACCTCCCCTGCCGGTGTCCCCGGCCCGGTCGCCGGAGGCACGGGCGCGGCGGTGGCCGGAGACTCGGCGGGTCGCGGCCGCTCGACTGGCGGGGCGGGCGACGGCGCGCCATCCGGCGGAGCGATGCCGGACGGGAACGACGGCGGCTCGGGCTCTCCCTGATCGAGGGTGGAGGCTGGTGGCAGCCCCGAACCCGCCTGCGCTGGGTCCGGCGCGGGCGGCGCCTCGCGCGCAAGCATGCCGATCGCGACCACGCCCGCGGTCGCGACCAGCACGAACCCCACCACGATGGCGGCGGCGCGGCGCTCGCCCGCGCGCGCGCGCGGGCGAGCGACCCGGCGCGTGGTGGGTGATTTCGCCGACGAGGGAGTCGGGATCGAGGGACGGACCAGAACCCCGCTGGAGAGGTTCGCACCGAGCGATTGGCGGAACGCGATCGGCAGCTCGCCCGCGCGGATACGCTCGAGCTCTTCGCGCAGCTCGCGCGCGTGCTGGTAGCGCTCGCGTGGCGCACGAGCCATGGCGCGCGCGATCACCGCCGACAGCGACGGCGACACCCCTGGATGGGCTTGGCGAGCGTCGGGCGTCGGGCCGTTGATGACCTGGGAGACCACCGCGAAGATGCTGCCGCCGCTGAACGGAGGCTGGCCGGTGCAGAGCTCGAAGAGCGTCGCGCCGAGGGAGTAGACGTCGCTGCGGATGTCGAGATCGCGCTCGCCGCGCGCCTGCTCGGGCGACATGAAGGTCGGCGTGCCGATCGGCGCGCCGGTATGGGTCATGCGCTCGTCGCCATCGCGGCTGCGCGCTAGGCCGAGGTCGCCGAGCTTGGCGGAGCCGCCGCGATCGATGGCGCCATTGATGAAGATGTTCGCCGGCTTGATGTCGCGATGGATGAGCCCCGCGGCCTCGACCGCCTCGAGCCCGCGCGCGCAATCGATGCCGACACGCAGGGCGTCACTCTCGGCCAGGCGCCCACCCGCCCGCTTCGCCTGGTGCGCGGCGTCGCCGCCCTCGACCAGCTCGAGCGCCATGTACAACAGGCCCTGGTCGCGGCCGGCGTCGTAGCAGGCGACCACGTTGGGATGGTTGATGCGGCCGGCGACACGTGCTTCGCGCATGAAGCGCTCGACAAACTGCGGATCGCGGGCGAGGAACGGATTCATGACCTTGAGCGCGACCTCGCGCTTCATCGTCATCTGCACCGCGCGGTAGACCGCGCCCATGCCACCTGCGCCGAGCTTGTCGAGGATGTGGTAGCCACCGACCAGCTCCGGCGGCTCGGCCGAGCCCACCTCGGCGGTGAGCTGCGCGGCGTCCTCCCAGGTGATGCTGCCGCTCTGCACCAGCAGGTCGGCGACCGAGACCGTGGCGTCGGCGCGGGACAGGGCTTCGCTGGCGACCTGGGCTCCGACCAGGCCGCGCGCCACCGCGCGCTCGGTGAAGGCCTTGTCGAGGTGTTCCGCCATCGCGGGAAACTATCAGCGGCAGCGCGGGCCGACCAATGGATTGTCGCCGCCCGAGCGCGCCACGAGTCACCTCCCGGTTGTCCGCCAAGGGGGTCGGGCTAGGGTGTGGCCCTCCGTGCCGACCTCCTCGATCACCATCCCTCCAGAGATCGCGCGCCAGATGAGGGGCCACGCCTTCGCCTGGTATCCGAGCGAATGCTGCGGGCTGCTCTTCGCGAAGGCCGGTTCGGACGAGGCATGCCGCGCGGTATGCATGGACAATCTCGCCGATCGCCTCCATGCCAAGGATCCCGAAGGCTTCCCCCAGACCGGCCGCGACTACTTCTCGCTCAATGAACGCCAAGCCGCCCGTCTTGCCGACGAGGCCGCCGCCAAGGGCGAACGCTGGCTGGCGATCTTCCACAGTCACATCGACTGCGGCGCCTATTTCAGCGCAGAAGACAAAGCCATGGCCGCACCCAGTGGTGTGCCGGTCGATCCGGCGATGTGGCACGTGGTGATGGAATGCTGGCCTGGCGAAGTGCGCGTGGCGCGTGCCTTCATCTGGGACGGACGCGACTACGCCGGCACCGTCCTGTCTGGCTTCGAGGGCCGACGAGCGAGCGATTCCGCAAACATTTCCGACAGCGATTCAGACAGCGATTCAGACAGCGATTCAGACAGAAAGAAGAGCTGAGCCGATGGCCCGCAAGCGTCATGGCCTCGAAGGCCACATCGAAACCCTCGCCGTTCACGCCGGGGAACCGCGTGACAAGGCTCACGACTCGCTGGTCACGCCGATGATCCTGGCGACCGCGTATCCCTTCGAGGACACCGACGAGCTGCACCGCTACTTCCGCGGCGAGCACCAGCGCGGCGAGGAATACGGCCGCTACGGCAATCCGACGCAGGAGGTCGCCGAGGACAAGCTCGCGGCGCTCGACGGCGGCGAATCAGCGCTGCTGACCTCGACCGGCATGTCGGCGATCGTCACCACCCTGCTGGCCATGGTCCGTCCGGGCATGCACCTGGTGATCACCGCCGACAGCTACCGCAAGACCCGCGTGTTCGTGCGCGAGTTCCTCGCCAAGTTCGGCGTCGAGCACACCAGCTGCGAGCCCTCGGTGGCCGGCATCGCCGCGGCCTGCAAGCCGACCACACGCCTGATCATCACCGAGAGCCCGACCAATCCCTACCTCAACTGCATCGACATCGAGGCCCTGGTCGCCCTGGCCCGCGAACGGCGCATCAAGACCCTGGTCGACGCGACGCTCGCCACACCCTACAATATGCAGCCGCTGTCGTTCGGCGTGGACCTGGTCGTGCACTCGGCCACCAAGTACCTCGGCGGCCACAACGACCTGATGGCGGGCGTGGTGGTCGGCAATGACGGTCTGATCGAGGCGATCCGCGAGCACCAGGGCATGTTCGGCGCGCTCGCCAGTCCCTTCACCGCCTACATGCTCATCCGCGGGCTGAAAACCTTCGCTGTGCGCATGCGCCAGCACAATGCCAGCGGCCTCGCCATCGCGCGTTTCCTCGAGAAGCATCCGAAGGTCGAGCAGGTATGGTATCCCGGGCTCGAGAGCCACGCCGCGCACGCCATCGCGATGCGGCAGATGAAAGGCTTCGGCGGACTGATCAGCTTCAGCGTACGCGGCGATCTGCCGGCGGCATCGCGGCTGATCGACGCGGTCAAGCTCCCCTACCTGGCCCCGTCCCTGGGCGGACCGGAGTCACTGATCGAGCAGCCGGCGCTGATGAGCTATTACGACAAGTCGCCCGAGGAGCGGCAGACGCTGGGGATCCGCGAGAACCTCGTCCGCCTGAGCGTCGGCCTCGAACACACCGAGGATCTGATCGCCGATCTGGACCAGGCCCTAGCGAAGGTCTGATCCGCGGCGCGTCCGACAGGCGGGTGCGGTCGCCGGGCAGATCTGCCCATGAATCCCGCGAGAAGAGCGCTCCCCGCGAGCCCGGGCAGAAGTGCCCGCATGGCAATCGCGGCGCGACCGGTGCATACTCGTGGCAGGAGCGCGCGATGAGCGAGACCTCGCCCGATGTCGATCCGATCACCGTGACCGGCGGGCCAGCGCGCGGCGACACCGCGCGCACGCTGGCGGTTGACGCGCTCGCCGCCTCGGCGGAATCCATCCGCTCCGCGCACGTGCATGTGACGGACGAGCGCGAACCGCCGCTGGAGATCCTAGGCTATCGCCGCAACCGCAAGCTCGGCGCCGGTGGCATGGGCCTGGTATACGAAGCTTTCCACGCACGGCTCAAGCGCACCGTGGCGCTCAAGCTGCTGAAGCCGGGTATGGCGGCCGACCACGATTTCCGGGAACGCTTCCTGCGAGAATCGAAGGCGATGGCGGCGGTCTCGCACCCGAACGTGGTGGCGATCTACGACGCTGGCGAGCACGATGGCTGGCTGTTCATGGCCCTGGAATATGTGCCCGGGGGAGACGTCGCCAGGCTGTTGCACCGCCGCGGCGTCCTCGATGACCGCGAGGCCTCGGTCATCATCCTCGGCTGCGCCCGCGGACTCGCTGCCATCGCCGCCGCCGGACTGGTGCACCGCGACATCAAGCCGGCGAACATCTTCCTCGACCGCTCAAACCAGCCGAAGATCGGCGATCTCGGCCTGGCGCGCGCCTCTGATGGCGCCGACCGCATGACCATGACCGGGATGTCGTGGGGCACGCCCGCGTACATGTCGCCAGAGCAGATCCGCGGCGTCGCCGACATCGATATACGCGCCGACATCTACGCCCTGGGCGCCACGCTCTACACCATCCTCACCGGCGTCGAGCCGTACTGCGGCGCCACCACCTACGTCATCACCCACAAGGTGCTGACCGATCCGCTGCCGGATCCGCGCGCGCACAACATGCTGATCCAGCCGGCGCTGGTCGCGATCATCCACAAGGCCATGGACAAGGACCGCGCGGCTCGCTACCAGGCGCCCGAGGAGCTGATCCAGGATCTCGAGCGGGCGATGTCCGGACGCACCTTGCTGCACGCCGGCGCCGCTCCGCCCGCGCCGTCGCCGACATCCCCGACCGCCTTCGCGGCAGCGCCCGCGGGCATGAAGCCGCGCGCCGCCGTCGCCGCCCCTGCGGGCATGGCGCTGCCGTCGGTGAATCCCCTGGCGATGAAGTTGCTGGCGCTGGTCGCGGTGGCGGTGCTGCTGGCCGTCGTGGTCGTATCCATGCAGGGTGGAACCCGCATCGAGCACGCGACAGCGGCCAAGCCCGCGAGCGATGGTCCGGTCTGGGCCAGTGCGACCGGCACCGATGCGCACGGCCGCTGGGCCGAGTTCACGCTCGGGTCCGCAGGTTCACGTTTCCGCTGGATCCCGCCAGGCACGTTTCGCATGGGTAGCCCCGAGGACGAGCCCGGCCGCGACCCCGGCGAGACTCCCCACGCCGTGACCATCACGCGCGGGTTCTACCTGCAATCGACTGAATGCACCCAGGCGCTCTGGCGCGAGATCATGCACGCCGATCCCAGCGCGTTCATCGCGGAGCGCCCAGCGGCACCCGGAGGATCGTCCTCGACGTCGACCGCCGCGTCGACCGGCGAGCTGCCGGTTGAGAGCGTGAGCTGGAACGACTGCCGCGACTTCCTCGCCGCGCTGGCGCGCCGGCTTCCCGGCGCGGCCGTGCGTCTGCCCACCGAGGCGGAATGGGAATACGCCTGCCGAGCCGGGTCGGGGCAGGCGTATGCCGGCTCCGACATGATCGCCGGCCGCGGGTGGGCGGCCGAGGGAGCGCTGTTGGACGCCTGGCGCAAGCATGTAGGCGAACCTGGCGTCGAGCAGACCGTCGCCCACGCCTACGCCTCGATGGTGGCGGAGACGAACTCCGGAGATCCACCACCGCGCTCACACGCCGTGGCCAGCCTCGCGCCCAACGCCTGGGGTCTCTACGACATGCACGGCAACGTCCTCGAATGGTGCTCGGATGCGTGGGACGGGATCCAGCCGCAGTTCAGTGGACAGTCCAGCGAGCCGATCGTCGATCCCGAGCAGACCGCCGGCGGCATGTCGGTGTGCCGCGGTGGAGCCTGGTACCTGCCCGCTGAACGCTGCCGCAGCGGCGCGCGTCACGGGCTGCCGCCCGGAACCAGGAACGCCTACACCGGCCTGCGCATCGTCATCTGCGAGGCGGAGCCCAAGGCCACGCCCGACCGCTGAAAAGATGCGGCGTGCTCAGCGCTTGCGCTTCGCCCTGGTCGATTCAGACGGCCGGGGCGGCTCCGCGGAGGCGTGCTGGCGATCGGTGACCCGCCACAGCAGCCAGCGCGTCTCTTCGTCGAACGCCGCCCATGACGGATAGGTGAAGTAATCCGGATGCTTGAGCAGGAAGCGCGCCGCGCCGCGGTTGGGCAGCACCTCGCAGCGCTCGAGGATGTCGCGGGCGAGGATGGGGAAGTTGTCGCGCGCGCGGGCGCGCATGCGCCCGCCCAGGCAGTCGTAGAGGAAGTCGTCGGCGATGATGCGCAGCGCCTGGCGCTCCCCGCTCGACACCAGATCGATCACCAGATCCTCGGCAGTGGTGGGATCCTCGGTCTCCACCGTCTCGAGATCCTCCTCGATGCCCGGGATCACCGAGCGCACCACGTGCCGGGGCTTGCGCCTGACGCTGCCGAGCGCGGCTATGTCGATGGACGACCATGCCAGCTGGCGTTCCTTGCCGAAGGGCGTGAAGTAGGTCATGCCTTCGGCGTCGATGCGGCCGCGCGCGAGCACGCGCCGGCGCGGCAGCGCGGGCAGCAGCGATTCCTCGACCACGTCGACCGCCACGCCCTCGTGCTCGAGCGCGAGGTGCAGCTTGCTGGCAGCGGTCGCGGTGAGGTTGTCGAGCAGGATGCCGAAGGCGAGGTGCGCGACGGTGGGCGCGTCGAGGCGCGCGCGCGCGCCACTGGCGTCGAAGGCGCGCGCCAGGCGTGCGGCGGAAGGCGATTCGAGGCGGGCCAGCAGTAGGGCGTAGCGAGCCATACCGAGCTCAGGTATCGCCGATGACGGCGAGATCGGCGAGCAGTCGCGCGGTGATCGCCTCGACGCGCTCCATCTGCGCCGCCTTGATCGGCGTGCCGAGTTCGCCGATGAAGGCCCCCTGCGCCGCGTTGCGCGCGCCGACGATGCAGCCGGTGAGACCCTCGGTGCAGATCAGCGCGCCGATCGCGAGTTGCGGCACGCTCATCTCATCCTCCTCGGCTACGGCGCGCAGCTCGGCAACCGCCTCGAGAAAGCGCGCGAGGCGCCGGCCGCGGAAATCGGGCCGTTCGCCGCGGTGATCACCCGCCGGAAACGCGTGCCCCTCCTTCCAGGTGTCGAAGAGCAAGCCGCGGTGCAGCGGGGAATAGGCGATGGCGCCCACGCCGTGCTCGGCACACCACGGCAGGATGGTGGTGGCGGCCTCGGGCTTGACGATGCTGTACGGCGTCTGCACGCAGTGCAGCGGAACGCCGGTCAGGCGCCACGCCTCGAGCTGCTCCAGCGAATAGTTGCACACGCCGATGGCGCGGATCTTGCCGGACTTCAGCAATTCGGCGCATGCCGCCGCGGTCTCGGCGATCGGCTCGGGCGCGGCCCAGTGCTGCTGGAAGAGATCGATCGCCTCGACGCCGAGGTCGCGCAGGCCTTGCTCGCAATCGGCGATCACCTGGGCGCGCGCGCCCGAGGTGTGGCGTTGGCCGTCGACCAGGCGGTGGCCGAATTTGGTGAACACCAGCGGGCGCTCCGCCGACGGCAGCTCCTTGAGGAATGTGCCGACGATGCGGTCGGCGCGACCCGAGCCATAGATCGGCGCGGTGTCGATCCAGGTAGCTCCGGCCGCGCGGGCGGCGCGCAGCGCGGCGAGCGAATCGGCATCGTCCTGCTCACCCCACATCCAGCCGCCGGCTGCGAAGGTGCCGACGCCGACCAGCGAGATAGTCAGACCGCTGGTACCGAGTTCGCGCCGCATCATGCGGCCATGGTGCGCAGGGAGGCGGCGAGACAAGCCGCCTGACGGCGTCGGCTCGCGAGTGTGCGTTAGCCATATCCTGACCAGCGCGCTGCATGAACGCATGACACAAAAAAAGCACGCGGCGGGAAAGCCCGCCGCGTGCTCGACTGTTCGACCGAGTTCTCAATCCTGCTTAGCGCCCGAGGCCGGCTTCTCGCTCGAGGCCTTGGCACCTGCGGAAGACTCGACCTTGGCGCCGGAATCGGTCCAGCCGCTGATGCCCTCCTTGAGGTGCTTCACGTTGGTGTAGCCGAGAGCGACCGCGGCGGCGGCGGCCTGCTTGTAGGCGGCGCACTGGGGGCCTCCGCAGTAGGCGACGATCAAGGCGCCCTTGTCGGAAGGCAGCTTGTCGGCGAGCTTGTCCTTGGCGACGGCGTAATCGATGGCGCCGGGAATGTGGCCCTTGGCGAACGACTCGCTGCCGTTGACGTCGAGCAGCACCACCTTCTTGTCGGCGATGGCCTTCACCAGGTCGGCGTGGTCGATGTCGGGGACGACGTACTCGACGGCGGCATAGGTCGAGGAGGCGGTGAGGAACAGGGCGATGGCGAGGATGAAGGTCTTCATGGTGGGCTCCGGTGGGCCCGATGATGGCCGGACGGGACGCGACTCAAGTAAACACCGGCAGGATGACGCATATCCGCCCTTGTCGGAAAGACGCACCCAACACCATGCGAGACCTCCGGCGCAGCCTGGATCAGAGGAGAAGCCATGCCCGACATCGACTTGCGTGAACGATTCCCCGACATGACACCGCTCAAGGGCAGTCCGACGCTGTTCCGCGTCAACGGCTGCGGCATCGGCCTCTACGGCTCGCGCGATCGCGACGCCGAGACCGGCACCTACGTGAAGACGCGATGCCTGTGCGCGGTCTTCGTCCCGCTGTTGGCTATCGATTCCTTCCGCGTCGCCGATGCCCGCGGCGGGTGGCAGGTGCTGGGCAAGCAGCCGCTCTCGGCGTTCGCCAAGGGCTGGAACCTGCTGCTGGTGATCGCGATCGCCTCGCTCGTCGGGGTTTTCCAATTCCAGGCTTGGCTGGAATCGCCCGAGCATCAGGCCTCGATCGCGATGGCCAAGGCGACGCGCGCCGAAGCCGGTGGAGACCTCGGCGCCGCCATCGCCGACTATCACCGCGTCGCCACCGGCACCACCTCGCGCTCGGTCGATGCGAAGCACGCGCTCGCCTCGCTGGTGTCAGGCGGCCTGGCGAAGGCGCCCTTCGCGATCGCCGCCAAGGCGGTGCACCAGCTGGCCGGGATCTCGGACGTCGCGCGAGAGCCATCGTTCACCTTCCCGAAACTGGCTGAGCAGGCCATGATCCTGATCGGGGCGCATGCGGGAGACGATCCCGCCGATGCCCTGGCGATGCTCGAAGACGTCGCGCGCATTGATCCCAAGCGCGACCTCGGCGCGCAGCGCGAGCACCTGCTCGAGGCGCTGGTCACCAAATATCCGGACGACCCCGAGTGGGCCTCGCGGCTCGCACAGGTGTCAGAGGCGCGAGGCGACGTCGCCCGCTGCGAGCAGCTGCTCGCGCCCCATGCCACGCGTCTGGGCGCGCTCGAGGGTGCGCGCATCCTCGGCAGGATCTATGCGGGCCAGGGCCGCTTCACCGAATCGTTCCCGCTGCTCTCCGAGTATTGCGCGAAACGCCTGAACGGCCTGAAGGCCGCGGAGGCGGCGTACCACACCGCCTTCGAGACCGCCGCCAAGGCCGCGAACGCCGCGTTGAACGACGGGCAGGCGGGCGAGGCCTGGTACAGCGCCTACAAGAGCAAGTCGAAGGACGAGCAGGGGCGCTCCGTCGACGAGTGGGAGATGGCGTACATCAAGCGCGACCCGGCTCTCGCGGCCGCGCAAGCCGCGCTGGCGAAAGCCGCCGAGATCGTGCCCGTCGCGCTCGACCTGGGCATCGTCACGCTCCAGCGCGCGCAAACGATGACGGATCCCGGCAAGCGCCACGATGAGCTGCAGGCCGCCGAGAAGACCTTCCTGGCCATCCGCGGAGTCGCCGGAGACAGCGACGAATACCGCCAGTACTACGGCCAGGTCCTGTACTGGCTCGGCAAGCCCGCCGACGGACGCAAGGAGTTCGACGATCTCCTCACAGCCCGCAAACGCGCTCCGGAAGCGCTGCTGGGAGTGGCGGCGGCGTTGCGCCAGGTAGGATCCGACGACGAGGCCAGGCCGCTCGCCGAGGAGGCGTACGGAGCGGCCTCTGAGGAGAAGCTGAAGCACGCTGCCGCGCGCATGCGCTCGCTGCTCTCGAGCGACGTCGAAGGCCGGGCGCAGTGGCTGGAGCGGTGCGACGTGGGCGATCCGATGGTGGCGGCGCCGCTCGACTACGCGAAGGGGATGATCGCGGTGGAGTCGGGGCGCGAGGGCGACGCGAGGCAGATGCTCCAGCGCGCGCTCGACACCTACACCTCGTTCCCGAAGTCGGCGTTCTCTCTCAACGATGGCGCGCTGGCGGCTCTCGGCCTCTTCGAGATCGATTCCGACCGCGCCATGCTCGCGCGCGGCAACGCCATGATGGAGGAGGCGCTCGCGCTGCTCCCCGCGGACACCATCCTGCAGCAGAATCTCGCCTACAACCTCATCCAGGCCGGCGCCATCGACGCCATCGGCACGGCGATCGACCAGCGCGCGTTGCATCTCGATGGCGACCTGTCGCTGCTCGAGCTGCTCTATCACGACGAGGCTGGGCGGATCGCCGTCGACAAGACGTTCACCGAGAACCCCGACACCCTGCGCGCCATGACCTACTGCGATCGCCTGGCGGTGCTGGCGCCGCGTGGTTCGATGTCGTACTCGTTGCGCCTGGGCGTGCTCGCCAGGACCCGCGACCTCGTCGCGCTGACCGCCATGAAGGCGAAGCTGGCCGAGGCCAAGGTCGATCTCGCCGCCGGCGCGCACTCCCTCGCCGAGGCGATCGCCGGCCGCGACCGCGACAAGCGCCTGGCCGCGGCGCAGGCCAAGGCCAAGCGCTTCGAGGCCATCCTCGGTCAGCCGGGATTCTCCGACCGCGGCCCCACCTTCGCGGCCGCGGCGATCGAACTGATCGAGGCGCGGCTCGCTGGCTGGCACCTGGGCCAGGCGGTCGACGCCGACGCCTGCGTGCGGCTCGCCGAGCAGGCGCATGCCGCGGCTGAGTCGGCCGCGACCTGGCGAGCGCTGATCAAGTGCCTGGTCTTCCGTGCCGGAGAGCGTCTCGCAGCCTCCGACGGCGAATACGCCACGCTGGTGAAGACACATCGCACGTTCCTCTCGCACCGGCATCTGCTGCCGGTGGCGATGGCCCGCTCGACCGCCGCGCGCGGCGCCATGGCCGCTGATGCCGACTTCGTCCGCGCCGCGGCGCTGGTGGTGGAGCGCATGCGCGCGCTGCCGAGCGTTGCCCATCCGCTGGACTGGGCCTTGCTCGAGCATGTCGATCCCGCGGGCGCCGCGGAATGCACGCGCGCGCAGACCGCCGACCACGTCTGCGGACTGCTGATGGATCTCGAGTTCGCTCTCGCCCCCTCGAGTCCCAGCAACGTGCTCGAGGCCTATTGGCGCTGCCGCGAGGAAGGCGATGCCGATGGCGGCCGTACGGTGATCGCGCACGCCCGCGAGCAGGCGATCCCGGTGCCAGACATGGAGTAGCGGCGGCGAACGCCGAGGGTCGTCCGCTCGTGGAGATGCGCTCGGCGCGTCGTTCAGTGCGGCGACGACGCGGCGGCATCGGCATGGCGGCGTGACCGGCGATGCCAGATCACGGCGCCTACCACGACTACCACGACCAGCGCGAGCACGATCCATCCGGCCTCGCCCGCGTATGCCAGCACGGCGTGGTAGCTCTCGCCTCCGGCGTAACCGAGCAGGGTGAACCCGGTCCCCCACACCACCCCGCCGATGACGTTCCAGAGCAGGAACTTGCGGTACGGTATGCCCGCGGCGCCTGCGGCCGACGGTATCGCTGCGCGCAGGAAGGCCGAGAAGCGGCCGAAGAACACTGCCGCGGCTCCGTGGCGCTGGAGGGCTTGCTGGACCGCGAGCCAGCGCTTGCCCATCTTGCGCTCGAGGAACGGGCCGCCGAAGCGCATGCCCAGCGCGTAGCCGAGACTGTCGCCGATGATCGCGCCAAGCACCGCTGCCGGGATCGCCTGCCACAGCTCGACATGGCCGCGCGAGCACAGCACGCCGCCGAGGATCACCGCGATCTCGGCAGGAAAGAGGAAGCCGAAGAACAGCCCGCATTCGACCAGCGCGAGCCCGAACACCGCGCCCGCGACCCACCACCCCGAGAGAGCCATGAAGAAACCGATGAACGACTCGACCATGCGCGATGATGGCCGGAAGCCGCGGAAAACCCAGCGCGGTACAGCGGATGCTCGACAAGGGGTGGGACCAGGGGCGGCCAGCCCTGTCAGCCCTTGGACAACTTCCCGGCGGTGAAGGACATCTGCAGTTCCTTGGTGCCGTGGTCGGCGAAGGCGATGCGGATGGTGCGGCCATCGCGCGGCCCCTGCATGGCGATCACCTCGCCGCGGCCGAAGATGCTGTGCACCACGCGGTCGCCAGGACGGTACGGATCGTCGGGCAGCACGTGGGCCTCGCCGGCGGGCGCGGGAGCGCGCCTGAGATCCGAGCCCTTCACCAGCACGCCCGCGCGCATCGCCTGCGACATCGAGCTGTAGCCCCCCGACATCGACCGTGGCGTGGCCTCGGGAACCGGGTGACGACCGGTCGCGTCCTTGGCATTGAAGCAGTCGGCCGGGATCTCCTCGAGGAACTGGCTTGGCGGATTGCGGAAGGTCTGGCCGTACTGCATGCGACAGCGCGCACGGCTGACGTAGAGGTGCTTCATCGCGCGGGTGATGCCCACGTACATCAGGCGCCGCTCCTCCTCGAGGTCGGCGGTCTCGCCCATGCGCTTGAGCGGCAGCACCCCGTCCTCGCAGCCGGCGATGAACACCACCGGGAACTCGAGCCCCTTCGCCGCATGCAGGGTCATCAGCGTGACCTGGTCGGCGCGGTTGCGCTCCTGGTAGGCGTCGGGCTCGGCGACCAGGGAGATCAGCTCGAGGAAGCCGCTCAGCCCCCCTTCGGGCGCGGCTTCGTGGAACTGCTCGGCGGCGGTGATGACCTCGCGCACGTTGGCGATGCGCTCCTGGGCCTCGGCCGCGTCCTCGGTCGAACGATAATGCTCCTCGAGGCTGGTCAGCTCGATCACGCCACGCACGCAGGCGGTGGGGTTCGCAAGGGGCAGCGCCTTGATCATCCGCCAGGCGCGCGACAGCTCGCGCATCGGGGTGGTGTTGCGGCCGACGGCGACGCGTTCGAGCAAGTCCTCGCGCTCGAGCACCTCGAGCACGCCGACGGTCTCATCCTCGGCGAGCAGGTTCAGCGATTCGAGCGCCTTCTCGCCGATCCCACGGCGCGGGATGTTGGCGATGCGCTCGAAGCTGTCGCGGTCGCGGGGATTGATCATCAGCTTGAGGTACGAGAGCAGATCCTTGACCTCGCGACGATCATAGAAGCGCGTGCCGCCGACGATGCGGTACGGCAGCCCGCGGCGGCGCATGCCGTCCTCGAGCACGCGCGACTGGGCGTTGGTGCGGTAGAAGACCGCGATATCCGCCAGCTTTCGCCCGTCCTTGTGCATGCGCTCGACCGCCGCGGCGACGGCGAAGCTCTCGTCCATCTCGTCGTCCACCGCGAGGATCTGCAGCGGCGCGCCTTCCTCGTTGGCGGTACGGATGGTCTTGTTCTTGCGCTTCTCGTTGTGCGAGACCACGCCCTGGGCGGCGCGCAGGATGACCTTGGTCGAGCGGTAGTTCTCCTCGAGCAGCACCACCTTGCAGCCCGGGAAGTCCTTCTCGTAGTTGAGGATGTTGTCGAGGTCAGCACCGCGCCAGCCGTAGATCGCCTGGTCCGGATCGCCGGTGGCGCAGATGTTGCGGTGGGCGCCGAGCAATTGGATGAGGCGGTACTGCACCTTGTTGGTGTCCTGGTACTCGTCGACCAGGATGTAAGGGAAACGATCGACGTACTTGCGGCGCAGGTCGTCGTCCTGCTCCAGCATGCGCACCGGCATCACCAGCAGATCGTCGAAGTCGACGACGCACTCCTCCTTGCAGACCTCGACGTAGCGCGCGTGGCATTTCTTCGCCCATTCGTCGCTATCGTCGGCGGGGACCACCTGGTCGATCTTGGTGAGGTTGTTCTTCCAATGGCTGATGCGCCACTGGATCTTGCGCGGATCGATCAGCTTGGGATCGATCTTCAGGTCCTTGAAGATGCGTTTGTACTTCTTCTTCTGCTCGTCCTCGTCCATCACCGTGAACGGATGCGCGAAGCCGAGCCGCGCGCTCTCGATCTTGAGCATGCGCAGCCCGGCGCTGTGGAAGGTGGTGATCCACGGCGTCTTCAAGCCGAGCAGGCGGTGCACCCGGTCCTGCATCTCGCCGGCGGCCTTGTTGGTGAAGGTGATGGCCAGGATACGATCGGCGCGCGCCTTCTGCGACTGGATCAGATTGGCGATGCGATGGGTGATGACGCGGGTCTTGCCCGAACCGGCTCCGGCGACCACCAGCAGCGGCCCATCGATGTGCGCGATCGCTTCGCGCTGGGCGTCGTTCATGCCTTTGAAGACGTCGATGCTCATGGGAACGTCTGGCGTCCGACGGACGGACCGCTGCCACCGCTCATTCGGCCACTTTCACTGGAATCGGCTTTCCCCCGAGATGCACGTGATCGATGAGCCGCACCCCATCGATGAACGCGGCCGCGGCGAGCACGCAGGCGTCGTCGGCGGTCTCGACCTCGACGAAGCCCGAGAGCTTGATGACGTGGGCGTAGTCGACCTCGACCCCGGGGTGGACCAGGAGCTCGTTGTAGACCAGTTCGGTGAGCTTGAGGCTGCTGGTCTCGCCCTGCTTGTAGGCGCGGTTGGCCAGCTCGAGGCCGCGCGGCAGGTCGAGGGCCTTCTCGCGCATCTCGCCGACGAGCCGCTTGTTGCGGCTGGACATGGCGAGTCCGTCGGGATCGCGCACGGTCGCGCCGACGACGATCTCGATCGGCATGTTCAGGTCGGACGCCATGCGGCTGACGATCATCACCTGCTGCAGGTCCTTCTGGCCGAACACCGCGACATCCGGCTCGACGACGTGGAAGAGCTTGGTGACCACCGTGGAGACGCCGCGGAAGTGGCCCGGGCGGGCGACCGCGCAGAGGGTGTCGGCCAGGGGCCCGACCACATCGACGAACGTGCAGTAGCCATTTGGGTACATCTCGGCGGTATCGGCCAGGAACACCGCATCCACGCCCTCGCCCACCAGCATCGCCAGATCCTGCTCGAGGGTGATCGGGTACTTGGCCAGATCGTCGGGATTGTCGAACTGGGTCGGGTTGACGTAGATCGACACCACCACGGTCTTGCAGCGCGCCTTGGCCTGCCGAACCAGGCTGAGATGCCCCTCGTGGAGCGCCCCCATGGTGGGGACGAAGCCGATGGTCGCGCCCTCGCGCCTGCGCGCGCGGCTCCATTCGCGTTGGGCCTGGATGGTCGTAAACTTTTCCACTCGAGCTCCGTATGACCTGCACGGTCGCCGGTCGGCGAGCGTGGTGACGGCGGACAAGAAGGCTGGCCTTGACGGGGGTCGGTCGTAGTTTACCGAGGAGAACCCATGGCTTTTCTCACTGTCCGCATCAAAGGAACCGAAGGCTACACGCGCACCGCACTGGGCAAGGAGCGCATGGTGCTCGGGCGCGCGTCGGCTGCCGACATCCCGATCAAGCACACCAGCATCTCTCGCGAGCACTGCGCCTTCGTCCGCGAGATGGTCAAGGTCGACGGCAAGGATGCCGAACGCTGGTCCGTCGAGGATCTGGGCAGTTCCAACGGCACCTGGATCGGAAAGATCAAGGTCTCGGGCAAGGGTGCGCTGACCGAGAAGGACGTGGTCAAGGTCGGCCATGCTCGCCTCACCTTCCACGGCGGCGACCTCAGCGAGCCCGAAGCCGCGGTCGAGGTCTCGACCGGCGCCGAGGACGGCGACCCTCCAGCCGGTGAGGAGCGCAAGCGCGGCCCCAACGATCCACCAGAGGCGATCGCCTGCTCAGGATGCGGTGCCTGGTTCTCAATCGCCCATCGCCTGTCCGGCGAATCGATGTCCTGCCCGCGTTGCGGACAGAACGCCAAGATCCCCGTCTTGATATGATTCTTGTTATGATGTTGAGATGAGCACATGAGCGATCCCGCGACGCCGTCAGTCCCCCCCACCCCACCCGTCGACGCCGCCACGGCACCGGCTGCTGCCATGTCCGAGCCGCCGAAGAAGCGCCCTGGCCTGATCCGCTGGAAGCTGCTGATCGTGCTGGTGGTGCTGGTCGCCGCGATCGTCCTGGTCGTGCCGCTGGCGCTCGATCCCTACATCGCCGGCAAACTCGCTGGAGCGCTGAAGGACCGCGGACTGGCTCTCGCTCCGGGAGCCACGCTCCACGTCAGCCTGCTCGGCGGACGCATCCACGGCGAGAACCTCAAACTGTTCGCGATGGATGGCGACAAGGTCACCACCCAGGAAGCGGCGGCGGCCACGCGACTCGACGGTGACATCGCGTTGATGGACAGCTGGCGCGAATGGGACGTGATCCTCGACGAAGTCGTGATCGAGGGCATGTCCGGCAGCCTGCGCCGCCGTGCCGACGGCACCCCGCCGATCGGCGCACCCGACGACAAGAGCGGCACCGACTGGTCGAAGGTCGACTGGGCCAAGTGGTACCAGAAGGCGATGGACCAGTACAAGCAGTACGCCGATAAGAAGAAGCAGGAGCAGGAGGAGCAAAAGAAGAAGCGCGAGGAAGAAGAGAAGAAGCCGCCAGACCAGCGCCAGAAGGTCCCCGATCATCCCTACGAGGCCGATCCCGACTGGCCCAAGGCCACCAAGTACAAGCCGCTGCGCCGCGACGGACGCACCAGCTCGCGCGTGCTCATCCGCCACCTCTCGATCTCAGGCGGCAACGTCGGCCTGCCCGACGAATCGCCGTTCGATATCACCTCATTCTCGCTCGAGGGCCACGACGTTGCGCTCGACCAGGACCTGGGCGAGAAGATGACGCTCGCTGGCAAGATCGAGACCAAGGGCGCCGGCCCGGTGACGCTCGATCTGGACCGCACCCAGGATAACGGCGGGCTGGGCTCGTTCGCGTTGTCGGCCGCCAAGGTGCCGCTCGCAGCGCTGAACGATCCGCGCATCGCAGGCCCGGAATACGCGCAATACGGCGCCACCGGCGACGCCTCGGTGAGCCTGAAGAACGCCTGGACCGGCTGGGACCTCAGCGGCGGACTCGACAGCGTGATCACCGGCCTGAACCTGAAACCTACCGCCGAGGCCGGCGCGCAGGCGCAGCAGGTCGCTACCTACGTCAACCAGCTCAAGGGCCAGCCCATCGCGTGGCCGGTGAAGCTCGGCGGCACCCTGTACTCGCCAACCATCACCGACAGCGGCGTCAAGCAGGTGCTCTCGGGCAGCGCGCTCGACGCCGCCAAGAACCTCGTCGGAGACAAGGCGCAGCAGGAGGCCACCAAGGTCATCGACCAGCAGGGCGCGAAGAATCCCGAGGTGAAGAGCGCCGTCGACAAGGCGAAGAGCCTTTTCCCCAAGAAATAGCCCAGCACGACATGTACACGCTCTATCGCTTCTTCCGCAATCTCATCCGTTCGATCGCCTCGCAGGCCGAGCCATGGCAGGTCGGCATCGGCACCTTCCTCGGCACGTTGCTCGGCTTCATGCCCATCTGGCCGCTCAGCCATGGCCCGTGCCCGCTCGGTCTGTGCGTGCTGTTCGTGGCGCTGATCGTCAATTGCCATCTCGGCTCGGTGCTGCTGTTCATGGCGCTATGCAAGGGCCTCGCGCTCACCCTCACCGGGCCCGAGCTGATGATCGGTGAGCGCTTCACATCGCTCGCACAGCGCTCCGCGGACGTGCCATTCCTGTACCTGAGCCTGTGGTCGCACACCGGCTATCTCGGGAAGACCCTGCTCGGCTTCGCCTGCGCGCCGCTGTTCGCGATCCTCATGCACGTGGCGACGGTGCAGTTCCGCACCAGGCTGATGGCCAAGCTGCTCGAGCGTCGCCGCCTGATGAGCGCGGGCAAGGTCGCGAACAAGGCGTGGATGGTGCGCATCGCGTGCTGGTTCTTCGGCCTCTAGGCCGTTCGCGCCGCTCTGCGGCGCGCGCGCCTGGCGGCGCTAGATCGCCTGCGGCGATCCCAACGGCTTGAAACCCGGGGCTCTCGCCCCCGACGCCACCTCGGGGCCCCCTACGTGCTCACGCCCCGATGCTGAATCCCATTCTTCGCGGCGCGTGACCGGTCGCCGACGCCGCCTTGGGGTCCCGGTTTGCGCCCGGATGATTCATCCGAGGCTGCGCGTAGTTCTCCCTCGATCCCCCCTTCGACGACTGCCCGAAAGCGATTCATATCGAGCGGTGCGGGAATTCCACGTACCTGAAGTACTCTGAAGTACTGCAGGTGCGGAGGCGATGGGGATATGCGCTACCGCAGACGGGGGTTGGCCTGTAGAACGCCGGCCATGAATCGTGCCCGCATCCTCCTCGCCTGCCTGTTCGCGGTGCTGCTGTCGTCTGCCTGCTCGGCGAGCGATGCGCTGATCAAGCCGGGACGCGGGTACGCGGTGATCGACAGCGAGCACCTGCATGTGCTGGTGCCGGCGCACCAGGTCGAAGCGTTGAAGCCATTCGTGGCGCGGGCCGAGGTGATCTACGTGACCCTGGCTCATGACGCCGGTTACCACATCCACGATCGCCTGACGCTGCTGCTCTCCGACGATACCGAGGACCACAACGGCTTCTCGACGGTCACGCCATTCCCGATCATCGACATCGATCTCGCACCGGCGACGCAGCCATCGTTCATCTTCACCGGCGAGGGCGAGCTCGAGCGCACGCTCACCCACGAGCTCACGCACCACCTCTCGAACGATCGCCAGTTCAACGGCTTCCGGCGTGTGCTCGAGGCGATCTTCGGGCGCATCCTGCCCAACGACGTGATCAGCCTGATCTTCGCATACCTGAGCACGCCCGCGCACCAGACCATGCCGTCGTTCTGGCACGAGGGCTGCGCGCAGTGGGCCGAGACGGTGTACGCGCCCGCGGGCAGCCCGTGGGGCGGACGCGGGCGCGACAGCCTGACACACATGGTGTGGCGCCTCGACGCCGCCTCGCCCGAGGGCATCCCCAAGCCCGCGGATTGGCGCATCACCTACCAGCGCTGGCCATTCGGCACCCGCACCTACCTGTACGGCATGGCGTACCTGCGCTATCTCGACGGCGCGTACGGCGACAAGGCCAGCATCTGGCAGCTGATCGAGCGCCAAGAGCATCGCTGGGCGTTCTGCTTCGACGGCGCGCCCGAGCCCATGCTGGGCAAGAGCCACGGCACGATGATCGCCGAGGCGCGCGAAGCGCTGGCTCGCGAGCAGGCCGAACAGCTGCACATCCTCGCATCGCAGCCGATCACGGCGACCAAGCGGCTGACACCCGACGATTCCAGGGTGTCCTCGCCCGCCTGGACCAGGGACGGCAAGCTCTTCGCCGCCTACGACGATCCCTTCGACCGCCCGTATTTCTCCACGATCGCCACCGCGAAGGATGGCGGCGCGGACATCCACAAGACCGGCTGGTCGGCCTACGCCATGGGCGAGGCGCGCTCGCTCGCCGACGGCACGCTGGTGTTCAACGAGACGCCGGTCGGCACCAATCCGTGGTCGCGCAGCCACGTGGTGATCGTCACCCCCGATGGTGATCGCTGCATGCTCGACGGCAAACGCATGCTCCAGCCCGATGTGCGGAAGATCGTCGATGATGGAAAGGCTGGCTTCTCGGCGTACCAGGTCACCGCCGTGCGTCTCTTGCCGGCTGCACGGCAGGAGATCGTGCTCGCCGCCTATACCCACAGCCACGGATGGTTCAGCGCCGACAAGAATTCAGATTGGGTCCGCGTCCCCACCGAGGGCACGCCATGGAGCCCGAGCTTCCGCCCTGGGCACGACGAGATGTCGTGGGTGGAGACCGATGCGAAGGGCTCGCGCCTGGTGCTCGCGCCGCTCATGGACGCCAGCAAGCGCACCGTGCTTGCCGAGGTCGCGGGCCGCATCATCCATCCCGCGTGGACAGCCGACGGCGAGCGCGTGTTCATGTGCTCGGATGTCAGCGGCGTGTGCAATGCCTACGTGGTCGACGCGGCCCATCCCTCTGACCTGCTGCCGGTCACGAACGTCATCGGTGGCGTCATCGCCTGCGTGCCGAGCCCTGACGGCAAGGAGCTCGCGCTCATCGATTTCGACACCCACGGGCCGTACCTGGCGAGGATCGCCAACGACCCCACCACGTGGCCCAAGCAGGTGCCGCGCATCGAGCTTCCCTTCCCCGCGCCCGTCAAGCGCGCTGGCGATCGGCGTTGGGCGATAGCCGATCACCACCCCGCCGGACCAGCCACGACCGCGGGCGCGGACCAGGGCGGCGATCATCCTACCGCCGACGATGGCGCCGGCCGCCTCGGCGCCGATGTGCCGGTATTCTCTCTGCCGCCGGATCGCGGCGATCCGGCGAAGCTCACCACCCACCGCTACCACGGCGTGCTCGAGATCCGACCGCTGTTCTGGACGCCGACCTCGCTGGTGGTTCCCGAGGGCGGCTACGGCGTCATCGGCGCCGCCGCCGACAAGCTCTTCACCCACGAGATCGTGGCGAGCTTCGGCTCGGGTATCGTCGATGGCCGCGCCGTCGGTCTCGCCGGCTATACCTATGGCGGCTGGCCGCTCGACATCTCGGTGGTCGGCTGGCGCTCGCAGCTGCTCTACAACGACCTGGTCGTCGACGCGCTCGCCCGCACCCACGACTACGGCGAGCAGCTGACCGATGGCGAAGCGCGCATCGGCTATGGACTCGAGGGATTCCGCCGCCGCCACCAGGCATACGTCGCCGCTGGTTACGCCGATCATCGCAGCATCCGGCGCACCGAGGACATCTACCGCACCCTGCCGCTGATCAGCCGCCCACCGTTCATCGGTCGCGAGCAGTATGTCGAGGCCACCGTCGCCTACGACGACAGCACCTTCTTCCCCACCAGCTACACGCGCGAGGACGGCGACGAGTTCGCGGTGAGCTGGCGGCACAGCGGCTTCGGCGGCCACAAGGACGGCGACCGCATCCTCGGCCGCGGCACCAAGGTGATCACGGTGTGGCCATCGCAGAGCCACCAGATCGTCCTCGGCGGCATCGTCGGCTGGAGCGAAGGCGACCGCTGGCTGCAGGGCGAGTTCGCGGTCGGCGGCGCCATGGGCACGACCCTGCCGCGCGGCTACCCCAAGACCGTCGCGGTGGGCGACTATCTGCTCGCCGGCAGCGGCGCCTATCGCCTGCCGATCTGGCGCCCGTTCGAAGGATTCTCGACCTCGCCATTCGCGTTCCGCCAACTCGTGCTCGAAGGCTTCTACGACGTCGCCAAGGTCTCGCCAAACCGAATCGGCGGACAAGGCACCTGGTTCCGCTCGGTCGGCGGCGAACTCCACGCCCAGTGGGAGGTCTGGTACGCCCTCTTCAATCCCGGCCTCGGCGTCGCCCAGCAACTCGACGGCGACAAGGACCTGTCCGCCTACCTCACCCTCGATTTCGGCTGGTGACTGTCAGTTGGGGGGCTACGGCCCCCCAACATCGGCCTCCGGCCTGCCCCCCAGAAGCCAGGGAGCAGTTGGATTTTGGGAGCAGGCGCCAGAGGCGCTGCTCGACCGCACTGCGGAAAGATATTTTGTTCGCGCTCGCGAATCCGAGCAGCGCGCAGCGCCATGCTCCCATCCCACCCTTCCCGTTCCTTCCCGGGGGGCAGCGCAGAGCGCGATGTTGGGGGGCCGTAGCCCCCCAACTAAAAGCTATAGCCGACCCCGAGATCGAGGAACGGCCCGGTGATCTTGTATTGCAGCTGCTCGTTGTACGAGCCGGTCTGCGCGTTCGCCGCGCCCTGATAGAAGGTGACGCTGTCGCTGATCTTGCCCTTGAGGGATTGGCCGTAGATGTACCCGAGCGTGCCCATCATCTCCCAGCCGTTGATGAAGCGATACGCCAGGTCGACCTTGACGCCGAGATCGTAGTAGAGGTTGTAGAGGTCGTTGTTGAACAGCGCGAGCGGCGCGTTCTTGCCGTAGACGTTGTTCTCGCCCGAGGTGTAGCTCGAGTGCAGGATGCCGAGGTGCAGGAAGCCGAGCGTCTCGACGGATAGCTGCGGGCTGATCTCCCACGCCATGCCAGCGGATGGCCCGACCGCGACCGTCTGCAACGTCGAGTCCGACTTGAAGGTCCTGCCGTTCTGGGTGGTCGCGGTGGTATCGGCATCGGTCATCGGCAGCGTGAATCCGACTTTCTTGTAGCTGGAGAAGCCGAGATCGATGCCCCACAGGAAGCCGTATTCCTGGCCGCGGCTGGCGGGATGGACGCCGTACATCGGGCCCACGTCCAGGCGGATCGACGAGGCGCTCGCGCTCTGGGATGACGACGTCGACTTGGCCGCGTAGCCGGGGAGCGGCGCGGCGTCGGGGGTGGCGTCGGCGCTGTAGGTCAGGTTCTCGCTCGTGAAACCATAGCCGAGCTGGAGCCGCCAGACGGTGTCCGAGGTATTGACTCCCGGGGCGTTGCGCGCCACCGCGCTGCGCGGCGCCGCTTTGGGTGTGCGCGAGCTGGTGGCGGTCGACCTGGTGCTGGCCGGGGCGGTGGTTGCCGGGCGGCGCGAGGTAGTCGTGGTGGTGGTCTTCTTGGGCGTGCTGGTGGTCTTGGTCCCGCCCGAGCCGCCAGTTTCCGCCGCGCAGGCCAGGGCCGGAACGACGCACAGGAGCAGGAGCACGCGGTAGGTCATGGGAAAAGCCTCACTGGGAGGACATCAAACGCCACGCATGCCACGAAGCGCAGGGAATCCGAGCGCCATAGCGAGGCGCATATGAAACACTCTTGGGCCGTATCGGCCAGGCGTACCGCACTGACGTGCAACGGCCCTTCAAGCCTTGGGATGGGAGCCCATCTCGGCCGTTTCACTGGCTTCGCGCGACCGCGACAGGGCGATGGTGCCCTGGTCAACCATCCACACGCGCGCGGAATCGATGCTGCGGTCGGCTCCAAGCATGCCGCGCGGCAGCTCCTCGACGGGCAGGTCCAGCTCGCCCAGCGGCTCCGCCGGCAGCGCCCAGCCGTGGTAGGTGGCGACGGCGAATACATCGCTCAACAGCTCATCCGCTCCCGCCACGTCCGCCTGGGCCAAGGCGTCGAATCCATCGGCGAGGGCGCGACTGGCGAACGTCGACATGCGCCGGAGGTGCTTGATCATCGCGCGATCCGCGATGGACGGGATCTCGTCACCGATGGTGCCCTGGTATCTCGCCAGCGACTCGGGATCGGTCAGTGCCGTCAGCAGCTCGGGGAGATGGACTCGATAGCAGGTGCAGCGCATGGGCCGGCCACGCTACGGCCATCTCGCGGAAAGCCAAAGCACCTGGCGGCGCGCTCGGACGCCCTCGACTGCCGGTCTCATGGCTTGCGCCAGCGCGCCAACAGTTTCCCCAACGCCTGTTGGCCCGCCGCATTCAATCCGGGACCGATGATGCCGTCGGCGATCTCCCAGTACGCGTCGGCGCATAGCGACGAGCAATCAACCGCGCGGCAATGGTAGGCGTCGGACACGTCCGAGACCGGCTGCAGGAGCGGCTCGAGCCGCGCTGCCTCGGCCTTCGGCGCGATTGGCCCGGCGAGCACCACGTGCGCGGCTCCGCGCGCCAGGGCGTCGGACACCAGCCAGGCGAGCGCCTGCCGGTATTCGCGGCGCTTCCACCCGGCATCGATGTCCGAACGGGGCAACATCACCAGCACGCTGTGCCCTGAGACCTCGAGGCTCTGCGAGGCGGCGATCTCAGCGAGCAGGCCTGATTCGCCGGGTGACACCGCGGGTGCTTCCAGCGTCAGGTCGCAGACCACCGGCTCGGCTCCAGACATGGTGCGGAACCATTTCCAGCGCCGGTCGGCCGCAGCCTCGGTGCGGTCGACGACCAGTACTGCGGGAACACCGCCGATCGCCAGGCGATGTCCGGCATCGATGGCCAGGCCGGCAGCGGCGCCGGGGCGCGCCAGGCGCACCCGCGCCGCGCGCGCTCCGGCGGTGAACTCGATGGCTTCGTCGCCCGACCCGCGAGGCCTGGGCCCGGCGACCACGCTCGCGCTGACGGTGGCTCCCCCTTCAGCCACCACGCTGGTGAGCTCGCCCGAGGGGCCGTGGATCGACCACGATCCGCCGTCCTTGCCGACGCGCAGCGCCAACCACAGCGAATCCGCTTCGTACCCGACGACGGGCAGGTAATCCCACGCTGGCGCCGCGGCATCGCCAGGCGCGGTCTCGGCTCGGCACGCAGACGGGGTGCCGACGGCGATCACGATGACACCCCAGGCGAGGACCGCGAGACGTACGCTCACTGGGCGCATCCGCGCTGCGTAACCGTCGTCAGCTTCATCATCGTCGGCGTCATCGTCGGCGCGATCATCAGTGCTTCTTGGTCCCCTGCATCTTGGCGGAGCCGCGCAGCTGGACTTGGAATTCCTTGACCGCCAGGTTCCAAGCGACTCCCGCGTCGGCGGTGCCGAAGACACCGACGCAGAGGGTCTGCTGATCCTTGAACAGGCCGGTCGCGAGCTGTTTGCGGATCTGCGGAGCCTCGTTCGATACCGCCGTCACCGCTCCACGCTCGAGCTCGAGGCGCAGGGTCTGGGTGCCCTGGGCCTCCTGCGGCAGGCTCTGCCACGGGCCCCACGCGCCTTCCTTGATCTCGCGCCAGCCGAAATGGTTGTCGCCAAGCACCGCATAGGCGACGCCGTTGGCGCGAGCGCTGTCGAGGATCTCGATGCCGCAGTGCGCGGCGTTGACGCCACCCAGGTCGAGGGTGGCCTGCACCCAGCGCACTCCGGCGGTGGGCTCCTCGTGGTAGACGCGGGTCACGGCGTCCTCGCCGGCGGACTGCGTGCCCTCGAACACCAGGCGGGAATTGTCGGTGCGAACCTGGATGTTGGTGCCGGGCGCGGAGATCTTCCAGTCGCGGTCGAGCAGGGCGGGGACGCTGGCCTCGAAATGCTCGGTCAGGAGCGCGTCGTCGGCGGCCTCGTACTCGTGCATCAGCAGGGCGACGTACTCGCGCGGCGGATCGATGCTGTCCTTGACCGCCGAGAACAGCACGCGCGCGCTGGCTGGATCCTTCTGCGCCTCGGCGATGAAGACATGGCAGACCGCGGCGTAGCCATCGTTGGGCGGCAGCTGCGCGAGCGCCGACTCGGCCTGCGTATAGCGGCGCGCCAGGATGTGGCCGTAGGCCTGCCAGCGAGCCGACTCGGGGCCGGGCGTGTGCGCGAGCGCCCGGGTGGCGTCCTCGGTGGGATTCTTCAGCGCCGCGACCTGGGCGAGGAACATCTGGCGCTTGCTCTTGCCGTCGAGCTGCGCGAGCGCCTGATCGTAGCGCTTGGATTCGAGATCGACGCAGGCGTCGTACTCGGCGACCAGCGCCTTCATCTCGGCTGGCAGATCCTTGCGTTGGTATGGCTTGCGGTCGAGCATCGCGAGGCCCAGCTCCGCGGCGGGCGAGGTCAGGCCCTTCCAGAAGCCGCGCGCGTCCTCGGCCCGTCCGGCGCGCAAGGCGATGACGCCGAGATTGTAGCGCACCATCTCCGCGCTTTCAGGAGAGAGCTTGCCGGAGAGCGCCTGGGTGAGCAGCGGCTCCGCCTTATCGGCGGCGCCCTGCGCCAGTTGTGCGCTGCCGGCGATGGCGCGAGCCTCGTCGACGAACTGATTCGCCGAGATCAGCGCCTCGGCGGTGAGCAAGGCTTCGGGGCGGACGCCGCGCTTGAGCGAGGTGCGCGCATAGCCGAGTCCGGACTCGTAGTCATTGTGCAGACTGAAGCCCTTGCGATACGCCTCCTGCGCGGTGGCGAGGTCGCCCGACAGCTCGGCCGCGGCGGCGCGGTAGCGGTTCGGCGTCAGCGCCGACGGCTGGCGATCGTGCCATAGATCGATGATCTGGGTGAGATCGGCCTCGCGCTTCTGCTGGGTGTAAATGCGCGCGAGGTTGTCGTAGCCGAAGGTCCACTGCTTCTCGGTCTCGAGCAGCGGCTTGATCAGGGCGGCGGCGCCGTCGAGATCACCTTGCTCGATCAGCAGCGGCACCACGGTCTCGGCCAGGTCGGGCGTCGAGCGGTTCGCCATCGCCTGACGGGCGAGGGTCAGCGCGTCGTCCTTGGCCCCGTTCTCGAGGCCCCATTTGACGGCTTTCTTGATCTCGTTGATATCACCAGCGTCCAGTGCGCGCTTGCCGTAGGTCTGTACCGCCTCGGCGGCGGTCTGCTTCTTCTCCCAGCGATCGATCTTGGCGACTGGGATGGTGATCTCGCCGGCGGCCCCCGCCTGCTTCACGCGCAAGCTGCCATCGGGAAGCCGCTCGATCACGCGCCCGGACACCGGCTTCGGCTCGCCCTTCATGTACACGTTGTCGAGCGGCACGATGGCCAGCGTCGGCTTGTCCTCGGCGAGCACGCTGGCGTTCAGCGCGAGCGCGAGCGTGGCGGACAACACCGCTTTCGACATCCACTCCCGCATGCAAGGCGCCATCCTCGGAGAGGAGCGCCGCGCGACGGTTCGCTCGTTGGGCATCTGCGCGCTCATTTCTGTGGCACCGGCATGATCGGCAGCGCGGGGAAATCGAGCTGCGGAGGTGGCGGTGGCGGGATGTGGGTGATGGACGGGCCGCCAGGAGTGCGGCGAGCGCTGAACGGATTGAAGCCCGGGCCTTCGCTCAATTCTGGAATCAGCGGCAGCAGCGCGCGCTCGGCGGGCACCACGTCGGTCTTGGTCGCGGGGCCGACGATGCGCTGATCGTGGGTCGGAATCGGGAAGCCGCCGATGCCGCCGATGATCGCCGATCCGGTCGAGAACAAGGCGACCACCGTGAGCAGGCCGGCGGCGAGCAGATGGGGAGTGGTCTTCATGATCCGCCTCCGAGCCGGCGCGTGACTGGTTTCGGCGCCGTCATCGGCGGCGCGATCGGGCTCTCGGCCGGCTTGCGCTCGCCGTCGGAGGCCGCGGCATCGGGATGGGCGGCGGTGATGAGGCTGGCGGTCAGGCGCAGGTGCTGGCGGTTCTCGGCGACCTGTTCGATGCTCAGGTTCTGCACGCCGATCCCGAGCTTGGTCTGCGCCTGCAGGAGGTTCAGCAGCAGCGTCTGTCCGTCGGCATAAGGCACGTCGATCTCGAAATCGCAGGCCAGGAGCTGATAATTTCCGGTGGGATCGATCTCGGCCTTGCCGGGGCTGATGGTCCCGACCTTGGTGACGCCCGCATCCAGGCATTGGTCGAGCACCGCGCGGTACAGGTACAAGTACGCCAACTGGGTCCGCCGCTTGGCTTCATCGGGATCGAGGCCGCTGTCGTAAGGCAACGTCGCCGGCAGCTCCATGTGCTGGCTCTGCGCGCGCTGCTTGATCGCCATGTGGTCGGCGTGCACCTGTGCCGAGGCGCTGGTGACCTCGGAAGCCAGGTACGAGCGTGGCAGCTCGGGAACCATCGCGCTCTCGACCTTCTCGAGCATCTGGGCCTGCTGCTCCTTCGCGCGCGACAGCTCGCGCACCGCGTCGGCGACGGGAATGCCATCCTTCGGGGTGTCGGGATGGTAGAGCTTCACGTACCGGCCGTGCAGCTCGGACGCCTGCGCGATGGTGGTGCCGAGCGAGCCGGCGCGCATGGTCAGCACCGAGAGGCCGACGACGATGATCGCGACGATCGCGCCGCCCCAAATGACGAGCAGCTTCTGATCGGGGGTCATGCCAAGGCTCCAGCGCTTCGAGGAGCGCGCGTCGAGCGCGCGTACGGCCACCACGCGAGGATCCATACTCCGGCGCCGAGCAATAGCGGCGCCACCGGCTGGACCGGGAGGAGATTCGCGAAATGCCTGGCGGCCTCGATCGATTCGCGATAGCGCAGGTCGGGCCACATCAGCGCGCCGCCGATGGCGAACGCCAAGCCGATCTTCCAGGGATATCCCGGGCGGCCCTTGCGGCCCTGGATGGCCTGGATCGGGATGCCGATCAGCAGCAGCGGGGCTCCCACCATGTACAGGCGGCTCGAGGTCTCGGGACCGAGCCACAGCCACAGGAACACCGCGGCGAGCACCAGCAGCGCACCCAGCCTGACCTCGGTGCGGCATCCGGGATCGGTGAAGGTGAAGCCTGGCTTCGGCTCTGTCTTGGCGTCTGGTTTCGGATCCTGCTTCAGGTCCGACTTCGCGGCGGAGGCGTGCGAGGGTGCTTGGTCGGTCACGGCGTTCCAGTCTCCCATGTGGCGATCCATACCGCGGAGGCGGCGATGGCGGCGGTCTCGATGCGCAGGATCGTGCTGGCCAGGCGCACGCGGCGCGCCGATGCCAACAGCTCAAGCTCCGCCTCGGTCAATCCCCCCTCCGGTCCGATCACCAGGGTGGTGGCGAGCGGCGATCCGGGCGCGGCGGCTGAACCGCTCGGGTCCAGGACTATAAGGCGCGCTCCAGAAGCTGCCAAGGCGGTAACCTCGACCGCCGGCCCGATCTCCATGCGCCGACCGCGCCGGCACTGCTTCAGGGCTTCGGCCGCCACCCGGCGTTGGCGATCGAGATTGGCCGGCACGCGTTCGCCGCGTTCGCATGCGAGGGGCCTGAGAGCGCCCACGCCCAGTTCGGCCAGCGCGCGCACCAGATCGGCGAACCGGTCGCCCTTGGGGACGGCGCAGGCGACGGTCAGGAGCTCGGCCGCGGTTGGGGGAACCGGCTCGATCAGCTCCACCTCGACCTCGAGCGCTTCGCGGCCGACGCCGGTGACCACGGCCTTCGCCGCCGTGCCCTCGCCATCGGCGAGGCGGACGGTCTCGCCGGTGCGCAGCCGCAACACCACCCGGCCATGATGCGCCTCGTCACCCTCGATGACCAGGGTGCCGAGACGCAACGGCGGCGACACCAGGAGGGTACGCAGGCTCACGCGCCCGGTTGTGGCCATCGGCTCGGTGGTGACAAGCACGCAGGTACCTACGGCCTGCCCGGGGACCCGTTGAAGCCAATCGTTTACGCCGACCGCCGGCGGCTGGCCGAGCGCTTTCAGCCCGTGCCGCGCGCCTTTCCGCCAGGTGTGCTGGGTACCCCGGATGCACCAGGCGCGTCGGACGCGTCTGGCGCATCGGCGCTGACGCAGCGGGTCGCGGCCCAGGCCCGCAGCCGGGCGACCCGCTCCGCCATGGTAACTGACAACGGCGTGGTGGCCTTGACCGCGGCCAGGACCTTGTTGGTGGTCAGGGTGGCCTTGGTGGCGTGGCACTCGAGCAGCGCCGAGGCGATGGCCTGCTCGATCTCTGCCCCGCTGAAGCGGTCGGCGGCGGCGCCGAGCACCCTGAGATCGAAGGCCTTTGGATCCGACCCGCGCTTCGCAAGGTGGATGCGGAACAGTTCCTCGCGCACCGCCGCGTCGGGCAGATCGACGAAGAAGATCTCGTCGAAGCGGCCTTTGCGCAACAGCTCGGGCGGCAACGCCTCGATGTCGTTGGCCGTGGCCACCAGGAACACCGCCGCGCGCCGCTCTTGCATCCAGGTGAGCAAGCTGCCGAACATGCGCTGCGACAGGCCTCCATCGGTCGAGTGGCTCGCGGCCGAGGCGAAGGCCTTCTCGATCTCGTCGATCCACAACACCATCGGCGCCATCGCCTCGGCCTGCTTCAATGCCTCGCGCAAGCGGCGCTCGGATTCACCGACCCACTTGTCGTAGAGCACGCCGGCATCGAGACGCAGGAGCGGCCGCTGCCAGGCGCTGGCGATCGCCTTGGCACACAGGCTCTTGCCCGAGCCAGGCACGCCGAGCAGGAGCACTCCGCGCGGTGGTTCGATGCCGGTCTCGGGCCCCGCGTCGATCACCCGTCGGCGCAATTCCAACCAGCGCTTGAGTGCCGGTACGCCGGCCACGTCCTCGAGCGACACCGGCACGTCGACGTAGTCGAGCAGGCCGGCGGTATGCAGCAGCTTGCGCTTGCGCGTCAGGACGTTCTGCACGTCCTTGGCGTCGAAGGCGTCGTCCTCGACGGCGACGTCGGCGATCACCTGCGACGCCTGGGCCCGCGTCAATCCGCGCAGGTTCTTCACCAGCGAGGTGAAGTTCTCCTTCGACAGGCTCACGGCGATACGTTCGTCCTCCTCCTTGAGCGCGCGCAGGGTTCCCTTCACCAGGCCGGCCAGTTCGTCATCGTCGGGGAGGGCCGGCTCGAAGCGCACCGCGCTGCGCGCCACCACCTCGGGTAGGCGGTCGTTGTGGTCGATCATCACTAGGGTGGCGCGCATCGTCCGGCAATGGTCTATGAGCTCGCGCAGCGCGCGCTGGGTGAGAGGATCCTCGAGGTGCGCGCCGAGATCGAGGGTGACCATCACCTTGGCGTGATCCTCGAGGGCGAAATGGCGCAGCGCCTTCGCCGGCACATTGCTTTCGGGTCGCTTCTGGTGCTCTTGCGAGAACAGCCCCTCGCAGATGCCGCGCACCGTCGACCAGGACAGCATCGGCCGCTTGCAATCGACCGCCGCGCCCACCACCACCTCGAGCGCGTGGTTCTCGTCGCTGGTGACGATCGAGATGCAGGGATGGCGCGCCCGCAGCAGCTTCACGAAGCGGTCCCGATCACCCATGCGCTCAGCCTGCTCCAACGGATGGTGCTGACAAGATACCCTGCTCCGCCACAGCCGTTGCGCCCGCGGATACGCTGGCGCGCGTGGCTATCGATGCCTCGGCAAGCGATGCGTCAGCGAGGGGCGCGTCAGCGAGCGCCGCGCGCAGTACGCGCTGGCCCGCGGGCATGCGGCTGTCAATCAGGCGCAGCACCGCTGCGTCGAAGCGCTCGTCGCCCAGCTGCAGGCATTCGCGCAGGTAGGCGTCGCTGCCGAGCAGCTTCGGCCAGCACGGCGACAGCGCCTCTGGCGCGAAGCTGCCGAGGATCTCCTCGAGCTCTGCTGGCGGCTCGGTCTCGCCCGCCGCCGCGGCGACGTGCAGGAGCAGGATGCGGCTGGCCGCGGGATAGGACAATGGATGGCGCACGCTCTTGCCCGAGATGCCGCACACCAGCCCATAGAGGAACGACGGCTCGCGCCAATCGAACAGCGAATCGAGAGTGATCTGCACGTACTCGACGCCCCCGCGATCCTCGGACATGCGGATGAAGACCTTGTCCGCGAGAACCTCGAAGCTGCCGTGGTAGCTGTAGTGCACCCGGCCTGACTCGCGCACCTGCATCGAGACCTTGTCGCCGTCGATGTGCAGCAGGCTGCGCTGGACGCGACCGTCGTCGAGGAACGAATTAGAATAGCTGAGCCACCAGCCGTCGTGGTAGTGCTGGTCCTTACGATAGTTCCCGAAGTCGTGCTCGAGCCGGGAGCGTTTGTCCTGTTCGGAGGAGGCCTGCTGCTCCGCCTGCGCCAGGCGCTGCCGCACCTCGGGCGGGGTCTGCGCGAGCAGGGCGAGATCGAGGAACGCCGCGCGATCCTCGCGGTCGAGCTTGAGCTCGTCAGCCCAGCGCTCGATCTGCTCGGACGTGGGCAGGCGCTGGCCGGTGCGTACCCGCGAAAGGGTCGACGGGCTGAGCTCGACGCGCAGGGCGAAGTCCGCCATGCTCAGACCCTGCTTGCGGACCAAGGCCGCCAGGAAATCGCCGAACTGGGAATCGCGCATGGGCTGCTCCTGGATTGCCGGACTGCGGGATGATTCCGCATCGTCTGCAACGGTTTCGTTGGATCTTGCGCCCTTTCGGGCGTCTTAGTGAAGATACACCGCAATCCACCCCCTCGTTGATGACGATTCGTTGCGTCTCTTGCGCAATCGTTTCCACCCGACGCAAGCCGCCCAGCGGTGCGACGGTGGCACCGCATCCAGGCCCAGTGCTCCTGCCTGCGCATGGAAAGCGCTCATGCCGGAGCCGATGGCGCGGTCATGACGGTACATGGGCACCTCGAACGCGACGGCTTCTCAGGCTACCTCCACCATCTCGTGCACGACGCGGGCATGCCTGCTCAGCGGGTCCCTCCATCTGCTGTTCCTTGGCGCTTTCAGCGGCGTGTGCTGGCTCTTCACCGTCGATACGCCCACCGCTCCGGTGCGTGCGACGGTGATGGACCCGCCCCGGCCACGGCCCGACCCCGACGCCGCGCGAACGCTCGATCCACCGATCGATATCGACGCGGTCGAGGACGCGCCGTCACCGGTGGTGCTCGAAATGGCCGACGATGAATCGTCGAGCGACGCCAGGGACGCCGATGGATCCACCGCGCTCGGCACGGTCGACGCCGTCACAGAATCCTCCAGCGCTGGAACGTCCGCCTTCTTCGCGCTCGGCGCTCTCGGACAGGCGGCGGGATCGTTCGGACAGCGTACCGCCCACGGCCGCAAGCGCGCCGTCGCCCACGGCGGCGCGAGCATCGCCAGCGAGGAGGCCGTCGAATCGGCGCTGCGCTGGTTCAAACGCCATCAGCGCGCGGATGGCTGGTGGGACCCCGCGTGCTATCTCGGCCAATGCGCGGGCGGCGTCCAGGCCACCATCCCTGCCGCGCGCGCGGCACCGGTGGACGCGAACGCGCAAGGTACGGTCGCCTTCACTGGCCTGGCGCTGCTCTGCTACCTTGGCGCGGGCTACGACCATCAGGCCAGCAGCCCCTACACGGCAACGGTCGCGCGCGCGCTGCATGCGCTGCTGCGCGCGCAACGGCCGACCGGCGGATTCGCGGGCGGGAACTACACCCAGGCCATCGCCGCCCTGGCGGTGATCGAGGCCTACGGCATGAGTCACGACCGCGAGCTTGAAGCTCCGGCGCGACGCGCGGCCCAGGCGGTGCTGGTCAAGCAGAACCGCGACGGGGCCGCGCGGTCGGGCTGGGACTACGGGGGCCCCACGCATCGCGACGATACCTCGGTCAGTGGCTGGAACGCGCAGGCGCTGGTGAGCGCCGAGGCGGCGGGGCTCGGTTCCGGCGGCGACCTCGACCAGGGGCTCGCCGGTGCGCGCGGCTGGCTCGAGCATTCGTGGTCGCTGGTCAAGCCTGAGTGGCGCTACCCCTACGCGATGGACGGCGGAAAGATCTCGGCAGGCACCGGCAGCCTCAACGGCGTGGCCGTGACCTGCGCGTACATCCTCGGGGGCAAGCGCGATCAGCACATGGTCGACGCGCTGTCCGACGCCGTCGTCACCCACGTGCCGCTAGCGTATCCCTGCAACACCTATGGGCTCTACTACGACACCATCGCCATGTTCCATGTCGGCGGCAGGCGCTGGAGCCACTGGAATGAGAGCGTACGCGACCTGCTGGTGCATGCGCAGGCCCCGGGCGACGACTGCCTCGGCGGCAGCTGGGAAGGCGACACCAGCTTCTGCGGCGGGCCACAGGGCCGCGTGATGGCGACGGCGCTGTGCTGCCTCAGCCTGGAGGTCTATTACCGCTACGCACGACCCCACCCGGGCATCACCGCTGCGGCGACCGCCCGTTAGCCCACGGCCGCCAGGCAGGGCCCCGCTCGTGCTGGGCGACGCGATGAGCGCTCGCAACACGACGCATCCCGTGCACTGACTTGAAGTGGACGCCGAGCCAGCCCCACCGACCATGACCGCCATGCGCGCGCTGCTCGTCGCCGTGGTCTGTTCCTGCCCCCTCGCGATATCAGCCGTCGAACCGCTGGTGCTCAACGACCTGCGCGCCGGTGCCGGTACCATGTTCGACGATTTCAGTTCGCGCACCAACACCACCACCACGTCCCCCGCGGGCACAGTGCTGGCGACGACGTCGGACGAGCACCATGACGACGCGATCGAGTTCCGCGCTGGGATCCAGTACCTCGCCGGCACGCTCGGCCCGGGCGGAGGCCTGATCTACGGCGCCCAGATGGCCGACTACCGCGCACGCTTCCATGATGACACCTCGACCACCACCATCGACGGGCCGGTGGTGGACGCGCTCGCAGGATATGCGGTGTCACCCGTCTCGGGTTTCCATCTCGAGGCGACGCCGATCGCAGGCATCGGTTATGCGTTCCTGGACATCCGTGACCGCAACGGCCAGGTCATCGGCAACCGTTCGCTGTACATCGAGTACGGCTTCCGCGTGGCTGCCTACGCCACCATCGACGACTGCTGGCAGATCGGACTCGAAGTCCCCTTCATGGTCGGCCGGTGGCGGCCCAAGTACGGCTACCTCGACGGCGCCGGCAACCACATCGAGGTCTCGGACAAGCGCGTGAAGAGCGGCGGTGGAGTGATGTTGAGCCTCGGGGTACGCTTTTAGTTGGGGGGCTACGGCCTACGGCCGGCGGATGCCCCAAAGGGCATCCGAGATCGCTTCGCGATCCCCCCAACATCGGCCTGCCCCTACAGACCGGGGCCTTACGCCAGCCTGCCCCCGGGAGGCGGGGAGAAGGGAGGGCTTTAGGGCCGGAGATGCACGTCCTGTCCGGGACTCGATATCGCAGTTATTTTTTTCCGGGCGCGGGCGTTTGCTGGGGCTGATGGGGCGACTGATTGGCGCCGGCGTTGTTGAGGATGGTGCCGGCGAGGGCGTCCTGGATGCCGCCGCCGCCGGTGACCATCACCTGGGGTGTGATCTGCACTTTGCCTTCGGCGACCATCTTCATCAGTTCGAGCTGGGTGACGCCCTGCTGGCCGAGGGCCGAGACCATCGCCTCGTACGCCTTGCGCCGCGCCTCGGCGGTGATCTCGATGTACTTGGCCTCGCCGAGGGCCTCCTGCTCGCGGCCGAGCGCGGCCTGCTTCTTCACCAGCACGTCGTATTCCGCCTCCGCCAGCTGCTTCTGCTGATCGGCGGTGGTCTGCGACTTCACGAACTCGGCGCGCGCCAGCTCGGCCTTCTGCTTCTGGCCGTAGAGCTGCTCCTGGTTCAGGGCCACCTGCTTGTCGGTCTGGGTCGCGATCAGCGCCTTGCCGGCGTCGGTCTCGTCGAGATCGATGTTGCCGACGAACACGCCTTCGGTGGTGATCTTGAACTTCTCGAGCTCCTTGCGCACGTGCGCGGTGGCGGTGGCCTCGACCTGGGTGCGGTTGTTGACGAAATCGAGTGCCGACTGCTCCTGCGCCACGTTGCGGAAGATCGCGCGCACCGCCGGCAGGATGACCTTCGATTCGAGCAGGGTGAAGTTGGCCTTCTCATGCTCGTCGGCGAGCACCTGGTCGGGATTGCCGAGCAGCGCCACCAGGTACGGCGCGTCCGCCGCCGAGATGTTCACCGAGACGCGCACGTCGACCGGGAAGGTGAAGCCGTCGCGCGAACGCACCTTGATGGCGCGCGCCTTGTCCTGATAGGTGTACACGCGGTTGGTGGTCACCACCGCGACGGTGTGGTAGGCATCGGGATGCAGGTAGTAGGCGCCCGGTTCGAGCGGCTGGCTCCAGATGCCGCGGTAGCCCTTCGGCACCAGCGCGGTGCCGTTCACCATCTGCGACTCGCCGACGAAGGTCTGGCCCGAGTTCGCCTTGACCACCACCACCTCGCCCGCGTTGACGTTCAGCGCCGGCCGCGCCTCGATCGTGAACAGGTGCGGATTGTACCGATAGCGGCCTGGGGTGAGCACGGTCAGCTGCGGTCCGCGGTAGCCCTCGCCCTTCAGGAAGGCGTGGGCGTCCATCATGCTGTCCTGGTCCTTCCAGGGCGGAGCGAAGACGTTGTCCGGCGGCAGCGGCTTGCCGTCGAGCGCGTTGACCACGCCGAGGCTGCCGGCCGGGATGATGATGGTGTCGACCTTGGTGATCTCGTACTTCCACGGCCAGTAGCCGAAGTGCCAGCCGGGGCCCAGGATCTCGGCCTGAGGACCCTTCTCGCCATTCGCCGCCACCACGTGGCCCTGCGGCAGATCCGCGCCCACCGTCTTGCTGATCAGTCCGGTCTGGTTGTCGCCGATATCCACCGCCGTGGGCACGATGATCATCAGCAGTCCCACGCAGGAGGCGCACACGGCTCCGAACCCCCACAGGGCGCGGCCGTCGAACTTCAGGGTCAGCGCCCCGAGCAGCACCGCCGCGCCACCGAGGACGAGGACGAATCCGATGATCAGCAGCAGCATGTCATTCCTGACGTGGTTGGGATTCTGGAGACTTCGCGGACGGAAGCGGATTCGGAGCAACGGTTCCAGGATCGGCGGTCGGCGCCAGCGCCGCCTGCTCGCGTTGCGCGACACGCTCGTCCCAGCGCCGCACCAGCTCGTCCGCCTCGCGCTGCTCGTCCTCGAGCTTGCGCCTGGCCTTCGCGGTCATCACCCGCATCACCGCCCCGACGCCCCCGAGCATCGAGAACAGGAACACCGCCCCGAGGATGATCAGAAGGACGCGCACGTTGGTCGTAGGATGTATCGCCTCGACAGCCAGGTTCCAGCCTCGCGCTCGTCACCGCGCCCTCCACCGCTCCTCGGGCACGACGTCAGAAAAAATCTTCTCGCCCTAACGGTGCTAAGGGGCGAAGCCCCCTCTCAACCGCGGCAATGCCGCCGACCGCCGAGCCCCGGTTTTGCGGATACAATGGGCGAAGCCCATCCGCAAAACGATCTGACCGCCGCGGTCAGATCTAAGGGCGACAAAGGTCGTGGGGGCCCGGGGGCGGAGCCCCAGAAAACAAAAGCCGACCGCCGAGCCCTGGTTTGCGTGTACAATGGGCGAAGCCCATCACGCAAACGATCTGACCGCGCAGCGGCAGATCGAAGGGCGACAAAGGTCGTGGGGGCCCGGGGGGCGGAGCCCCCCGAAACAAACAGTGGTCGGACCGACAGGATTTGAACCTGCGACCCTTGCGTCCCAAACGCAATGCTCTAGCCAAGCTGAGCTACGGTCCGATGTGAGATGACAGAGCGTATGGCGCTCCGCCGCCATTCCAGGCCGAGATGGCCGCAGCCATCCAGGTCTTCGCGTCAGCCACGCGTGAAACGGCGTTGGAAGGTCGCGGGCGGCTGGCCTGCCAGGCGGGTGAAGACCCGGGTGAAATGGTGGACGTTGACGAAGCCCGCACGCTCGGCGACCGCCTTCACGGTCAATCCGGCGTAGGCCAGCTCGGCCTTCGCGCGCTCGATGCGCGCCAGACGCATCCAGGCGATCGGGGTCAGGCCGTACCGGCGGCGGAATCGCGCGCACAACCGGGTGCGGCCGATGCCGCTCACGCGTTCGAGATCGGCCAGACTCACGCCACCGCGCGCGTGATCGAGGTAGTCGCGTACCCGCTCGAGTGGTGCGTCATCGTGCGCGTCGTCGTCGGGATCCGTGCCGGCCTCGGACGCATGCGACAGATCGCGCAGCAGCCACGCGATCAGCTCGATCGCCGCCGCCCTGAGCTCGAGGGAGCCCGCCGCGTCGGCCGCCGGGAAGCGCCGCAGCATCGCCGCGAAGCGGCTCTCGTAGGAGGCGGGCACGCTGGTGGGATGCGCCACGACACGGTCGGGGAAGAGGCCGCGGCTGCGCGGCGGCTGCGCACGCCGACGCCGACGTGGGTCCTGCTCCCAATGCACGCCCACCGATCCCGGTTCCCATACCGGATCGAAATGGGCGTTGAGCATGCGGATATGGCTCGCATCCGTGAGCAGGAAGCCGTGCTCGACCCATGGCGGCACGATCATCACGGTTCCAGGCGCGAAGGGAGCGGTGCCGTCGGGCCCGCGGATCTCACCGTTGCCATGCTGCACGTACAGCAGCGCATGGTCGGTGATGCGCCTCGGCGGCAGCTCGAGCCGGGTGCCGACGCTGAAATCATGGACGATGCGCACGAACGGCGCCAGACCGCTGATCCCTCGGGAGCATCCAGCCAACGGATCGGTGTGCTGGACGAACGAGTCGCTCACGGCGGCACGCTACGCCATCGCGCGGACGCACCAGTGTCGCCCGCCGCCAAACACGGCCTGGCCCCACGCGGCCGGGAAAAGAGGTCCCGATCGAGGCGGCCTAGCGTGAGTACGCGTTGGCCTCGCCCAGCACCTGGCGCATGCGTTCGTCAGCGCCGCGAAGGATCTCGTCACGGCGATCGCTCGGGAGCGGATGATGGAAGCGCGCCGCCGCCCACCGGCAGGCGTACTGGGTCTGCAGGACATAGCGCGTCCGCTGCGAACGGTTGGGCGCGCCGCGATGCCAGCATTGGTTGTTCTGCAGGTAGATGTCGCCGGCCCGGCACAGGACGGAAACCGGACCACGGCCCTCGAACTGCGGCGCCTGCTCGTCATCCGGCGTGCGTCCCGCGTAGTGGCTGCCGGGAACGAATTGCGTCGGCCCGTGGTCCTCGGTGTCGATGTCGCTCAGCGGCATCTGCACGGTCAGCCACTGCACCGGCATGCGCAGGCGAGAATCATGGCGAGGCACGCCGGCGGGCAGTGGGAACTCCACCACGTCATCGACGTGGAAACGCGAGATCGACTGGCCCGGTCCGTTGCGGATGACGTTCTGGCCGCAGGCCTGGAAACCTGGGCCGAGGACGCGCTCCATGAGTCCGAACACCGGTTCGCTCGCGGCGAGTCTCGCGAAGATCGGCTCGAGTTCGTACAGCTGGGCGGCCACGAACGGGATTCCGCGGCTGGCGCGCGCGCGCAGGGCCGGGTCGGCGAACACCGCATCGCAGGCGTGCTTGAGCTCGGCAACCTCGACAGCGGAACATGCACCGGGGACGAGCGCGAAGCCATCGGCATGGAAGGATTCGACGATCCGTGCGAGCGCCGGGGTATCGCATTCGATCTGCGTGGTGGGCATCATGGGCTCCTGTGCGCGCATGATCCGGGCCTGGCATGACCCGTCTTTGTCCGCGAGGTTCCGGGCTTTTGTCCACCGCTCCGCGGGTATCCGCCGCTCCGTAGGCGTCCCTCGCTGTGCGAGCCGTCGCCCCGTGGCGTTCGCGGCTCCGATGGGCTCGTGACCGAGTCCCACGCTCGCGGTCTGGGCGCGGCTTGACCATGGCCGATTGCCCCGATCCTTCCGGGATGCTCGGAAAAGCCTCCACGCTGGTCCTGGTCGAGGCCCGCAAACGCTTCCGAGCTGAGCGGTTACGTGCGCCCGGCGGAGTCATGGAAAGCGCCGACGATGCCCGGAAGAGCTGAACCTTGAGCGACGACGCCCGTTTACCCCCCGAGATGGGCCTGGCGCAACCGAAACCGATGGAAGCCCCGAGCGCCAACGCCGCCGCCGAAGCCGCCATCGCGCGCAACGACGCCGACGTGCGGCTCATGGAGCGCATCCGCGATGGCGACCAGGAGGCGGTGATCGGCCTGGTCGACCGCTTCCAGCACGAACTGGTCGGCTTCTTCTACCATCTCTGCTGGGATCAGCTGGTCGCCGAGGAGCTGGCGCAGGACGTGTTCGTCAACGTCTACCGCTCGCGCAGCCGCTACCAGGCCACCGCCAAGGTGCGCACCTACCTCTACCGCATCGCACACAATCTGTGGATCGATCACCTGCGCCGGCAGAAGCGCCACCTCAGCCTCGACGCCGAGATCGGCGAGCAGTCGCTGCGGCTGATCAACGTGCTCAAGGCGCCCGACGCCGCCGAGGACACCAGCGGTCGCGACGCGGTGATCCGCTCGCGGGTCCACGAAGCGCTCGGCAACCTACCCGAGGGCCAGCGCGAAGTCTTCGTCCTCGCCAACAACCACGGCATGAAGTACCAGGACATCGCCACCGTGCTGCACATCCCCGAAGGCACCGTGAAGAGCCGCATGCACAACGCCGTGCGCGCGCTGCGCGACGAGCTCTCAGACCTGGTCGAGCTGTGAGACGATGAGCGATACCGATCCCCTCCTGCGCGCCGTCTCCGACGGCAATCCCGCCTGCCCCGATGGCCGCGCGCTCGCGCGCCTCGGCGAGCTGATCCGCGCGCACTCGCAGCTTCCCGGCGACAGCGACCTCGCGCCGCTGGTGCGCTCGCGCCTCGATGCCGACGACAGCGTCTCGATCGCTCCCGATCCGGTCGACGCGGTTGCCATCGACCTCGCCTGGGACGGCGTCCGCGCCGCGGGCTCCCCCGCCATGGACGGCGATGACAGCCTCGCGCGGCTCGGCGAGCTCATCGCCGGCGCCAGCTCGCTGCCCTACCCCGTCGATCTGGCCGATCGCGTCCGCCAGCGCCTGAAGAATGCCGATCGCCAGCCTGACATGCCGCAGCTCGAAAAGGGCGGCCGCTGGCGCATCTGGAGCGCGGTGATCTCTGCGCACGTCGCCGCGCTCGTCGCCATCGCCATCTACCAGACCGCCATCCACGACCGCGATCAGGGCGGGAGCGCCGACGCCGTCTCGATCACCATGATGAAGGGCGTGCGCGCCAGCGATCCGGGCTACACCGGTCCCGAAATGCCGACGCGCCTGCCCATGCAGTGGTCGGAGATGCACGAGGTCGGCACCGATCTGTTCCTGCTGCGCCGCTTCCCGGAGCTGCGCGAGGAAGCTCGCCGCCACTACGGCATGGAGCGCTCCGGCGCCGCGGTGAGCGGCGGCCTGTCGTGGCTGGAATCCTCGCAGCACGCCGATGGTTCATTCGGCAAGCTCTCCGGCGACGGCGACCGTGACCTCGCCACCCAGAGCCTGGCCGCGCTCGCCCTGCTCGGCGAGGGCCTCGGCGACCAGAAGCGCACCGCCGCCATCCGCGGCTCCCTGGCCTGGATCGACGCGCAGCTCGACGACGAGCACTTCCATGAGCATGGCCAGGTGCCCGCGGGCATCGCCTGCCTGGCGTTGGTCGAAGGCGGCCTGCTGCTCGCCGATCCCGCGCTGCGCGCCCAGGCCGAGGACGTGCTCATCGAGCTCGACCGCGGCGTGCCCGTGCAACCCGGCGCCGCCGGCCTGGGCGGCTTCACGCTGCTCGCGCTCGAGACCGCGTGTCAGGGCGGCATGCGCGTGCCCCCGCGCCTGCTCGAGCAGGGTCGCCGCAATCTCGGCCGAAGCCTGCCGACGCAGGAGGACGACGCCGGCCGCCTCGGCCTCGCCGCCTTCTCGCGCCTGATCTACGGCTACCGCGGCAAGACCAGCACCTCGCGCCAGCTCGAGGTGCTCGGCACCCTGCCTCCGCAGCCGAGCGCCGCCGGCCAGGTCAATCCGCTCGGTTGGTTCTTCGCCACCCTCGCGCTGCGCGAGGCCGGCGACGTCGCCTGGGATCGCTGGGCCGCCAGCCTGCAGGCCGCGCTGGTACCGGCCTTCGAGGCTACGCCCGATGGCGGCATGCGCGTGCCGGCGGCCAAGGTCCGCTACGCCGATGGCGATGGCGGCGACGTCTTCGCAACCAGCCTGGCGATCCTGAATCTGCAGGCGGCGTACCGGTATCTGCCGCTCGACTCTCGGTAAGGGGCTTTTTACAGTCAGGGGCTCTGCCCCTACGGCCCTCCGGGCCTACCCCACGGGCTTTGTCGGGGCTCGATGTCTCCGCTACGCTATGACATCGTCGGCGGATGGGCTGCGCCCATTGTATCCGCCGACCGCCCCTCGGCGCCCGCCCCATCGCGGAGCGATGGGGCCCCCGGCTATTTATTGGTCAGGGGCTCCGCCCCTACGGCCTTCGGCCTACCCCACGGGCTTTGTCGGGGCTCGATGTCTTCGCTGCGCTACGACATCGTCGGCGGATGGGCTGCGCCCATTGTATCCGCCGACCGCCCCTCGGCGCCCGCCCCATCGCGTGAGCGATGGGGCCCCCGGCCAATTTGGGTGAAGCGGGAGCGTGAGTCTGGTGGATGGGGCAAGGGGCGGAGCCCCCATTCAACACGTGGCGAAAGACACCCGGCCGCCGAGTCCTGGTTTTCGTGAATAATGGGCGAAGCCCATCACGCAAACTTTTGGTTCTTCACGGAATATCGGGAATCGAGCTCTAAGAGCGGGATAGAAAAGGACATCGGCGGCCAGGGCGGCAGGTTGTGGTTACCACGCCAACAACCGCAACCGGAGACCGCCGATGTCCGCTGAAGACGCTATGACC
>JBBRLJ010000021.1:0-95867 GCA_038231435.1 Planctomycetota bacterium
ACAATGGGCGTAGCCCATCCGCCGACGATCTCGCCGGCTTCCGGCGAGATCGAGCCCCGACAAAGCCCGTGGGGTAGGCCCGCAGGGCCGTAGGGGCGAAGCCCCTGAACGAAAACAGCCGGGCGCCGAGGGGCGGTCGGCGGATACAATGGGCGTAGCCCATCCGCCGACGATCTCGCCGGCTTCCGGCGAGATCGAGCCCCGACAAAGCCCGTGGGGTAGGCCCGCAGGGCCGTAGGGGCGAAGCCCCTGAAGAACTAGCCGACCTCACTGGCCGCCATTGGCGACGCGTTGCATCTGAGTCGGCTTCCCAAGCACCGCCAAGTGGTCTCCGGCCGCGAGCACGCGGGCGCCGTCGGGATGGAAGTCGCGATCCTGGCCGCGGATCAGCAGCACCACGCTGACATCGCAATCGCGTTCGACGTCGGCCACGCTGCGGCCAACCAGCTTCGACGACGCTCCCACCGCGAAGCGGCCGAGGCTCAGCGCCTCGCCCTCGACCACCAGCGGCGAGGTGACGTCGATGTTGGCCGCCGCCGCCGCGAAGATCGGTGCCGCCATGCCCGCGGCGCTGAAAGCCTTGAAGCCCGAGTGCTGGGCGAGGTGTTGCGCGAAATCATCGTCGAAGATGCGGATCACCACCTCGATCTTCGGATTGAGCGAGCGCGCCTTCAGGGCCATCTGCAGGTTGAGGCTGTCGTTCTGGGTGCAGAGCATGATCGCGCGCGCGACCTGGACGCCGGCAGCGGTCAGGATCTGTTCGCGGGTCGCGTCGCCCTGCAGCACCGGGATGTCCATCGCCTTGACCTTCTCCATCAGGTCGTCCTCGGGCTGCAGCTCGATCACCGCGACATCCTGGTCGAGTTCGTCGAGATGCTTCACCACCCTGAACCCGAGGTGGCCCAGGCCGACGAGGATGACGTGGTTCGTGAGGGTCGAGGCGAGGGCCATCTCCCACTCCTTGCCGCGGTTGCGGCGGTTGAACAGCAGACTGCCGAAATCGGCGAGTCCCTGCGCGAGGGTGGCGATGCCGATGAGCGGCATGACGAAGTAGAAGCCCTGCAGATACCATTGGTCCGGCCAGTCGAGGCTCGCCTGCAGGAAGGTGAGCGACAGCACGTGGTAGGTCGCGTGCACCAGCCCCACCGGATGCCCGGATACCACCGAGAGCAGATCGTAGATCGCGCCACCGCTAGCCATGACCGCGCCGCAGACCAGCAGGGGGGCGCGGAACTCCTTGCACAGCAGCACGGTATCGCGCCATGCCACTTCGAGCCTGTGATGCAGGGAACGCCGCTTGGGCATGCCCTGTTCTGGCGGTCGGCGCGAGCGTGGCAATCCCACGGATGGGCGGGCCGAGTCTGCTCACGGTGCCGCTCACGGATGCTCGCGCCTCTTCCCCGATGGGGGTACCGCGTTAGACCCACCGCGCAGGAGCACGCCATGCCCATCATCGATGCCGCCATCGATCGCTACGCCCACGACCGCACCCGTGTCGAGCCGGCGCTGCTCGCCGAATTGGCCGCCGACACCCGCGCGCAGAAGTCCGACGCCGGCATGCTCACCGGCAAGGTCGAGGGGCGGCTGCTGACCATGCTCGCGCGCATGATCGGAGCAAAGCGCGTGCTTGAGCTCGGTACCTTCACTGGTTACTCGGCGCTGTCGCTCGCCGAGGGTCTGCCCGATGACGGCACGGTGATCAGCTGCGATATCGATCCCCAGGCCAAGGAATTCGCGAGCCGCTACATCGCGCGATCGCAGCATGCGCGCAAGATCTCGATCCTGATTGGACCGGCCCTCGCCACCCTGGAGACCTTGCCTGGGCCGTTCGACCTGGTCTTCATCGACGCCGACAAGGAGAACTACGCGCGGTACTACGAGGCGGTGGTGCCCAAGGTGCGCGGCGGCGGCCTGATCGTGGTCGATAACGCCCTATGGAGCGGCAAGATCCTCGATCCGAAGGACGATTCGAGCCGCGCCATCGATACCCTCAATCGCATGATCGAACGGGATGCCCGGGTCGAGAACGTGCTGCTTACGGTGCGCGACGGAGTGCACCTGGCGCGGAAGAGGTGACTACTTACGCACGCTCGTCGCGCCTTCGGGCCATCAACGTGAACGCGGCGACCAGCAGCCCCAGCCCAGTGCCCAGTCCGCAGCGGCCGGCGCCGCCGGGACTCGCTGAAGGGGCGGATTCGGAGGCGTCGTTCGCCGCCTGGGCGGGGAAGAGCTGAGTGGGTTCGATGTAGTGGCGCGCGTAGTTCGGGGTGCTCCACGACAGCTGTGCGACTGCGCCGCCGGTGTTTTCGAAGTATTCGAGCTTCACGCTGTAGAGCTGATTGGCGTTCATCCACATGGTGTAGCTGTTGTCGGTCGCCGCGTGGCTGGTCCAGTTGTCGATCACCAGCTTCCCGTCGATCCACAGCCGCACGCCGTCGTCGCTGGTCAGCCACAGGGTGTGGTCGCTCGCGGATCCGGGCTTGATGAAACCCGTCCACCGTGCCGAGAAGTGGTCGGAGGCCAGGCCGCCGCCAGGCGAGCCGCCGCCCCAGTTGAAGTTCACCGTCGGATCGAAACGGGTGAAGGCGCGGCTGGCGAGGTTCTGGTCGGAGAAGTATTCGGCGTACAGGCCGGTGCCCGGAGTCGCTGTGACGATCAGGCTGATGGAATCGATGTTCCCGGCGTACGCACTCGCCCCGACGCCATCGATCACCAGCCTCAGGCGATGCTGGCCAGCCGGCAGCGAGACTCCGGTCTTGGCCACTGTCTGCCAGGTGTCCCAGCCGCCGGTGTCGGGGATCGCCATAGCGCCGGAGACGTTCGCCCCATCGCATTCGACATGGAACGTACCGCCCGCACCGAGCGAGGCGACCTTGGCCGACAGCGTGTAGGAGCCTGCGGCGGCGATATTCACACTATAGACCAGCCACTCGCCGGTCTTGGTCCAGCCGAGGGTGTTGCCGCCGACGCAGGGATACAGATCGACGCCGGTGGCGCGGAACGCGCCGCCCTCGTTCGCTGAGGTGGTGTCGTGGTAGGCGATGCCCTCGCCGCCGTTGTCGAAGTTCTCGGCCTGGATGGTCCCGGGAATCGCCACCGCCGTGCCGGTGAAGGGCGCGGAGCCGGACGCGGCCGGCGCCGACACGCTCAGATGCATGGGCGCCGAGGTGACCACGCGCCCACCGGCATCGTATGCCTTCACGGTGAAGGTGTAGGAGCCCTGGGCGAGGTTCGCCCAGCACGTCCACGCCCACGGCGCCGAGGTGTCGTCGAAGAGCTTGCTGGAGTCGCTGTAGAACTCGACATGGGTGATGGCGTAGCCCGACGACGCGGTCGCGGTGACGGTGATGGCGTTGGCCGAGGGGAAGACCGAGCCGTCAGCCGGCGAGGTGATGATCGCCGTGAGCGGCGCGACCGTGGGTGGAGGCGTGGCGCCCGCCTTGCGCTGGCTGAACAGCCAGGCCCACAGCGCCGGGGTATTGTAGGCCTTGAACCAGATGTCGGCGTGGGCGTCGTGGCCGGTGCCGTCCTGGAAGATGGTGAAGATCGGCGAGCGGCCGGCGGCCGGCGCGGCCACGCCGCGGCCCCAGGTCCACGACGAGCCATTCTGGTAGCCGGTGTAGTCGCCGTCGGCCTTCGGCGACTGCACGAACATGCTGGTCCCGGAGACGGTGCCGTTGTTGAACGGGTAGCCGGCGAGGCAGTTGCCGCCACCAGCGTTGAAGCAATACGCGGTGTCGATCGAAGTGCAGTACGTGGCGGTGAAGCAGTCGAATGCCCAGGTGGGCGCCGAGAACAGGTGCGGCGCGAAATTGTACTGGTCGGCCGCGACAATGGGTACGCACGCGGCGATCAGCGCGTCGCCGCCGTTCATCATGGTGTTGAGCGTGCCGCCGCCGCCTCGGCTGCCACCGGTGAGGTAGATGCACGCGGGGTCGACGTTGTAGCGGCTCTTCGCCCACGAGATGAGCGTCAGCACCTCTTGATACGGCCAGCCGATCTTGGTGATGGACTGGTTCACATAGATGTCGTCACAGTCGAGTTGCGGCGAGATCACGATGCAGCGGTTGGCGTCGAACAGCGATGCGTTCATGCCGCCGCCGTAGACGTTGCCGTTGTCGACGTTGCCGGCGATCAGGGCCGGCACGCCCCACTTGGCCACCGTGGTGACGTCGTTGCTGTAGGTCGGCCCGGTGGCCGAATACCAGCCATTCCCGCCGCCCCACGGATGCAGGGAGATCAGCAGCTTGTACGGAGCTGCAGTCGCCGCGTAGCCGCTCGGCAGGTATTCGAGGTACGACTTGAGGATATGCGGCACGCGCGCGGTGTTGTTCTGGTCCTGCGGCGCGTAGCCGTTGGGGTAGGCGTTGTACTGCGCGGTCTGGGCGGCGCTCAGCGCCGTCGCCACGGTCATGAGCAGGATCGAGGCGTGGATGGCGCGGAGCAGCGAGCGGAGGCTGGGGTGCGGCATGGGGGCTCCTCGGACGGTGTGGGGCGCGATCGGGCCTACTGCCTGAGTCCGGGGCCGGCGGGCGCTTGTTACGTCCCGCGTGCGGCCTGACGCCCGCTGGCGCCCGCCCATGTCATACACGGGATAGGTGCGCCAATCCGTGGGCGTGCCAGGCCTTGGCTGGATAGTGGCCAGGCATCGGACAGCCACTCCGACCGGGTCCACCGACCGTGCCCCCGTCTCGCCCCGAGGCTGGTTTCTTGCGCGGAGCCGCCTCTAGGATGCGCCCATGACCGATGACCCTATCGCGCCCGCCGCCGTTCCCGGAACCACATCCACGCCAGCGATTCCAGGCGCGCGCCGTTGGAAGCCCAAGGGCCGATCGCGCGGTTGGGTCGCCCCCGCGATCATCGTTGCGGCGGTGGTGGTCATCGCGCTGGTGGTGGTGATCAATCTCGTGGTGGCGAAAGGCTACGAAGGCCGACCGCGGCTGATCGCCGCGGTCGGTGATCCCAAGGCCGACGGCGGCACGCTGCCCGCGGGGTGGATCGCGTATGGCAGCGAGATCACGTGCGGAGCGAAGGACACCGCGCGCCTGCGCTTCGAGGATGGCAGCCTGGTCGATATCGGCGGCGGCGCGCGCCTGCGCATCGAGAAGCCGGGTGCGTCGGAAGGGAAATTCCTGCACCTGAGCGCCGGCATCTTCGGTGCGCAGATCCCTCCGCAGCCGGACGGCAAGCCGCTGCGCATCGCGACGCCGCATGGCGACGCGCTGGTCGAGGGCGCCAAGATGACGCTCACCGTGACCGGAGCGACCACCCTCCTGACGGTGGACCAGGGCAGCGTGCGGTTGTTGGCGAAGGATCGTCCTGCGCAGACGGTCGAGGCTGGCGGCATGGGCTTCCTCGGGGCCGATCCCGCGGCCCGCTGAGCCACGGTTCTTCGTCCGACCTCGTCCGCTTTTCGTCCGGGCAGCGCGTCCGATCCGCCGCCGGACGAGTCCATCAAACAGAGCACCCCGGCATCGCTGCCGGGGTGCTCGAATCCTTCGGTCGCGAAGCGATCAGAAGACGGCGTTGGCGACCGGCGCCTCGTCGTCCTTCAAATCGGTGATCATCGCTTCCACCGTCAGCATCAGGCCGGCGATGGACGCCGCGTTCTGCAGCGCCACGCGGGTGACCTTGGCCGGGTCGACGACACCGGCCTTGATCAGGTCCTCGTAGGCGCCGGTGCGGGCGTTGTAACCGTAGCCGGGCGACTTGTTCGCCAGGATCTCGGACACCACCACCGCGCCGTTCTGGCCGGCGTTCTCGGCGATCTGCTTCGCGGGGGCTTCCATCGCGCGCAGGATGATCTCGGCGCCGAGCTTCTGGTCGTGCTCGAGGTGCTTGGCAGCCTCTTCCACGGCCTTCTTGGCGCGCAACAGGGCCACGCCGCCGCCGGCGACGATGCCTTCCTCGACCGCGGCGCGCGTCGCGTGCAGTGCGTCCTCGATGCGGGCCTTCTTCTCCTTCATCTCGGGCTCGGTGGCCGCGCCGACGTTGATCACCGCGACGCCGCCGGCCAGCTTGGCGAGACGCTCCTGGAGCTTCTCGCGGTCGTAGTCGGAGGTGGTCGAGTCGATCTGCGCCTTGATCTGGTTGATGCGGCCGCTGATCGCGTCCTTCTTGCCGGCGCCTTCGATGATCGTGGTGTTCTCCTTGTCCACGGTCACCTGCTTGGCGCTGCCCAGGGCGTCGAGCTCGATCGATTCGAGCTTCTCGCCGAGGTCCTCGGCGATGAAGCGCGAGCCGGTGAGCGCGGCGATGTCCTCGAGCATGGCCTTGCGGCGGTCGCCAAAGCCCGGCGCCTTGACGGCGCAGACGTTGAGCACGCCACGCAGCTTATTGACCACCAGGGCGGCCAGGGCCTCGCCCTCGACCTCCTCGGCGATGACCAGCAGCGGCTTGCCGGTCTGCGCGATCTTCTCGAGCAGGGGCAGGAACTCGCGCAGGTTCGAGATCTTCTTCTCATAGACCAGGATGTACGGCTTCTCGAGGTTCACTTCCTGGTTCTCGGAACCGGCGGCGAAGTAGGGCGAGATGTAGCCCTTGTCGAACTGCATGCCCTCGACCAGGTCGAGCTTGGTCTCGGTGGACTTGGCTTCCTCGACGGTGATGACGCCGTCCTTGCCGACTTTGTCCATCGCTTCCGCGAGCAGCTTGCCGATCGACTCGTCGCTGTTGGCGCTGATGGTGCCGACCTGGGTGATCTCGGCCGAACCCTTGACCTTGGTCGAGAGCTTGGCGATAGCGTCGACGGCGGCCTGGACGGCCTTGTCGATGCCCTTCTTCACTTCGGTGGGGTTGGCGCCCGACGCGGTGACCTTCAGGCCCTCGCGGAAGATCGCCTCGGTGAGCACGGTGGCGGTGGTGGTACCGTCGCCGGCGACGGCGGAGGACTTGTTGGCGACCTCCTTGACCATCTGCGCGCCCATGTTCTCGAAGGGGTCCTTGACCTCGACTTCCTTGGCGACGGTGACGCCGTCCTTGGTGACGTTCGGAGCGCCGAAGGACTTTTCGATGACCACGACCTTGCCGGTCGGGCCCATCGTGACCTTGACCGCGTCGTTGAGGGTCTGGATGCCGATGAGGATCTTGCGGCGCGCATCTTCGCCGAAAAGGAGCTGTTTGGCCATGTGGGTATTCTCGTTTGTTGATTATTGGTTGGTTTGGAGGTCGGTCTGGTCAGCTCAGCCGAGCTTTGCCAGGATGTCCGACTCTTTCAGGATGACGACTTCCTGACCGTCGACGGTCAGCTCGGCGCCCGAGTACTTGCCGAACAGGATGAGGTCGCCCGTGGCGACGTCCGGCTTGGCGCGATCACCGTTGTCGAGCAGCTTGCCCGGTCCGACGGCGATGACCTTGCCCTGCTGCGGCTTCTCCTTGGCGTTCTCCGGGAGGATGATGCCGCCGGCCGTCGCCTGCTCGGCTTCGGTGCGCGTCACGACGATCCTGTCGTCGAGCGGCTTGATGGTGTGGCTGATCGCCTTGGCTTTTCCTGATGCGGCCATGATGAGTTCCTTCGAAGTAAATGTTTGTGTTGGTTGTTAGTCGAGTGTTCGCGAGTCGAAGACCTAGCCCGTTTCTGAGTGGGGGGCAGGCCGGAGGCCGTTGCTGGGGGGCCGTAGCCCCCCAGAGCCGCCGGCCTTGCCGGCGGCGGACTAGAAGTCCCCGCCGCCCATTCCGCCCATTCCGCCCATTCCACCCATGCCACCCATGCCTCCGCCGCCGCCCTCTTCGTCGTGGCCGCCGCCCTTGCCGGCCTTCTTGGGCTCCTTGATCTCGGCGATCATGGCTTCGGTATTCAGCAGCAGCGTCGCCACCGACGCGGCGTTGATCAGGGCGCTCTTCGACACCTTGACGGGATCGATGACGCCCGACTTGACCAGATCCTCGAAGGTATCGGTCTTGGCATTGTAGCCGACGTTGCCCTTCTCCTTGCGGACGCGGTTGGCGATGACCTGGCCTTCCTTGCCGGCGTTCTCGGCGATCGTGATCGTCGGCAGCGCCAGCGCGCTCTTGACGATCTCGGCGCCGAGCTTGATGTCGCCCTGCAGGTTGAGCTTGTCGATCGCGTCGGACGCGCGCAGGTAGGCGGTTCCGCCTCCGGCGACGATACCCTCCTCGACCGCGGCACGGGTCGCATGGAGCGCGTCATCAACGCGATCCTTGCGCTCCTTCATCTCGGCCTCGGTAGCCGCGCCGACCTTGATGACGGCGACGCCTCCGGCGAGCTTGGCGAGGCGCTCCTGGAGCTTCTCCTTGTCGTAGTCGCTCTTGGTGTCCTCGATCTCCTTGCGGATGCCCTTGATGCGGGCCTGCACGGCGGGGCGCTTGCCGGCGCCTTCGATGATCGTGCAGTTCTCCTTCTCGACCTTGATGCTCTTCGCGGTGCCGAGGTCGGAGAGTTCGACATTCTTCAGGTCGACGCCCAGATCCTCGAACAGCGCCTTGCCGCCAGTCAGGGTGGCGATGTCCTCGAGCATGGCCTTGCGGCGATCGCCGTAGCCTGGCGCCTTGACGGCGCAGCACTTGAGGACCTTGCGCATGTTGTTGACGACCATGGTCGCCAGGGCCTCACCCTCGACATCCTCGGCGATCACCAGCAGCGAGCGGTTGGCCTTGGCCACCTTCTCGAGCAGGGGCACGAGCTCCTGCACCGAGCTGATCTTCTTCTCGTTGATCAGGATGTAGGGGTTCTCGAGCTCGGCGGTGAGGTTATCACCGTTGGTGATGAAGTTCGGGCTGACGTAGCCGCGGTCGAACTGCATGCCTTCGACGACGTCGACCTCGTCCTTGATGCCCTTGCCTTCCTCGATGGTGATGACGCCATCTTCGCCGACCTTCTGCATCGCGTCGGCGATCTGCTTGCCGATCGCTTCTTCATTGTTCGCCGAGATCGAGCCGACCTGGGCGATCATCTTGAAGTCGCCCTTCACCTTGGTGGCCTGCTTGTCGAGCGCGGCGACCACGGCGGCGACCGCCTGGTCGATGCCGCTCTTGATGTCCAGCGGGCTGACGCCCGAGGTGACGGCCTTGAGGCCCTGGGCGAAGATGGCTTCGGCGAGGACAGTGGCGGTGGTGGTGCCATCGCCGGCGATGGTGCCGGTCTTGGAGGCCACTTCGCGCACCATGCGCGCGCCCATGTTCTCGAAGGCGTCGCGGAACTCGATCTGCTCGGCCACCGACACGCCGTCCTTGGTGACGGTGGGGGTGCCCCAGCTCTTGTTGATGACCACGTTCCGGCCGGAGGGTCCGAGGGTGCACTTCACCGCGCGGGCGAGCTTCTCGACGCCGGCGCGGACCTTGTCGCGGACTTCTTCATTGAACACGATCTTCTTGGCAGCCATGTGAATTGCTCCTGTGGGGCCTGTATTTGAGTTGGTCAGTAGGAAAAAAGGGTGTCGCGCTTATGCGCAGCCTGTGCCATTTGTAACCCGTGGAGGGATAGGGCCTTTGGCGTCACTGTGCGGGGTTAATGAGGGGCGAGGGGGGCCGATCATGGTCAAATTGACCAAGCTCAGCGTTTACCGGGCGGCTTGGCCGGGGGCTTCACGTCGGGCTTGGAGACGGGCTTCTCGACGCTCTTGTCCGACTTCGACTCCTTGGAGTCCGCGGTCTTGGGGGCCTCGGCCTTTTTCGGCTCGGCCTGGGTCTTCGGCTCCGAGGCAGGCTGGGCGGGTGCCGAGGACTCGCTCTCGTCCTTGCTCTTCTTCTTATAGTCCGAACTGCGATTGTAGTCGGTCTCCCAGAAGCCGCTGCCCTTGAAGATCACGCCTCCGCCACCGGAGATCATGCGCGTGACCTTCTGCTTCTTGCACTGCGGGCACTTCTTCAGCGCCGGCTCCTTGATGGACTGGAAGGCTTCGACGATGCCGCAGGTGGGACAGGCGTATTCGTAGGTAGGCATGGGGGTGGACCAGAATGGCGTTGGGGGCAGGGATAGAAGCGTCTGAGGTGCCAATGACTTCACTGGCTGCTGAGCGCCTCCGTCGCTCGGCCCGCGCGGGCCCGGTCAGCCGGCAGCCGGGGATCGGTGTGCGTAGCGGGCCTAACGATGGCTTCGAGGAGCTTCGACCCTACGGTGTCGCGGCTCATGGACGAATCTCAGCCGCTGTCTCCGGGATTCCTGCGCATCGGCGTGAAGCTGCCGCGGGGGGAGTCGTATACGCCGGGGGAGCTGGCGCGGGTGGTCGGAGTCGCGCTCGATGAGGTTGGGCCGATCGTGGTCGGCGAGGGCGAGGCCCAGGTCGACGTGCGGCTCGAGTCGGGCAAGGCGGCGCGCGCCTTCCTCGAGCGCATCGGGCCGACACGCATCGTCGATTGGCAGTGGCGGTGGATGAAGATCCTGATTGGCCGCAACCACGGCATGTCGATGGGCCAGCTGCGCAAGATCATGCAGACCGCCGACGCGCTGCCGCTCGGACGCATCAGCATCAACAACACCCACACGCTGGTCGGTCTGCAGGATTTCAAGATCCCGGCGGTGATGGCCAAGCTCGCGCCGCTGAAGATCAACGGCTTCTCGCCGCGTCCCGAGATGCTGCCACTGGGCAAGGGGCCGGGCGCGCCGGCGTTCACGCCGCGCGGAGCTCCTGGTCACGCCTGATCGGGGATCTGACTCGGCGGGAGCCGTACTCCGTCATACTCCGCTGTATTCCGCTACTTTCAGTGAAGCTCAGCCCGAGAACGGCGTGCTCGCCAGGCCGACGGTACCGGGGCGGTAGCGGAAGAGGCAGCCGGCGAGCGGCTGTTCGCGCGCCTGGGCTTCGCTCAGGCCGAGTTTCGCGGTGGTGATGTAGAGCTCGTCCAGCTTCGCGCCCCCGAACGCGCACGAGGTGACGTTCGCCACCGGCAGGGTGACGGTTTCGAGCAGCCGTCCCGAGCGCGGATCCCAGCGGTTCACCCGGCCGCCGCCCCAGTGTGCCGTCCACAGCATGCCCTCGGCGTCGATGCACATGCCGTCGAGCCAGCCGTGCTCCTTGTCGTCGACCTCTACCACCACGCGCCGTTCGCCCAGCCACGCGGCGTGCGGATCGCACGCGAAGGCCGAGATGCGCGGCAGCGCGGTGTCGATGTAGTACAGCGTGCGCTGATCGTCGCTCCAACACAGGCCGTTCGAGCACGACACGCCATCGAGGAGTTTGGTCGCGACGCGCCCGCGATCAGTCGCTCCATCGAGAAGATAGAGCGCGCCGACTGGCGAGAAACCGGATCCGGTCGAGCAGGTGCCGGCCCAGAAGCGGCCGGAGGCGTCGCATTTCCCGTCGTTGAAGCGCGTGCCGTCGAGGTGCGCCTCGGGATCGCACCAGGCATCGATAGCGCCGCTGTCGAAATCCAGGGCGGCGAAGCCCTCGGCCCAGGCAACCGCGAGCGAGCCCGATGCGCGCTCGGCCACGGCGCCGAGCATCCCCGGCAGCTTCACCGAGCGGTCGCTGCCGCTCGCGGGGTCGAAGCGGTGGACCTCGCCATCAATGATCTCGACCCAGTACAGCTGCTGCAACGCGCTGCTCCACAGCGGTCCTTCGGCGAGTTTGGTTCGCGCCTCGAGGACCACCTCGAGTCTCGGCTGCATGCGGGCGGCATTCATGGCGACTCCTGGTTGTCGGGACCTGCGGCGACGTCGACGCCCGGGCGCCGCGCGCGCTTCGAGCCGGTCGAGCTCTTGGCCAGGCGCCCTGCCGCCTGGACGCGCAGGGCGTCGTCCATGCCCATGCCCATGTGCAGGGTCATGGCACGTCGTGCGTCTGCCGGATTTCGCCGGACTATGGCGTCGTGGATCTGCTCGTGCACCGCGAAGGACATGCCCGCGTCGAGGACGCCCGGCCCCGAGGCTTGGATGGTGGCGCGGATGCCGTCGTGCAGGCAGCTCATCATGCGTTCGAGCACCAGGCTCTGCGCCGCCCTGGCGATGGCTTCGTGGAAGCGCAGGTTCGCGGCGATCGCCTCGGCGGCGGTGGGCGGAATCCCGCGCATGCCGTCGAGCGCGTCGCCGATCGCGATGACGTCGGCATCGGTGCGCCGCTCGGCGGCGCGGCCGACCAGGTGGACCTCGATCAGTTCTCGGGTCTCGTAGAGGTCGACAATGGTCGGGCGATCCAGGAGCAGCAGGAACTCGAACGATGACTTCAGGATCCGCGAACTCGAGCGGGCGACGTTGGTACCCGAGCCGTGGCGGGTCTCGAGGGCGCCGATCACTGCGAGGGTGCGCAGCGCCTCACGCAGCGACGGGCGACTGACGCCGAGCTGGATGGCCAGATCGCGCTCGCTGGGCAGCTGCATGCCGGGCCGGTAAGTGCCGTCTGAGATCAAGCGTTTGATGCGCTCGATGACGTCGTCGCCGACGCGCGCCGCGCGCTGTTTCCTCTGAGTCTGTGGTCGCGTCTGCTTGCGGATCGGCGCGCGCACGGTGCTGACGGAGGCGCGGTTGAGTGAGGGCGGCACGCGCAAGGTCTTACTGGTATGACCAGACGAGGCAACCGCGGAGCGTCACTGGTACGGGAATAGATAAATTGGTACAAATCAAGCATGTTTATCTGAAATCAATGAATCGTCATTGCGGCCGGCGAGCTCAGGCAATGCTCCGCGCCAGAAAGTGGTCAGACCAATCATGGACACCGCGACATCTGCTTCCTCCGGCCTCCTGCGCGACCGTACCGCCCTGGTGATCGGCGGCGCGCGCGGTCTCGGCCGCGCCATCGCCCTGCTGTTCGCGCACGAGGACGCGCTGGTGACGATCGCCGATCTCGACGCCGCCGCCGCCGAGTCGGCCCAGCGTGAGATCGCGCCGACCGGCGTATCGGTGCGGGTCGACGTCGCCGACCCGGCATCGAGCGGCGCGGCGGTCGCGGACGTGGTCCGACGCCACGGGCGGCTCGACATCCTGGTCAATTGCGCAGCCATCTGCCTGGTGGATCCGCTGCTCGAGGTCACGCCCGAGCGCTGGGACCGGGTATTCGCGGTGAACGCGCGCGGCGCGTTCTTCTGCATGCAGCACGCGGCGCGCGCGATGGTGCCGCGCGGATACGGCCGCATCATCAACGTCTCCACGCCGGCATCGCGCATGGGCTTCCCGCTGTTCGCCTCCTACGGCGCCAGCAAGGCCGCGGTCGACAGCATGACCCGTTCAGCCGCGCTCGCATGGGCGGCGCAGGGGATCACGGTGAACGCCATCGTGCCGGGCCGCATGACCGGCGGCATGATCGATGCGCTCGAGCAGGACCTGCAGAAGGTCACCGGCAAGCCCGCGGCCGAACTGGCGGCCGATCGCACCAAGGGCTTGCCGATGGGGCGGCGCGTGGATCCAGCGGAGGTCGCACGCGCCGCGCTATGGTTGGCGTCCGAGGCGGCGGCATACGTCACGGCCGAGCGCTTCAATTTCACCGGCGGCATGGAGGTCGCATGAGCGTTCCCGCGGTTTCCATCGCAAATGCCGCCAACGCCGCCAACTCCGCTCGGCTCGCTCGGCTGCAGGCGAAGGCGCGTACCCTGCGCCTGCACGTCCTGCGCATGGCCGAGCGCGTCGGGCAGGGCTATGTCGGCCAGGGCCTGGGCATCGCCGATCTGCTCGCGGTGATCTACTTCGACGCCATGCGCTATGATCCGCAGCGCCTGGATTGGCCCGAGCGCGACCGCTTCGTGCTGTCGATCGGGCACTACTCGATCGCGCTGTACGCCGCGCTCGCCGAGGCCGGCGTCTTCCCGCTCGACGAGATGGATAGCTATGGCGCGGATGGTTCGCGCCTCGAGATGTCCGGCAGCGAGATCACGCCCGGCTTCGAGATGACCGGCGGCTCGCTCGGCCACGGCCTGGGGCAGGCGGTGGGCATGGCGATCGGCCATCGCCTCGCTGGACGCGCCAGCCGCACCTTTCTGCTCATGTCCGACGGCGAATTGCAGGAAGGGTCGACCTGGGAAGCGGCGATGGCCGGGGCGCACTACCATCTCGATACCCTGATCGCCTTCATCGACTGCAACAACCAGCAGGCCGACGGCCCGCCCGCCTCGGTGATGGGCATCGAGCCGGTCCATGACAAATGGGCGGCGTTCGGCTGGCATGTCCAGCGCATCGACGGCAACGACATCGGCGCGATCGTCGCGGCGGTCGCGATCGCCCAGGCCTCGTCTGGCAGACCACACGCCATCGTGCTCGACACGCTGATGGGCAAGGGCGTGCCGTTGTTCGAGAAACGCGAGAAGAACCACTTCATCCGCGTCGCGCCAGAGGAATGGGCGCAGGCGCGCCTGCAGGCGGCCGGCCACGATCCCGCGCGCTGAACCGGGCGCACCGCCGCTTCGACCGTATCGACCTCTTCATCTCAGTACTCACGAGGCCACCATGTCGGCAACCGCCATCCCCGCATCCCCGAGCTCCGCCGCGAGGGGAACGACCGGCAGCATCCTGACTTCTGATACCGCAGGGGCGGCCAATCTCGCCACGGCGCCGTTCGGGCATGCGCTGGTCGCGGCCGGGGAGCGCGATCCGCGCATCGTCGGCCTGACCGCCGATCTCGGCAAATACACCGACATGCACGTGTTCTCGGCACGATTCCCCGAACGCTTCGTGCAGGTGGGCATGGCCGAGCAGAACCTGATCGGCATCGCGGCCGGGCTGGCGCGCACCGGGCACGTGCCGTTCGCCACCACCTATTGCGTCTTCGCCACGCGCCGCGCGTACGATTTCATCGCCATCGGCGCCGCGCTCGGCCGCGCCAACGTCAAGATCGTCGCCGGCCTGCCCGGCTTGACCACCGGCTACGGCGGCACTCACCAGGGCATCGAGGACCTCGCGCTGATGCGCGCGGTGCCCGGCCTGACGGTGATCGATCCCTGCGACGCGACCGAGATGGCGCAGGCCACCGACGCCGCCGCGCGCCACGATGGCCCGGTGTACCTGCGGCTGCTGCGCGGGCAGGTGCCGGTGGTATTCGATCCCGCCACGCACCGCTTCGAGATCGGCAAGGCGAGGCTGCTACGCGAGGGGTCCGACGTCGCCATCGTCTCGACCGGACTGATGACCGCGCGCGCGCTCGACGCCGCGGCCACGCTCGCGCGCGAGGGGGTGCGGGTGGCGGTCCTGCACATGCCGACCATCAAACCCTTCGATCGCGACGCCCTGCTGGAACTGGCCACGCGCGTGCCGCGTCTGGTCACCGCCGAGAACCACGTCGTCACCGGCGGCCTGGCCAGCGCCGTCGCCGACGCCCTCGCCGACGAGGGTCTGGCCGTGCGGCTGCAGCGCATCGGCATCCCTGACTGCTTCTGCGACAGCGGCTCGCTGCCCTTCCTGGTCAAGCGCTACCGCATGGACGCCGACAGCATCGCGGCCGCGGCGCGCGCCGTCATGCAGCCCCGCGCCCCGCGCATCCCGACGCAATAAGCCGATGCCGCGCCGAGGGCGTTCGCATCAGTTTCAGTCTTCAGTCTTCAGTCTTTGATCGTCCTGCTTCCCACTTCCCACTTCCCGCTTCGTACCTCCCGTCTCCCCCGGAGTCATCCCATGCGCATCACCCGCATCGACACCTTTCCGGTCAGCGCCGGTTGGAAGAACTGGCTGTTCGTGAAGGTCCATACCGATGCCGGCATCCACGGCACCGGCGAGGGCACGCTCAACGGTTTCATCCGCACCACCGAGGCGGGCGTGCGCGAGCTCGAGCACCTCGCCATCGGGCAGGATCCCCGCCAGGTGCGCCGGCTCGCGAACCGGTTGATGGAGCGGGTCTCGCTCGACGGCGGACACATCCACCGCACCGTGGTGGCTGCCATCGAGGTCGCCTGCTGGGACATCCTCGGCAAATCGCTCGGCGTGCCCATCCACCAGCTGCTCGGCGGCAGGGTGCGCGACTCGGTGCTCGGCTACGCCAATGGCTGGTACCGCACCGAGCGCACGCCCGCGCACTTCCTGGCCGCGGCGCGCTCTGCGGTCGCGCTCGGGTTCCATGCGCTCAAGCTCGATCCGTTCGGCACCGCGCAGGGTTTCATCGAGGACTCTGAGCTGCGCCTGGCGCGCGAGATCCTGGCGGCGATCCGCCGCGAATTCCCCGCCGTGCGCATCCTCATCGACGTGCACGCGCGCTTCACCGAGTCAGACGCGCTACGCGCGGCGCGCGCGCTCGCGGATCTCGACATCTACTGGTGGGAGGAGCCGACTACGCGCGAGCGTGAGCAGCCGGCGAACGCGGTGGCGGCGCAGTGCCCGATCCGCGTCGCCACCGGCGAGATGTACGACACGGTCGGCCAGTTCTTCACGCTCGCGGCCGGCGGCGGGGTGAACATCTTCCAGCCCGAGCCGATGTCCCTCGGCGGCATCGGCAACACCCTGGCGGTGGCGCACCTGGCCGCCGCGCATGGCAGCTGGATCGCGCCCCACCAGAGCGGTGGGCCGGTGGCGACCGCGGTCTGTCTGCAGCTGGCGGCCTGCGTGCCGAATTTCCTCATCCAGGAACACTTCCTGCCCTTCAACGAGCCGTGGACGATCGACCTGGTGACCTGGACGCCGACGATCGATCCCACCAATGGGCACCTGTCGCTGCCCGACGGCCCCGGTCTGGGGATCGAGCTGGTCGAGGAGGTCGCGCGCGCGCATCCGTACGATCCCAATGCCTACTTGGACGTGCACCGCGAGGGCTGGGAGAAGCGCCTTGGGCAGGCCGCGGCGACCGGCGCTGGAAGCACATCAGGAAGCAGTACCGGAACCAGCAAGAGCTCGGCGCGATGATCATCACCGCGATCGAGACGCTGCGCGTTCCCGAGCATCCGAACTCGTTGTGGGTGCTGGTGCATAGCGACGACGGGCTGGTCGGCCTGGGCGAGACCTATTATCTGCCTGCGGCGGTCGAGGCGGTGATCCACGACTTCGCCGCGCCGCTCATGCTCGGGGGCCGGGTATTCGACCGCGAACTGCACTGGCAGACGCTGTTCTCGCACGCGAATTTCTTCGGCTTCGCGGGAGCCGAGATGCGCGCGGTGTCGGCGCTCGACATCGCGCTGTGGGATCTCATCGGCCAGCACACCGGGCTGCCGATCTGCGATCTCGTCGGCGGGCGCTGTCGGGACACCATCCCGGTCTACAACACCTGCGTGAACACGCCGCTCTACGACGACCAGGACGCCTTCATCTCACGTGCTGGCGCGCTCGCCGAGTCGCTGCTCGCCGAGGGCATCACCCACATGAAGGTGTGGCCGTGGGACCGCTTCGCGCCACAGCGCAAGACGCCCGGCCACTCTCCCGGCCAGGTGGGGCCTGCGGGCTGGTCGGCGGTAGGTCCGCCCGGGCACCGTCTGAGCGGACCGGATCTTTCCGCCGGGCTCGACACCGTGCGCGCGATCCGCGCCGCGGTCGGCGAGCGCATGGCGATATCGATCGAAGGGCATGCTCGCTGGGATCTGCCATGCGCGATCGCGATCGCGCGCGCGGTCGAGCCGTACGGCGTCGCCTGGATGGAGGACATGATCCAGCCCGACAGCGCCGGCGATCTCGAGCGCCTGGCGCGCGAGACGCGCGCGCCGCAGGCGGTGAGCGAGCGGCTGATCTCGCGCTACGCCTTCCGCGATGTGCTCGAACGCGGCGCCGCCCAGGTGGTGCTCTTCGACGCGATCTGGACCGGCGGCATCACCGAGTCGATCAAGATCGCCACGCTCGCCGACACCTATCACCTGCCCTTCGCGCCGCATGACTGCACCGGCCCGGTCAACGTCCTCGCCTGCCTGCACCTGTGCGCAGCCCTGCCCAACGCCATGACCATGGAGATCGTGCGCGGCTTCATCAAGGGCTGGTACCTCGACATCCTCGACCGGCCGATCGCCATCGACTCCGGACAGGCGGCGCTCGATTTCGGCCCCGGTCTCGGCGCCAAGCTCAATCCGAAGCTGCTCGCCCGCCCCGACCTCGCGCGCCGGATCAGCAAGCGCTAGGTACCGAAGCCCTCCAGGAGATGGTGGGGCCGGAGGCGTCGAGGAAATCTCGGTGATGGAAGGCGGGAAGGCCGGTAATTACGCCGCTATTCAGTCAAGAGCGCTGCTATGGCGGCGCTGAATTCCGACGCCTATTCCGGACCCTTCACCCTGGCGAGGATGCCGATCTTCGCAAACTTCTGCTTCGCGGCCTCGGCCTCGTCCTTGGTAGCTCCCTTGAGCACCGGGATGATGACCTTCTTCGACAGCGAGTCAGCCTCGTCCTTGGTGATCTTCGCCAGATCGGCGATCAGTTCGATGGCCTTGGTGCGCTTCGCCTCGTCGGCGATCTTGGCGAGGAACACCGAGAACCCGCCCGAGCCGTTGGTCGCGGTGGGGGCTCCGACCACGGGCGTGCGCCGCGAGCCGGAGGTCGCGGGCTTCCCCGCGGCGGCGGGCGCGGCGTCGTCGTCGGGCAGCAGGCGGTCGAGGATGTTGGTGATGTCCTCGTTGTTCGGCACGAAGCCGGGCGAGTCCTCCTCGGGGAAGAGCTCGCCGAGGCGCGCGGCCGGATCATCGGAACCATCTTTAGCCGCGGGCGCGCTCGGCGCCGGAGTCATGGATTTCCCCGGCAGCACGGGATTGGAGAACGGAGTGATCTCCGGCATCGGGATGCTCTTGAACTCGGCCGCCGGAGCAGGCGTGCGCTGCGGTGCCGCGACCACCCGCGGTGCGGATGCCGCCGGCTTGATGCCGATCACCACCTCGACTTCATCCAGGTCACCGCTGACGGTCGCCTGGCTGCTGTTGAGACCGGCGAGCAGGAGATCGATCAGGGTGTGGCGGCGTCCATCGGGACCCGGCACCGAGGTCTGCAGATCCTCTAAGTGCTCGGTGATCTCGCGCTTGAACACCAACGGGCGGCGCGGCCAATCGATCTTCGGCAGATCACCGAGATCGGCGGTCGAGAATTCGATCACGCCGCCGAGACGCTGGATACCGGAGAGGGTCAGGCTCAACGCCGCCGCTTCCTCGCGCGCAAGCCCCGAGACCAGGATGATCGGCGCCGACGCCGAGATCGCGGTGCAGGTGCTTTCCTTGAGGCTGAACGCCTTGCCGAGGAATACGGCGACGCCGGTTCGGCTCGCCGGAGGGCAGTCGCGCAGGATGATGGTATAGGTCGCGCTCATGTGCCCTGGTCCGGCATGATTCCCCTGCAACCGCCAGTGTCAATTCAACGTACGCGCTGGCGACCCGGGACGTTGACCGACGGAGGTGCCGATCGGACGTGCTGGTGGCCGCGAAGGATCTGGTGGCTGCCTGCTAGTGTACCAGGTCTCTGGGTCGGGTGCCATCGGTTGAGGGGGTTTTCCGGCCGAGGCATTTCACTGGCCCGGGCCAGTTGCGGACGAAACTGCCCACATGGGCATCATCCGTTGCGCTTCCCCAGGGGAACTGGAGCCGATTCTGCAACAGTTGGCGCGCGAGCGTGGATCGGCCCTGTTCGTGTTCTTCGGCTCCGAGGACCCTCAAACGGGTCAGAGCTGGTGCCCGGACTGCGTCACCGCCGACCCCGTGCTTCGCCGATCGTGCCGGGACCTGCGTCCCGACCTCGTCCTGTACGAATGTCCGGTCGGCATCCGCTCGGAATGGAAGAACCGTCCAGAGCATCCGTACCGCGTACACCCGGCGCTGCGTCTCCAGCGAATCCCTACGCTCATCTTCCTCCATGACGGCTGCGAACGCGGTCGCCTGGTCGAGGGCGACTGCGCGAAGCCCGAATCGGTGAAGGCGTTCCTCGCCCGCTGAGGGCTCGGACCGCACCAGCGTGCGGCAGCTAGCGCTCGAGGCGCTGGGGGCCACACTGCCGACGCCCATGGCCAAGAAACCCGCCAAGACCGACAAAGCCAAGCCGGCCAAGGAGAAGGCCGAGGAGGTGCAGCAGATCCTGCACAACCGCAAGCTACGCCACGACTATGCGGTGCTCGAGACCTGGGAGGCGGGCATGGTGCTGATGGGCAGCGAGGTCAAGAGCCTGCGCAATGGCGACGTGCAGTGGGGCGATGCCCACGCGCGTCTCGACCACAAGGGCGAGTTGTGGCTCTACGGCTTGCACATCGGCGAGTATCGCCAGGCCGGCACCTTCGGCCACGAGCCCGCGCAGCCGCGCAAGCTGATGCTCAACCGCAAGGAGCTCGACAAGCTGGCGGGCATGATCAAAGGCAAGGGCCTGACCATCATCCCGGAACGGCTGCTGTTCCGGCGCGGCTGGGCGAAGATCGTCATCTGCATGGCGAAGGGCAAGACGCGCGGCGACAAGCGCCAGGATCTGATGGAGCGCGCCACCAATCGCGACGTCGAGCGCGAGTTGGCGAGGCGCATGAAGCGGAGCTGAGAGCAGCTCGGCTGGGAGATGGAAAGCCCGGCCCCGCGCCGATCGCGCGAGGCCAGGCGAACGGTCAGGTCAACGCCCCGCTGGAGTCTTGGCGGCCTTGTCGAGCTCCGCGTCCGCTTCCTTGGCCTTCTGCGCGGCTTCCTTCATCTTCTTGCGATCCTCGTCGGCCTTGTCCTTGTCCTTGTGCCCCTGGTCGATCATCGGATCCCAGTCGGCCTCCTTCTTCAGCTCGCTGGCGAGCCGCGAATCCTTCTCGATCGCGTCGACCAGGTACGGATCGAGCTTGAGCGCGAATTTCAGCAGGCGCATGGCTACGCCGTGGCTCTTGAACAACTCGGCAGCCTGCTTCATGGCGTCGCGCGCGTGTACCTTCTTGGCGATCTCCTGCTCCATCAGGGTGATGGCGAGGTCGAGCGTGTAATCGCGCGACGAGGCGAGATCGAGCGAATTGGCGGTGATCGCGTAGGCGAGCAGCTTGTGCTGCTGGGTGAAATCGAGGACCACCTTGTCCTCGTACATGTTCGCCTGCAGTCCGGTCTGCTCGGCCTTGCCGTGGGTGTTCGCGGCGACCAGCGCCCGCACGCTGTACAGATCGGGATCGATGCCGCAGGCGGCCAGCTCCTTCTTCCGCTGCTTCACGTAGCTGGTGAATTCCTCGTCCTCGTTGGGCGTGCTCTTGTAGTTCTGGCGCGGCGGGATCATCAAGTCGTACTTGATGTTGCGCACCGCTTTGACGCCAAGCGTCTTGCCGTTGAACTCGTAGGTCATCAGCATGTTGTTGGCGGTGTCGACGAGCACGAAGATGTTGTTCTGCGCAGCGCCGACCCAGGCCTCGCTCTTGGGCGTCTCGGCGGGCGTGTCCGCGGTGGCCTCTTCGGCCTTCTTGGCCTCCTCCTCGAGGCGTGCCTTCTCGCGCGGGGGCAGCGAGCTGAACACCATCTGCGGAGTGGGGTTGCTCGGTCCGAACGCGACCGGGACCAGCAGCTGCGGGCCGTAGTTCATATACGCGATGGGGTCGCCCATGCGTTCGGTCGTTTCGTAGAACAGCAGGGCGTGCTTGCTCGGGATGCACAGCATCGCGTACTGGCCGTTCCAGGCCGCGCGCACCACGCCGTCGTACTCGTGCTCCTTGGTCCAGTAGTTGTTCTCCGCTTCGCGCGCCCGCTCCTGCAGGCTTGGCAGCTTCTTCTCGAGCTCCTTGGCGGTGGGTTTGTTCGGCAGCGCGGCGAGGAACTCCTCGGCGCTCGGCTTGGAATTGGCGCTGCCGATGCGCAGCAGCGTGAAGGGCACGCCCTTGCGCTCCGCCTGGATATACTTGTCGAGGTACTCGAGCGTGCTCAGGAAGGGCACGCCGGTGGTGCGCTGGATGCCGGCGCTGGTGTTGACGTTATAGAAATTCATCGTCCCGACGTTCGGGCTGATCTCGAGCACCAGGTCGTAGCTGACGCTGGGGTTGCCGGTCGGCCGGATGACCAGCGGGGTCTCCAGGGCGGGAGCGGCCGAGGCGATGGCGAGCAGCGTGGGGATCAGGGCCTTCATGGCGCGACTCCAGGAGTGGCAGGCAGGGTAAAAAAGGAGACCGGCCCGCGGGGGTGGGCGCGGGCGATCCCGCGGCCCCAGGCCTCTTCAGTATGATACACCGGTGTCGACGGATCGTTGAGGGCCGGGATCGGCGTCACCGCTTCGGGTCGGGCGGAAGCACGAAGTCCTGGGTCTCGACGTGCGCCTGAACCCATTCGATGAACGTGGCGAACGGGCAGAGCATGCACGACAGGGTGAGCTCGGGCGTCATCGCCAGCACCGGGTAGTGGTCCTTCACCATGATCGCCAGCCGTTCGCGCGTCTTCTTTCCCTGGAAGACATCGCGGTAGGTGGGGTGCTGGCTGGCGAGCGATACGCGCGCGTAGATCTCGTGGATCTGGATGATCTTCGCCAGCAGCTGGCTGAGGCGGAATGCCTTCTGCGGCGCGGTCTGCCCCTGCATGAAGGGATAGAGATGCGCGGTCGACTCGAGCGCCTCGAGCCAATGCAGCACCGTCGGATGAGCCTCGATCTCCTTCGGATCGAGCTCGTCGCGCGACAGGAAGCGCAGGAACACGTCCTTGTAGAACTGGCTGCGGATGCGGTCACGGATCAGCAGCGCGCGCGTCGCCTTGCGTTCTTCATCGGGCAGCGACTCGAGCGGCTCCTCGACGTCGCGCGGTAGCGGTGGCTCGCCGTTGGCTTCCTCCCAATGCGACGAGCCCTGCTCGGCGCGGCGGATGCGCTTGATGGTGCGCATGCAGCGGTCGGAGAAGGAGGGCGTGAACACCAGGCTCTCGCTCAGGCTCGGCGTGCCGAATTCGGGCGGGATCGGATTGATGAGCCTGCCGAGCATCGCGGCCGGGAGCTCGCGCAGATCGGCGAGGGTCGGCGAATCGCCTTGGCGCGCGACCACCAGCTTGCGCACCTTGCGGTAGACGCCGATCACGTGCAGTTGCAGGGTGGCGATCTCGACGCCCTTCTGCTCGCGCAGCAAGCACAGCTCGTCGGCGAGGCCGCCGCGCATCGTCGAGTCCTTGTAATGATTGTCCGAGGCGAGCGTGGTGATGATCTCGTTGATGCGCGCGACCTCGGAATCGAGCTCGAGCTGCTCGAGCATCGACTTCAGCCGTTCGTTGTCGGCGGTGCCGGTGACCAGCTGCTCGGAGAGGCTGGACTCCATCTCCTCGATGATCTTGCGGTGGCGTTCGATCAGCAGCGGGCGGCGCGCCTCGGCGATGAACTCCATCGTCGTGAACTGCTCCTCGGGATCTCCCGCCGCCGCCGGTTCCATCTTAAGGGCCATGCAGGGTATTTGCCTGGTGAGGTCGGGGTTGCCAGCGGGAATCGCGGGCGGAAGGGCATCGTGTGCAACGCAGGTGGAGGGAAGTCCACCGGGAATCAGCGTCGGCCGGGCCGCCGGATCCCGCCGCGGGCGCGGCGCAGCGCCAGGGGCGGGTCGAGGATCTCGCGTAGCATCATCAGCTCGCGCAGGGTCGACGGCTGCTGGAGCAGGCGGCGCAACCGCTCGGCGCCCGCCGCCTGCTGGCGCGGCCGCGGCGGCACCGTGCTCGGGGCTGTCTTGGCATGGTGCGCATGGTGCGCATGGGGTTGCGGCTCAGGCGACTCCTGCGGCTCGCGCTGGCGCCGCACCACGCGCGCCACCTGCCGCTCCTTCGCCGTCGCCATGGGCTCGGTCGAGCCCGGCGTCCATTCCGACGAGCTCTTGCGCTGGCGCTGTTGCGCGCGCGCCTCCTCGGCCGCCTCCTGCACGGTCTTGATCAGGTCGTCGAGAAATCCCATGGCTCGTTTCCTGTCCGTCTACCGTCGATGCGCCGTCACTGTGCCGCCAATGCGTCGTGGGTTCAGGTCTGGGGACCCTTGTCACCCGGCTTCTGGGTACCTGGATTAGCGATCGAGTTGCGCATGTCGGTATCGCTCTGCAGGTTCTTGAGCGAGTAGTAATCCATGATGCCGAGATTGCCGCTGCGGAACGCCTCGGCGATGGCCAGCGGGATCTCGGCCTCGGCCTGCACCACCTTGGCGCGGTTCTCGGCGACCAGCGCCACCATCTCCTGCTCGCGCGCGACGGCCATGGCGCGGCGCTGCTCGGCCTCGGCCTGGGCGACCTTCTTGCGGGCCTCGGCCTGCTCGGTGTCGAGCCGCGCGCCGATATTCTCGCCCACCAGGATCTCGGCGATGTCGATCGAGAGGATCTCGAACGCGGTGCCGGCGTCGAGCCCGCTGTCGAGCACGGTCTTCGAAATGCTCTTCGGATTCTCGAGCACCGCCATGTGGTTCGCAGCGGTGCCGATGGTGGTGACGATGCCCTGCCCGACGCGCGCGATGATGGTGTTCTCGGTCGCGCCGCCGACCAGGCGGTCGAGGTTGGTGCGCACGGTGACCTTCGCCTTCACGCGCAGCTGGATGCCATTGCCGGCGACGCCGTCGACGGTCTGCTGGCCGCTATCCTTACCGGGAACATCGATGACCTTGGGATTCACCGAGGTCTGCACCGCGTCGAGCACGTCGCGGCCGGCGAGGTCGATGGCGCAGGCGCGGTCGAAGCCGAGCGGGATGTTGGCCTTGTTGGCCGCGATCAGCGCGTTGACCACGCGCAGCACGTGTCCGCCGGCCATGTAGTGCGCCTCGAGCTTGTCGGTAGGGATGTCGATGCCGGCCTTCTTCGAGGTCACGCGCGCGGTGACGATGGTGGTCGGGTTGACCTTGCGGATACGCATGAAGACGATCGCCGGCAGGCTCACCGGCGCGTTCGAGGCCAGCGCCTGGATCCACAGCACCAGCGCGCTGCCGATCAGGAACCAGAAGACCAGGAAGAGCACGCCGATCGCGATCGCGAGCGGGATCCATGGCAGGCTGCCGTCCCCGGCGGCCTCGGCTGCTGCTGCGGCGGTGGCCTGGGCTACATGCAGGGCGACGGTGACGGCTGGAATCATGGGGTTCTCGATGGTCCGGAGGGAATGGAGAAGTCGCGGAGCGGAGGACTCAGGCGGTGCGGACGGTGACGATGGGGCCTTCGATGCGCAGGACAACCACCCGTGTGCCGCGCGGCAGACCATTGCCCTCGACGGCGATGTCGATCTCGCCGCCCGGGAAGCGCGCGCGCCCGGTGGGTAAGGCGTCGGTCACCAGCTCGCCGAGCGACCCCGGAACGACGCCGAGAGCATCGGTGTGGTGGCGGTAGCCCGCGTCCTCGGTGATCTCGACCTTGGGTACGGCCCGCGAGGCCTGCAGGCGGCGCAATCCCCAGGGCACGATGATCGCCGCGGCCAGCGGACAGGCCGCGACGAAGACCCAGCCATAGAGCGGCGACACCGCGAAGGCGAGCGCGCAGGCGGCATAGGCCGCTCCGCCGGCGGCGACGCTGAGCAGCCCCCAGCTGACCACGAAGAATTCGACCAGCAGCAGGCTCGCGGCGAGGAGCAGCAGGCCGAGCGCGATCAGCAGCTGCGCCCAGGGCTCGAGCCCGGCCGCGGCGCCCGCCGCGGGAGCGCCCAGCTCGACGGCGGCCCACGCGCCGCTCATGCCAGCGCTCTGGCGCCAGTTGCCGCGATCGCGCGCACCACGGCTCCGCCGTAGCGCATGCCCACCACCTCGACCTCGGAGCCGACCGGCAGGAACTCGCCATGCTCGGTGGTGGCGGTCAGGTCGCGGCCATCGACGGTGATCGAGCCGGACGGGCTGAGTGGCGTGCGCGCGAGCGCGCGCCGGCCGACCAGGCTGTTGGCGGACTCGGCCTCGGTGGCGCTGGTGCCCGAGATCTCGGCGGTGGCGGCCATGGCGCGCATCGCGCGGGACTTCGGGAAGGTGGCGATGATCACCACCGCGCCGACGGTGATAACGGCCATGGCCAGCACGCTCTGCTGGATGGCCGAGCCCAGATCGTGACCCCAGCCGTCGACGTCTGGATGGAACTGCTCGGCGTCGGGCATGAATGCCAGCACCAGCCCCGACATCGCCAGCACCACGCCCACCACCGCCAGCCAGCCCATGGTGGGGAAGATGAACAGCTCGACCACGATGCAGAGGATCCCGATCACGACCAGGATGGGCTCGAGGTAGCTCGAGAGCTCCTGGTAGAATTGGCAGACGAAGAACGCGGCGCCGAAGATCACCGCGAGGGCCGTCCAGATGCCGATGCCCTGGCTCTTGAATTCGAGGAACACGCACAGCGCGGCGAGCGAGGCCAGGATCGGCGCCAGCGCGGCGAGCTGCCAGCTGATCGTCTCGACCCGCGTCGGCGACAGGTCGAGCACCGCCGAGCGCTGCACGCCCAGGCGCTTGTACACGCCGTCGAGATCGTCGACCAGCGCCGTGGCCATGCCGTCTTCGACCGCTTCCCGCGCGGTGTAGCTGCGCAGGCGATCCTTGCCGAGGATGACGATCTTGGCGCTCGGGTCGACGTCGGGGTGCTCGTTGAGCCATGCCGGGAGGTTGTCCTCGATGACGAACTCCTGCTTCCCGTGGACGTCGAAACGGTAGAGCTCCTGGTTGCGCGCGGTCATCTTCAGCAGCTTGGCCTCGTTCCAGCCCTTCGCCTGCGCCGCGCTGCGCAAGAGGGTGCGCACCACGGACTCCTGCTTCTCGGGGGCGTATTCCATCTTGCCGTCGGCGCCGATGAAGATCACGCCGATGTCGCCGATGGTGGCCCCTGGCGTGAGCAGGATCTCGTCGTGGCCGTAGGCGATCAGCGAGCCGGCCGAATAGCAGCGGTTGTCGACGAAGGCGATCATGCGCGGATGGCCCTTGGCCTCGAGCGCCAGCGCCATCATCTTGCGGCCGGCGTCGACGGTGCCGCCATCGGTGTTCAGATGCACGACCACCGTCTCGATGTCCGCGGCCTTCGCGTCGGCCAGGGCGCGGCGGAAGTAGCGCTCCTGGGTGGCGTCGATCGCGCTGTCGATCGGGATATAGGCGACCTTGCGAGCCTGGTCCTGTCCCGGGGACGGCGCGGATGCGGTCGCGCTCGGAGCGGCTTCGGCGGGAGCCGATGCCGGCGCCGGCTGGTCGCTCGCGCGGAGCGCGGACGACGCTGGATACCAACAGAGCAAGGCCATCGCGAGGATCGTGAGCACGCGCATGCCGCGATGCTAGCGGCGCGACCGCCGCAACAACAGCCTTCCTTCAGGATCGGCCCGTATTCCCCGCCGATGCTCCCCGCCGATGCTCCCCGCTGATCCTCCCGGCGGAGCGGTCGGTCGCGAGTCGGGCGCGACGCCGATTGTCCGCATGCGCCGGCCGCCATGCTGCGCGCATGGCGAAGAACTTCCCGAAGCGAAACTACGCGCCGCGGGTGAAATCCGCCGAGAGCGCCCCCGAGCCCGCCGCCGGTACGTCGTGGGAGCGCCAGGCTGGCTGGTACGATCAGCTGCAGGGCGAGGGCGGCGGAGATTTCTACAGCCGGCTGATCCTGCCCGCGGTACTGCGCCAGCTCGACGCCAGGCCGGGCCAGCGCGTGCTCGACATCTGTTGCGGCCAGGGCGTGGTGGGCCGCGCGCTGGCCGCGCACCAGGTCTCGAGCGTCGGCGTGGACGCGAGCCCGTCGCTGGTCGAGGCCGCGAAAGGCCGCGCCGGAGCGTTCGAACGCCATCTGGTCGGTGACTGCCGCGAACTCGGAGCCGCGCTCGCCGCCGGCGGCGTGAGCACCGCTTTCGACCACGCGACCCTGGTGATGGCGCTGCAGGATCTCGATCCGATCGCACCGGTGCTCGCGGGCGCGGCGGCGGCGATCAAGCCGGGTGGTCGCGTGGTGATGGCGATGACCCATCCCGGCTTCCGCATCCCGCGCCGCTCCTCGTGGGGCTTCGACGACGACAACGGCATCCAGTACCGGCGCATCGACGGCTACATGTCGCCGACGGTGGTACCGATCAAGACCCACCCGGGCCGGCCGGCGGACCCCAGCCGCACCACCAGCTTCCATCGTCCGCTCTCGGCCTACCTGTCCGCCTGCGGCGCCGCCGGGCTGGGCGTGGTCGCGGCCGAGGAGCTGTGCAGCCACCGGCGCGGCACCAAGGGCCCGCGTTTCGGGGCCGAGGATCGCGCCGCCAGGGAGTTTCCGCTGTTCATCGTGCTGGCGGCGCTGCGGATCGCCTAACCGGGCGCGAGCCGCGGGTGGATCACATGGTGCGGGGAATCCGCGCTGTGGCCGCCTTCCTGTATAAGCATGCGCGGTCGTCGCTGACGCCGCCCTCCTGATCCAGATGCTTCGCCAGTGGAGATCCACCCATGGCGAGCTCGCCGTATCTGAACACATCGGGCCGCCTGCAGCCGATCTGGCTGACCACCGCCGAGCTGCCGCGCTTCGGTCCGCTCGAGCGCGATCTCGACGTGGACGTGTGCGTGGTGGGCGCCGGCATCTCGGGTTTGACCACGGCCTACCTGCTGGTGCAGGCCGGCAAGCGCGTCGCGGTGCTCGAGGACGGCGAGATCTGCAGCGGCGAGACCGGGCGCACCTCGGCGCATCTCTCGACCGCGCTTGACGACCGCTATTTCGAGATCGAGCACATCCACGGCGCCGAGGGCGCGCGCCTCGCCGCCGAGAGCCACGGCGCGGCCATCGACCTGATCGAGGACATCGTCAAGCGCGAGAAGATCGACTGCGAGTTCGAGCGCGTTGACGGCTTCCTGTTCATCCCGCCCGGCGAATCGCTCGACATCCTCGAGCGCGAGCTCGGCGCGACGCACCGCGCCGGCCTCAAGGACGTGCATTGGGTCACGCGCGCGCCGCTGGGCACCTTCGAGACCGGGCGGGCGTTGTGCTTCCCGCGCCAGGCGCAGTTCCATCCCATCAAGTACCTCGCGCGACTGGCGGAGCTGATCGTCGCGCGCGGCGGCCAGATCTTCTGCCGCACCCATGCCGACGACATCCACGGCGGGACCCCGGCGCGCGTGCTGACCAAGCCGCATGGCTCGCATCCGGAACGCGTCGTCACCGCCGGCGCGGTGGTGGTCGCCACCAATTCCCCGGTCAATGACCGCGTGGTCATCCACACCAAGCAGGCCGCCTACCGCTCGTACGTCATCGGCGCGCGCATCCCGCAGGGATCGGTGCCGAAAGCGCTGCTCTGGGACACCCCCGACCCGTACCACTACGTGCGCGTCAAGAGCATGGGCGGTCCGGGCAGCGAGGCTGCGTACGACGTGCTGATCATCGGCGGCGAGGACCACAAGACCGGCCAGAAGGACGACGCCGAGACCCGCTACCGCATGCTCGAGATGTGGGCGATGGAGCGCTATCCGATGATCGAGCGCATCGAGTTCCGCTGGTCGGGCCAGATCATGGAACCGGTCGACGCCCTGGCGTTCCTCGGGCACAATCCCTGGGACGACGAGAACGTCTACATCGCCACCGGCGATTCAGGCAACGGCCTCACCCACGGCACCATCGGCGCGATGCTCAACGCCGATCTCATCCTCGGGCACGCCAACCGCTGGGCCAAGCTCTACGATCCGCGGCGCCGTTCGCTCAAAAGCGCCGGCGACTACGCGAAGGAGAACCTCAACGTCTTGCCGCAGTACGCCGACTGGATCCAGCCCGGCGAGGTCAAGGACGAGGGCCGCATCCCGCGCGGCGCGGGCATGGTGCTGCGCAAGGGCCTGACCAAGGTCGCGGTGTATTGCGACGATCACGGCACCTGTCACGAGTGCTCGGCGATCTGCCCACACCTCGGCTGCGTGGTCGCCTGGAACAGCAGCGAGAAGACCTGGGATTGCCCCTGCCATGGCTCGCGCTTCGACAAGGCCGGCAACGTGCTCAATGGTCCGGCGAACACCAACCTCGGGCCCCCGCCCGATGCGTCAGGCCGATTCCCGGTAGTGGCGAGCCAAGCGAAGCGCGAGGCGTCGCAGCCGCAACCGAGGACGACGAAGAAGGCGTGAGCGGGGCGGAGAGCGGAAAGCAGAAAGCTGACGGCTGACGGCGGAAAGCCGACTTGCCTTGTCAGTCCCCAGCTCCGGGTATAAGCGGCGAGAACCGCTCCGGAGAAGCCATGCTGTCGATGCCCCAGCTCGCCGAACGCTCGATCCTCGCTCCGCTCGATCGGGTGGCGCTCAGGATAGCGAAAGGGTCCGCTGAAAGGTCCACGAAAGGCGGCGTAGTGGTGGTGCGTGACGGGGCGGGCCGCGAGTACGTGCGCGCCAAGCCTTCGGCCACCGTCCGCTTCACCGTCGGCGGCGCGCTCGGCACCCATGTCGCGGCGCTGATCGACGCCAAGGGACGCGAACAGCAGGCGCTGCGCTTCCGTGTCGACTGCGCGACCGCGATCGACGACCGACGCGGCGAGTTCGGCCGGCTGTTGACGCTCCTCCACTACACCATGATCCACTGGAATGAGACCAGCAACCAGCTGGTCGATGGCCGCATCTACAAGTACTTCGTCGGCTGGCTACGCGATCACGTCCACGCCTTGAAGGGCATGAAGTATTTCTATTCGGATCTCAAGGACGGCATCGAGCTCTATCGCGACACCCAGCGCAAGGACGGCATGGTCTGGGACAACATCTATCCGCGCCACAAGGGCGCGAATTATTGGGACCAGATCTTCACCCCGGGCGGCTTCATCCGTCAGCTGCCGCCGGGCGGGCTCGAGATGAAGCGCATCCCGGTCGAGAACGACGTCGAGTACCTGTTCCTCGAGGGCATCTACTACACCTGGAAGGCCACCGGCGACGACGCGTGGATGGCGTCGTGCCTCGACGCGGCGGTCAAGGCCGTGGCGTACTCATTCCGCGACTCCTACCGCTGGTCCAAGCCGCACCGCCTGCTCAAGCGCGGCTACACCATCGACACCTGGGATTACCAGCCCAAAGAGGACGCCGATCGCACTGGCCACATCATGGTCGTCGATCCGGCCAAGTCGCGCTTCGGCGTCTTCCACGGCGATAACACCGGCATGCGCGCATCGTTGCGCTACCTCGCCGAGATGCTCGAGCACGCCGGCAGGCGCAAAGAGGCGGCGACGTTCCGCGAGCGCAGCGACGAGCTGCAGCAGCGCCTCGACGAGGTCTCGTGGAATGGGAACTTCTACCGCCACCATGTCCCCGAGGACCTGAGCGTGGTGCGCGATCTGGGCGTCGACCAGGACGCGCAGCTGTCGATGTCGAACGCCTACGCGCTCAATCGCGGGATGAGCCAGGAGCAGTGCGAGGCGATTATCGGCGAGTACCAACGCATCAGGGGTGCGCTGCCGGCGGGCTCGGCGGGCGAATGGTATTCGATCTTCCCGTGGTACGGCAAAGGGTTCAACGACGGCCAAGGCGAGTACATGAATGGCGGCGTGAACGTCATCACCGCGGGCGAGCTCGCGCACGGCGCGTTCGAGCACGGCTTCGAGAGCTACGGAGTCGACATCCTGCGCCGCCTCAAGGCCTTGGCCGAGAAGCACGATGGCTACCTCGACTGCTGCTACCGCGGCAAGATCGATCGCCCATCGGGTCGGACATTCGCGCCGCTCGACATCGGTGATGCGGCGAATGTCGACTTCTCGGGAACGGGAGCCGATGGCGTGCCCGGCTGGACTGGCGAAGGCGCCAACGACCTGCACGAGATGCCGGTCGGCGACCAGGTCTTCCACGACATCCCGTTTCGTGTCCCCGATCCGGCCGCCAATGCCCGTCGCGGCTGCATCGGCATCTCCAGCCGATCCGGCTACAAGCAGCGCGTCGAGATCGCGGTGGGACGCACCGCGGCATCGCTCTATCTGCTGCACACGCTCTCGGGCGGCTCGGGCCTGGCGGGGACGTTGACCATCGCCTATGCCGACGGCAGCAGCGATTCTCGCTACGTCCGCCGCGGTTCGGACATCGTCGCCTGGTGGATGCCCGAGCATCCGAAATCCACCAGCGGCGTGCCGAAACTGAAGGTCGCCTGGGAGGGCGCCAACGCGACCTGCAAGCGCGTCGGCGTCGCGGCATGGGGCTTCGACAACCCGCATCCCGAGAAGCCGATCGCGCGCCTGGTGTTCGAGGCGGCGCAGGATGGCGCCTGGTGGATGGTGTGCGGCATCACTCTGGGCGACAATCCGGCATGGTTCGAGCCGAGCGATGTGTCGTACGGCATTCCGGACAATTGGGGCGCCGCGGCCGTGGTCTACGCGCTGGTCGAGGGCCTGGCCGGCGTCGTCGACCGCGGCGCGGCCTTCGACCGCGTCGCGCTCTCGCCGCGTTGGAGCGCCGCGGGAGTGGACGCGGTCACGGCGCACGTGGCCTATCCGGCGTCGAAGGGCTATCTCTCGTATGCATACGCCCACGACAAGGCTGCGAAGCGCGTATCGCTGAGCGTGACCGGCGGCGGCGAAATCGCCGCGTGCAGCATCCTGCTGCCGGCGAAGGCCAAGCGCGTCAAGAGCGTGACGGTGGACCGGGCGAAGATCGCCTTCCGCGAGGGCGTGGTGCGCGGGTCGCGCTACGCCGAGTTCGAGATCGGTCTGATAGGCGTGCGCGAGGTGGTGGTGGCGTACGCGTGACGGACGTGGGCGTCGTCCATCTCGGTGGGATCAGCCGCGTAGCTGCTGGCCTTCGACCAGCTCCCTGAACAGGCCGGGCTTCGCCACCAGCTCATCGTAGCTGCCGTCCTGCTCGACCGCGCCGTCGCGCATGACGACGATGCGATCGACGTTCTTCACCGTCGCCAGGCGGTGTGCGATGAAGATGGCGGTGCGGCCGGCCAGGTTCTTCTCGAGGGCCTTCTGGATCAGGTCCTCGCTCAAGGTGTCGAGCGCCGAGGTGGCCTCGTCGAAGATGAAGAAGGGGGCGTCGGCGAGCAGCACGCGCGCGATCGCCATGCGCTGGCGCTGGCCGCCCGACAGCGACGAGCCGCCTTCGCCGACGCGGGTGCTCAGCTGCTGGGGCAGCTGCGAGACGAACTCCCAGGCGTTCGCCAGCTCGCAGGCACGCTGGATCGCCTGGTCGTCGGCATCGGCCCGGGCGACCTTGACGTTGTCGCGGATGGTGGTGCGGAAGATGAAGGGATCCTGGGGCACCACGCCGAAGCGCTTGCGCAGCTCGGAGCCGCGCAGGTTGCGCAGATCGACGCCCGCCAGCGAGAGAGCGCCCTGCTGCGGATCGTAGAGCCGCAGCAACAGCTGCGAGATGGTGGTCTTGCCGGCGCCGGAGGGACCGACGAAGGCGATCTTCTGGCCGTAGGGGATGCGCAAAGAGATGTCGCGCAGCACCGTCTTGTCCTCGTAGGCGAAGGACACGTGGTCGAACACCAGGTCTCCGGCCGGAGGTACCGGCAGTTCCGGCCCGACCGGATCCGGGGTCGAACTCGCTTCCTGCAGCACCGTGCCGATGCGCTCGATCGCCGCCTGCGCTCCGCCGAGCATGGTCAGCGATGAGTAGAGGAAGTTCACCGGCGCTTGGAGCGCGACGAAGCTGATCAGCACGCCGGTCACTTCGCCCGCGTTCACGTGCCCGGTGGCGAAACGCCACGCGCACGCCGCCATCAGGACCGCGTAGGACACGTAGAACAGGCCTTCCTGCTTCATCCATTCGATGTGGCTCTTGATGTCGCGTTCGTAGCTCTTCTGGCCGATCTTCAACGCCTCCTGCTCGAAGGACATCGAGGCCTGCTCCTCCATCACGTACAGCTTCACCGCGCGGTTGCCGCGCAGCAGGTCGGAGATGTGGCCGCTGACGTCGCCTTCGAGCTTCTGGAAATCCTTCGAGATCTTCTTCACCCGGTCGCGCGAGTGGGCCATGATCCAGCAGCTGAGGATCAGCGACAGAGCGAGGATGCCGGCGAGGGTGGGATCCCAAGCCGAGGCCAGGGCCAGGCTCGACAGCAGCGTGATCACCGCTCCCGGCCCATGCATCGAGGTCTGCTGGTAGAAACCCATGATCTGGCCGAGAGGCGAGCCGAACAGGTAGCTGAAGAGCTCGCCCGAGGGATGGTTACCGTGGAAGCGCAGGCACAGGTGGTTGACCCGACGGAAGAAGCGCGCGCGCAGCGCCAGCACCACGCGCTCGCGCACCCAGGTGAAGATCCGGTAACCGATGTGCCAGACCAGCATGCGCAGGATGAGCGTCGACACGAGGTAGATGCCACACAGCCACGCGACGCGACGCCAGCGCTCGGCCTGGTCGATGTCGGTGGGCAGCAGCACCGAATTGATCAGGTAGGTCGGCGCGACGTTCTGGAAGGTGATGGCCGCGCCGTGGAAACCGCCCATCACCATCGCCAGCAGCAGCCACCAGCGATAGGGTTTCATCAACGGCCATACCACCGTGCGCATGGTCGGCGGGGGCACGGCTGTGGGTGCCGTGGCTGCGGCGGGGTCTCCGGTGAACTGCGGCATGCGGTCCCTCAATATTCCGCGGATTGGCGGTCGATCGCGGGAGACATGATCAGAACAGCTGTCCCGCGGCGAGTTCGTGGAACTTGCCGCGTCTCTCGATCAACTCGGCGAAGCGGCCGCTCTCGATGACGCGGCCTTCGTCGAGCACCACGATCATGTCAGCGTTGCGCACCGTCGACAGGCGGTGCGCGATGACCACGGTGGTGCGGCCCTTCATCAGTAGGTCGAGCGCCTGCTGCACCTCGCGTTCGCTCTCGGGGTCGAGGGCGCTGGTGGCTTCGTCGAGGATCAGCAGCTTCGGGTCGCGGTAGAGCGCACGCGCGATCGCGAGCCGCTGGCGCTGGCCGCCGGACAGGCCGGCGCCGCGGTCGCCGAGCACGTGCTGGTAGCCGTCGGGGAGCTTGACGATGAAGTCGTGCGCGTTCGCGCACCGCGCCGCCTCTTCCACTCGCGCCAAATCGGGCTTGGCATCGCCCCATGCGATGTTGCCCACCACCGTGTCGTGGAACAGCACGACATCCTGGCTGACCACGCCGACGTGGCGGCGGATGCTCTGGCGGTCCACCTTGGTGAGGTCGTGGCCGTCGATGGTCACCACGCCCGAGGTCGGCTCGTAGAATCCGAGGATCAGTCCGGCAGTGGTGCTCTTGCCCGAGCCAGACGCGCCGACCAGCGCCACGCTGGTGCCGGCGGGGATGACCAGATCGAGGCCGTTCAGACTGTGCGAGGTGCTCTTCGGGTAGCGGAACGTGACGTTCTCGAGCCTGACCTCGCCGCGCAGCGATTCGATCCGGGGCTTGCCGGCGTTGTGCTCGTGGTCGTCGCGCTCGAACAGTTCGGAGAGCGAATTCATCGCATCGTGGGCCGCGGCGACCGCTGGGGTGCCGTCGAGGAAGGATCCGATGGATTGGCTGATCAGCGCGAAATAGGCCATGATCACCAGCAGATCGCCGATCGTGATCCAGTGCTTGCAGCAGAAGTACACCGCTGTGCCGTAGACGATCATGTTCACCAGCTGATTGCCGGCCCACGCCATCGAGCCGAACAGCGCCTGCAGCTTGTCGAGCTGGTAGCCGCGCGCGGCCACCGAGCTGGCCGCGATGCCGACGCGGTCCTCGGTGAAGCTCTCCACCGCGTGCGCGCGCGTGACGCGCACGCCCGAGAGCGCCTCGAAGAGGAAGGCGCTGAAGCCGGATTCCGCCTTGCGGTAGGCCTCGTTCTTGGCCCTCAGCGGCTTCCAGAAGAAGCGCCAGATCATCAGGTTGGTCGGCACCGCGAGCAGCATCAGCATCAGCAGGCGCCAGTCCTTCATGCCCATGATCACGGTCATGATGATGATGCTGGTGCCTTGCATCAGCACGACCTCGAAGAGGTAGTTCTGCAGGCCCTCGAGGCGGTTCATGTCGAGCACGAACTTGTTCTGCAGCTCGCCGATCTGGTTGCGGTCGTGGAAGGCGAAGGTGAGCACGTGGACGCGGCGCATCAGCGCCCGTCGCAGGCTCGCCGTCAGGGCGCGCCGCTGGCGCGACAGCAGCAACCGTTGCGGAAAGGTCGAAGCGACATTGAGCACGCACAGGCCGAAGGTCGCTGCCAGCACCCGGGGCAGCGCGCGCATGGCGGCGTCGGGGTCGGTCGCAAGTAGGTTCAGCAGGTAGCCGCTCAGCAACGGCAGGATGTAAGTGGGCGAATGGCGGAGATTGATCAGCACCACCGCCAGCGGGATCATCCAGTGCTTGTTGGGCACCAGCGTCAGGTAGGCGCCCAACGTCGAGCGCTCCCTCGCCTGGGGTACCAGCGCGTAGAGCTTCTCAGTCTTGATGTGGAAGGTCGGCGCGTCGCCGTCGGTGTCGCCGGCGATCCGGGGCACGCGGGAGGTGACAGCGGCGGCCGGCGAGTCGGCCATCGGCCGGACTCCAATCTCGATGGGCATGATTGCGCGTGGCGGAGGGGCGATGACGAGCGGCGCAGTATCCGCTTGCGCGCTAGGCCTGCAATGGGCCCTGGACAACTACAATCCACGTTAGATCAGTCAGTCCTGATATACTTGAATAAGATGTTATAACCCAGGGACTAACGACACGATCCTGATCAGATCACAGGGCCGTCACGTCACTCGTCGCTGGATCCAGAGCGCTCGACCAGCTTGCGTAGACGGGCCGCGAGTTCCGGAGTCGGCTCGCCGTGCGTGCCCTCCAGCAGTTTCCTCAGCTCGAGGGCCGCTGCGTCGTGCGGTCGCGCGGCAAGGTACCGTTCAGCCTCCTCATCCGCGCGCTGACGTTCGCCGCACAAGGCCAGGGAAGCGGTCTTGAGCATTTGCGCGCCGGCCGAGTCGGCATCGATGCGCAAGGCCGCATCCGCGTCCTCGGCCGCCTCGGCGTAACGGCCGTCGTTCCAGGCGCGCTGCGCGCGCGCGATGAATTCGGGAGCCAGGCGTTTGAGCGCACGCACCGAGGACTCCGCCTGATAGCGTGCCAGATCGGTGCGCGATTCGGAGGCTCGTGCAGCCGCCAGTGCCTCGGCGAGTTTGCGGTGCTGGGTGCGGACGGTCGCATAACCGATCACCAGACCGACGATGATCAGCCCCGCCGCCAACGCCAAACCGACGCGCAGGGTTTCGACGTGCCGACGCCGCCTGGTCTCTACGTCCGACGCTCGCCGCGCCTGCGTGACCAGCTTTTCCGCCTTGGTGAACAGGTCCCAGCGATCGCTGGTACGCGCGTGCGTGGCCGCCGAGACCGCTTGGGCGTGAGCGAGCGTGTACGAGCGCGTCGACAGGGCGTACGACGCATAGTCGAGCTGGGCCTCGGCGAGCTGGTTGCGCCCGGCGACGTATTCAGGCCACATGTCGATGGCGCGCTCGCAGAAGGCGATGGCGCGGCGGTAGTGCTCGTCGCCGGCCTCGGGAGACGCGCGTGCGCGGGTGAGCTGGGCCTTGGCGGCCTCGGCCAGCTCGATGGCCTCGGCATGGCGGCGATACTCGCGCAACCGCACGGCGAACTCGGCGGTGGTAGCAGGTCGCTTTGCCGGATTGGCATCGAGCGCCAGCATGGACAACGCGCACAGCTCGGGAGGGAGCTCGCGAGCCGGCGCGCACTGCTGCGGGGTCTCGATCTCGCCGTGGGCGGCGCGCGCGATCACCTCGGCCAGCGCGCGCCCCGGGTGCGGCGGCTTGCCGGTGAGGATCTCGTAGAGGATGGCGCCGAGCAGGAAGACGTCGGTGCGGATCGATACCGAGTGCAGGTCGCCGCGGGCGATCTCGGGCGGCATGTATGCCGGAGTCCCGCGCAATGTGCGCATGTCCTCGACGCGTGGCACCAGCTCGCTCGGCTGCTCGGCGAAGGCGACCGCGCAGCCCCAGTCGGTGATCAGCACCTCGCCGTATTCGCCGATCATGACGTTGTCGGGCTTCAGGTCGCAGTGCAGGATGCCGCGCGCGTGCGCGAAGGCGACGCCGTCGCAGACCTTGAGCAGCACCTCCAGGTGGTCGTCCAGCGTCATCGTCCGCGCGCGAACCTGATCGTTTGGCGAGTCGTTTGCCGGAGCGTGCAGGATGGTCCGCCAGGTGACGCCTTCGGCCTTCTTCATGACCAGCAGCAGCGCGCCGTTCGGACCGGCGGCCAGATCGTGGACCGGCACGATGTTGGGATGCTCGAGCAGCGCCGTCACCACCGCCTCGGCGCGGAACTTGCTGATCGCGGTCTCATCGGCGCCGTCGCGCAGTACCGTCTTCACCGCGACGGTGCGGTCGAGCGCGCGCTGCCGGGCCGCGAACACCGCGCCCATGCCGCCGCGGCCGAGCTCCTCGCGCAGATCGTAGCCGCGGCCGATCGAGCCGTCGTCGCGCGGCGCCTGGGCCTTGAGCTCCTGCACCGGCAGGGTGTCGAAGGGATCCTCGAGGATCGGCGACGCCATCGGCGTGGGCTCCGACGGCATGGTGAGTGATAGGTCCTCGGTCGGCTGGCGACGCTGGCACTGCGGACAGCGCGTCGGCTTCGGCGACGACAGCAGTCCACTGTACTTGCAATGGCGGCAGTAGAAGGCGACCTGCCCCATGGAACGAGGGTACGGGAGCCACCTACGGGTGGGACGCCATTCCCCCGCGCTTTCGACATGCCTTTCGTTGCAGACGTTGTGCCCACCGCCACATCTCGGGCCTGCGCCCAGGCTGAGATCCCTGTGGAACGTTGCCCGCGGCCAGGTTCGACGCTTGCCGTCGCGGTCGACCTCCTACCCTTGCCACGGCACCGGGGACGCGTCGCCGGACCTGGTGCGCCATCGAGCCTGTCATCGACGGGATCCACGCACAGGGACGGGCATGAGCGCGCAATCGACGTTGAACCAGCCGGCGAACTCGGTGAAGAATCCCGCGTACAACGCCACCAATAAAGTGGTGCTCGGCCTCCAATGGGGCGACGAGGGCAAGGGCAAGGTCATCGACCTGCTCGCAGACAAGGCCGACGTGGTGGTGCGCTGCCAAGGCGGCGCCAACGCCGGCCACACCGTGGTGGTGGGCTCGCGAAAGACCGTGCTGCACCTGCTGCCGTCAGGCGTCCTGCACGAGCGCTCGCGCTGCATCATCGGCAACGGCGTGGTGGTCGACCCGATCGCGCTGTGCGCAGAGCTCGACGAGCTCAAGGCCGGTGGTTGCGATCCCACGCGTCGGCTGTTCGTCAGCGACCGCGCCCATCTGGTCCTGCCCTGCCACAAGGCGCTCGACGCCGCGGCCGAGAAATCCAAGGGCGACGCCAAGGTCGGCACCACCCTGCGCGGCATCGGGCCGTGCTATATCGACAAGGCCGCGCGCACCGGGCTGCGCTGCGGCGATCTGCGCGACATGACGGCGTTCAAAGCCAAGCTGCGCGCCCACCTCGCGGACTTCGACAAGCTGGTCCGCGCCCACGGCGGTTCCGACACCGATCTCGATCAGGCCGAGGCGCAGGTGCTGCCCGCCTGCGCGCGCATCGCCCCGCTGGTCGCGGACACGGCGGCGCTGCTGCACGAATCCGCGGCCAAGGGCCAGGGTTTCCTGTTCGAGGGCGCGCAGGGCGCGATGCTCGACATCGACTACGGCACCTATCCCTTCGTCACCAGCTCGAACACCGGAATCGGCGGCGTCATCACCGGTTCCGGGCTGTCGCACAAGCAGCTCGGCGAGGTCATCGGCGTGGTCAAGGCGTACTCGACGCGCGTCGGCGGCGGACCGTTTCCGGTCGAGCTGCTGGGCGCTAAGGGCGACGAGATCCGCAAGCGCGGAGCCGAATTCGGCGCCACCACCGGGCGTCCGCGCCGCTGTGGCTGGCTCGACCTGGTGGCGGTCCGGTTCGCCTGCCGGCTCAACGGCGTCGACTCCATCGCGCTCACCAAGCTCGACATCCTCTCCAACGAGCCCGAGCTGCCGGTGTGCGTCGCCTACGAGCTCGACGGCAAGCGCATCGACACCATCCCCGCGCGCATCGACGACCTGGCGCGCGTGACGCCGGTGTGGGAGAAGCTCGCCGGGTGGACCGAGCCACTGCAGCCCTGCCGCACGATCGAGTCGATGCCCACGAACGCGCGCGCATATGTGCGCTTCATCGAGGAGCGGGTGGGCGTCCCGGTGCGCTGGATCGGCACTGGACCCGGGCGCGACGAAATCGTCATCCGATGAACCCGCCGACCGCCGTCGACGCCACGGCCGCCGCGTACGCCGCCGCCGCCGGCCTCGATCCGGCGCGCCTGCCTCGGCACGCGGCGGTGATCATGGACGGCAACGGCCGCTGGGCCAAACGCCACGGTTGGGACCGCACTCGCGGGCACCAGCGCGGCGCGGAAGTGGTCCGGGCGATCACCACCGAGAGCGTGAAGCTGGGCATCAAGCGCCTGACGCTGTACGCGTTCTCGAGCGAGAACTGGAGCCGGCCCAAGCGCGAGGTCGCCTTCCTCATGAGCCTGCTGGCCGACTTCCTGCGCGGCGAGCTGCCGACGCTGCAGGAGAACGGCGTTCGGCTCGAAGCCATCGGCCGGCTCGAGCGCCTGCCCGCCGAGGTGCTCGCGCCGCTCGATGCCGCGCGCGCCGCGACCGCCGCGAACCACCACATGGTGCTGTGCCTGGCGCTCAGCTATGGCGGCCGCGAGGAGATCGTGGACGCGGCTCGCGCGCTCGCGCGCGACGTCGCCGCCGGACGGCTGGCCCCCGACGCCATCGATGAGGCGGCGTTCCAGGCGCGGCTCTATGGCGGAGTGTGCGTGTTCGGCGCCGACGAGGCCGACGTCGTCATCCGCACCGCCGGCGAGCAGCGCCTGTCGAACTTCCTGCCATGGCAGGCGAACTACGCCGAATACGTCTCGGCCCCGCCGCTGTGGCCGGACTTCACGGTCGCGGACTACCGCGCGGCGTTGAAGGAGTTCCAGGGCCGCGAGCGGCGATTCGGAACGGTATAAGGTTTCCCGCTCGCACCGCGGAAGCTGCGGGAGCCTCTCCCGCTTTCCGTTAGCCCTTCCATTCCCCTTCGAACACCGTCACCGCGGGTCCCGTCAGCCGCACGGGTGCGTCGTCGCGAGGCCAGGAGACGTGGAGGTCGCCGCCGGAGAGGCGGATGAGGGCTTCGCGGGTGTCGATGCGATGGTCGAGCACGGCCGCGACCAAAGTCGCACAGGCCCCGGTGCCGCAGGCCTGGGTCTCGCCGGAGCCGCGCTCCCAGGTGCGCTGGCGCAGCACCGCCAGGCCGGCTTCGTCGGCGAGGCGCGCGACGAACTCGACATTGGTGCGATTCGGGAAGCGCGGATGGCGTTCGAGGACCGGTCCGACGCGGCCGACCGGGAACGCATCCGGATCATCTACGAACAGTACGGCGTGGGGATTGCCCATGCCGACGGCGAGTAGGCGGAAGCGTTCGCCGCCGATCGTGACCGGCAGCGTCAGCTTCGGACCGCGCCCCGGATGCTTGACGGGGATCGACGTCGGGGTCAGGCGCGGGCGGCCCATGCTGACGCTCGCTCCGGTCACGCGCTTGCCATCGAAGCGGAGCTCGACGTCGAGCAGGCCGGCTCCAGTTTCGAAGCGCATGGTGCGTTCACGCACGCGGCGGTGGTCCCACGCGAGCTTCGCCGCGCAGCGGATGCCGTTGCCGCACATCTCCGAGCGCGAGCCGTCGGCATTGAACATGATCATGCACGCTTCCGCCACGCGCGAGGGGGCGACCACGATCAACCCATCCGCGCCTATGCCGGCGTGCCGGTCGCTGACTCGGCGTGCAAGCCCGGGCAGATCGCCAGGCAGCGTCTCGCTCCAGGCATCCACGTAGACGTAGTCATTGCCGCAGCCGTGCATTTTGGTGAAGCGCATGGATACCCGCCTCGGCCGAGCATAGCCGGCTCCGGACTGCGCGGTATCCCCCCTAAATGCAGCGGCGGAAGCGCCGCGGCGACCGCCTGGGCGTTGGACCTGCGGACAGGCGGCGCCACACTGCGGCCGATGTCCCGGCGCAAGAAGATCTGGCTGACCCTGGGCATCGTCCTGATCGGCCTGCCGCTCGCGGCCCTGGTCGTCGGCTGGTGCCTCATCCATTCGGGCCGGGTCGAACGTTACATCGAAGCGAAGTTCAGCCAACGCCTGCCGGGACGGCTGCACGTCGGGAGCTTCGAGCTCGCGTCCTCGAGCGAGATCGTGCTGCGCGACCTGGTCATCGACGAGGCCGGCGAGGCGGCGCTGGTCACCGTCGCTGAGGTGCACGCCAAGCTGTCGCTCAGGCGGCTGCGGCTCGAGGCCCTGGCTATCGACGGCGTGCGCATGCGCCTGGATGCCAAGTCGTTCGCCCTGCTCAACCGCATCCTCGACACCGAGTCGGCGATCCCGCCGTCTGGGAAGCCTCACAAAACCCCGATCGACGTCACCGGCGAGTTGGTCACCGATACCGGCCTGCGCGTCTCCGACATCGTCGTCAAGGCGACCGACAACGGCCCCGAGACCACGGCCCAGGTCACCGCCCGCTACGGCGACGAGCCGGTCCAGCTGTCGATCGACATCGCTCCGGTCGCGCAGGGCTCGCGCCACATGCGCATCGGTGGCAAACACGTGAAGGGCTTGGTGGCACCGGTGATCGACGCCCTGGTCTCGATCAAGTTGCTGGCCCAGGTCCCGCCGTTCGTGCGCCAGTACCTGCCCGAGGTCGCCGACGCTAGCGGGACCGTGGTCGACAAGGATCTCTCGGCGAATTCGTTCACCGGCAGCCTGATCGCCAGATGGCCCCTGGAGCAAGAGGGCGCCGGCAGCCTGTCCGCGACGCTCACCGCCGACGTGCATCGGTTGACGTTGACCAAGCTGATCGTCAAGGACGCCACGGTGATCACCGCCGAGGGCAAGCTGTCTGCCGATCTCGACAACCAGGATCTCGCCATCGACCTCATCAGCTGGCATCCCGGCTCGCGACTGACGGCGGCGAACGGCCCGATCCCGCCGCAGGTTCCGGTCGAGGAGCTGCTGAAACAGGTACCGGCGTTGAGATTCCAATGCCGCCTGCGCGAGAACGAGGAGCAGATCGTGGCGCGCCTGTTCGCGCTCGGTCAGGCGCAGTCGAGCGTCGAACTGTCCTGGAAACCCGACGCGCCGCTGAAGGTGGACGCGATCGAGCTGCCGCTGACCCTCGCGCAGTCGTTCCTGCCCAAGGCGGTGACCATCAATGGCGGCCAGGCCGCCAAGGTCTCGCTGACCATCGACGGGACCCTGCGCGCCTGCGACGTCGAGGCGCGGCAGGCGCGTTTCTCGGCGCGTGGCTGGTCGTTTGGGCCCGCCAGCGGTTTCTGTCGCATCGACCCCGTCGCCGCTGGGGGCTTCTCACTGGCGGCCGAGCTGCGCCAGCTCGACGAACAGGGGCGCGCTGGTGCAGGCCGGCTCGGGGTCATCAATTACAGCAATAACGGCGCAGCAACCTCGACCATGCATGTCGAGGTCAAGCGCGTCGAGGACATGCTCATCCGCATCCACGGCCCGGTACAACTGCCAGATCTGCGCGGCGGCCTGTCGTTCGACATGCGCATGAAGCAGGACGAGCAGTCGATCCAGGCCCACGTCGAACGATTGGCCCTAGACGACCTGACGCTCCCCGACCTGCTGCAGGAGCTGGTCGCCACGATCCGCGGCGATTTCGTGTGGCGCCCGAACGGCCTCGACGCGCACTTCGGTGGTCAGCTCCACCAAGGCCAGCTGCGCTTGCCAGGAACGTGGCTCGACATCGCGGCGCGCAATCCGCTGTTCACCGCCGCGTTCGTATTGACGCCAGCGGAAGGCTACGCCCCGGCCGCGCTCGACGTCTCCGAGATCCTGGTGCGCGCGGCCGACGCCAAGGGCGAGCCGATGGCGCTCGGGTATTCCGCCCAGCTCGGCGGCAACCTCACCGCCACTGGCACCGGACAGATCCGCGGCGTCGTCGACCACGCCGATCTCGGCTGGGTGAACAGCATGCTGCCGCTGGATCCCGGGAGCATGTCCGGTCAGGGCGCGATCGCCATCTCGGCCGACCTGTTCCTGGCCACGGTCATGCGCCTGGAGGGATCGTTCCTGCCGTTGAACGCCGATCTGCGCATCGGCAAGGGTTTCCAGGCCACCGGCATCACCGGCGCCGTGCAGTTCATCATGGAGAAGAACTCCGGGGACAAGCGGCCGTGAGCGTGGATACTACGCGCGAGGAATCGCCATGTACCGTGAACTGAAGGCCGAGGCCGAAGCCGAGGCGCTGATCGCATCCCCTGAGCCGGCGTGGCTGTTCAAGCATTCGAACACCTGCCCGACCAGCAGCGCCGCGCTCGACGAATTCCGCGGCTACCTCACCGCGCACCCGCACGAGCCCGCCGGCATGCTGGTGGTGCAGACCCAGCGCCCGCTGTCCAACTGGTTGGCCACGCGGCTGAAGCGCACCCATCAGAGCCCGCAGCTGTTCCTGGTGAAGGCGGGCGCGATCGTGTGGACGGCCTCGCATTGGAGCATCACCGCCGCGGCCATGGACCAGGCGCGGAAACAGGCGTAATCGATGGCCGGCAAACCGCATGCGGTCTACCTGCACGGCTTCGGCTCGAGCCCGCGCAGCGCGAAGGGAGTCGCGCTCGGCAAGCGGCTCGCCGGAAGCGTTTCCAGCTTTCGCATCCCCGACCTCGAAGCCGGCGATTTCCGTGGTCTGACCATGGACATGCTCGCTGAGCGCGCCAGCCGCGCGCTCGCTGACCTGCCCGATGACGGAACGCCCGCCCTGCTGATCGGTTCGAGCCTCGGCGGCTACACCGCCGCCTGGATCGCCGCGGCCGGTCGCGCGCCGCGCGCCGCGGCGCTGCTCCTGATCGCGCCGGCCTTCGGCTTCACCGACACCTGGACGCAGCGCCTCGGCGAAGCCGGGGTCGCGCAGTGGAAGCAGGCGGGCGAGCGCATGTTCTTCCACCACGGAGCCGAACGCGACCTGCCGCTCGGGGTCGCCTTCCACGATAGCTGCGTGCCCTTGCCCGCGCTGCCGCCGCAGGCGCCGGTGCCGATCACCATCGTCCACGGCCGCCAGGACCAGAGCGTCGACCACCGCCAGAGCGCGCGCTACGCGCTCGAGCGCGAACGCGTGGAATTGCACCTGGTCGAGGGCGATCACCGCCTCACCGAGCAGCGCCATGAGGACCTGATCGTGTGGTGCGCCCAGGACCTGCTGGTTGGGTTGGGGGGCTACGGCCTCCGACCGGCAATTGCCCCACTGGGCACGTGAGATCGCTTCGCGATCCCCCCAGCATCGCGCGTCCGCGCTGCCCCCCAAAGAGCCAACGGGAAGGGTAGGATTGGAGCAGGGCGCTTCGCGCTGCACCATGCGCCAAATATGGGTGAAGTGCCGAGAGTCGAATGCGTCGCTCAGCCAACGAATGGGATCGCCGCGATGACGCGCTGCCATTGCTCTGGCTGGTTTTTCTGCGCGGTCGGGATCTCGACCACCGTCACCGGGGCCGCGCCGCGCGGTCGCCAGGCGATCGGGAAGGCGGGATCGGCGTAGCCGGTGAAGGCGACCACCACCGGCACGCCGAGCGCGGCGGCGAGATGATGTCCCACGCTGTCGTAGCTGAGCGCGAGACGCGAACAGGCCAGCGCGGCGGCCCAGCCGGCGATCGAGCCATGGAAGCGCAGCACCGGCTCGGCGGCAAGCGAATCAGCGGCCAGCGCCGTGACCGGCTCGCCCAGCCCCTTGGCGCTGTCGTCGAGATCACGCGCCCGCCAGCCGAGTGCTGCAAGCACCGCATCGCTGTTGGCGAGCTCTTCGTCGCCGAAACCGCGGTCGAGCAGCACGCGCCAGCCGCGCGCGCGCAGGGCGCGCAGCAGCTCGATCTCGGCTGGGCGAGGCAGGGCCTTGGCCGGATTTCCGCCATGGTCGAGCTTGACCGCCGCGAGGGGAGCCGGACCGAATGCGGCGGCGAAGCGTTGGCGCTGCGCCGACGCGGCGGCGTCGAGCCCGATCGATGGCAGCGCGGCCGGCAGCAGGGGCAGCGACAGCCGTCGCGCGAGCCATTCGTCGAAGAGCTCGGCCAGTCCACGCGGCGCACCGGCGGGCTGCAGATTCTCCCACAGCATGTACGAGCGCTCATCGGCGGTGACCGGCAGCACGCCGAGCTGGTCGAGCCGTGAATCGGGGCTCAGCACCAGATCCGGCGCCTCGGCGCGTACCGCCTCGACCACCGCCAGCCAGCTCGCCAGGCGCTCGTGCAACGCGCCGCGTCGCGCGTACGAGAGCGCGCGCACGCGCACCCGCGGCAGCCCGCCGAACAGCCCCGCCAGCTTGGTGTCGCCCAGGAGCACCAGCTCGGCGGCCGGATAGCGCTGGGCCAGGCGCGCGAGCGCCACCGAGGCGAGCAGGATGTCGGCGCCGATAGTGACGCGGCTGAGCACCAGCACCGTGCGCGCGCTGGCGGGCACGGCGTGGGCGCCCGCGCGCGCGCGCGCGTAGCGCTCGCGCAACCCTGCCTGATCGCGGATGCCGAAGCCGGCCAAGGCTTCCGCGAGCGCGGGTGCGCGCGCGCATGAACGCCACGCGATGCGCGCGAACAGCGCAGCATAGGCGGCGCGCCCCGCGGGCGTGAAGGCATCATTGAGCGGCTCGATCAGTCCGCCGAAGAGCGCGGCGATGCCGGCGGAGCGCACCGATTCGTCATCGTGGTCGGCGGCATCGGCGAGCGCGTCGGCGTGGACCAGCGCCGGCGCGTCGGCGCGGGCGAGCGCGGACTCGACCTGTCGCTGGTCGAGTCCGCGTAGGCTCTCGAGGATGGCCGCGGCATGCTCGGCGGGAGTCATGGCGACACGCTACGATCCATCCGGCCCACGCCAGCCTCTGCCCGCGCTCTCGGCCAGCGCCTGATAGAGCCGCGCGCGTGGTGAACGTGGCGGGAGTGCCGGCCCGAGGTAGGCTGCGTCCATGCTCGGCCTCCTCGTCGTCGACCACGGCAGCCGCCTCCCCGGCGCGAACGCCCAGCTCGAGGACATCGCCGCGCGGCTGCGCGTGCTGCGCCCCGACGACCGGGTCGAGCACGCGCACATGGAGCTGTGCGAGCCGACCATACCGCAGGCGCTTACCCGCTTGGCCGCCGCGGGGGCTACGCGCGTCCACGTGCTGCCATACTTCCTCAGCGAGGGTCGCCACAGCCGTGAGGACATTCCTCGGCTGTGCGCCGAAGCCGCGCGCGACCTCCCCGGCGTGACCGTGACGGTCGCGCCGGCGCTCGGGCCCGATGACGCGCTCGCGAGACTGCTGCTGGTGCGCGCCGGGCTCGGCGCCGACCGGCCGTGATCTATCTCGATTACAATGCCTCCGCGCCGGTGCGGCCCGAGGCGCGCGCCGCATGGCTGTCGGCCCAGGACGAGGATTGGGGCAACCCCGGATCGATCCACGGCCAGGGCCAGCGCGCGCGCCACCGCCTCGATCACGCGAAGGCGCAGCTCGCGGGCGAACTCGGCTGCAAGGCCCATGAGCTGGTCATCACCAGCGGCGGAACCGAGGCCAACGCCACCGCGATCCATGCCGCCTTGGCGGGTGCCGGAGACGACCAGGGGGCCGAGGCGGAGATCGTCGCCAGTGCGATCGATCACAGCTCGGTGCTGCGCAACATCCAGGCGAGGATGCCGCTGCATCCTCGGGCGCGCACGCGCACGTTGCCCGTCGATAGCTGCGGTCGCCTGGCCGCGGCGACGCTGGCGGCCGCGGTGTCGTCCGTGACACGCCTGGTGTGCTTCCAGTTCGCCAACAACGAGACGGGCACGCAGCAAGAGGTTCCAGCTCTGGTGGCGGCCGTGCGCGCGACGAATCCCCACACGCTGGTGCTGCTCGATTGCTGCCAGGGCGCCGGCAAGCGTCCGCTGGAACTGCGCGACCTGGGCGTGGATTTCGCGTCGATCGCCGGTCACAAGTTTGGCGCGCCCAAGGGTGTCGGCGCGCTCTACGTGCGCTCTGGCGTCAAGCTCCCGCCGATGATCTCCGGCGGGCGCCAGCAGCAGGACCGCCGCTCGGGGACTGAGGACCCCGCCTTGGCCGCGGCGCTGGCCGCGGCGCTGGTGGCGGCGAACGCCAGCTGGGCCGCCGAGGACGTGCGCCAGCGCGCGCTGCTCGACCGCGCGTGGGAACGAATCTCGACCACGAGTCCAGGCGCGCGTTGGATCGCGCGCGACGCGCTGCGCTTGGCCAACACCCTGAGCCTCGGCCATGCCGGTGGCACGCGCGAGCACTTGGTGACGCGCCTCGATCTCGCCGGCTTCGCGGTCTCGACGGGCGCTGCCTGCATGGCGGCGCGCGGCGACCCCAGCCACGTCATCGCGGCGCTCGGCATCGATCCCGCGCTCGCGCGCAGCGTCATCCGCGTGTCCATCGGCCCAGGCACCAGCGCGGACGATATGGACGCCTTCTCTGCCGCGTATGCGCGCGAGGTCGCGGCGCTCGCGGCGAACTGAGTCCTGCCCGTTTCTACTCGCCGTCAGCAGGCCGGGAGCCGTGGCCCCGCTCATGGCCCATCTTCCATGAGCGGGAATAGCGGGCTTAGCGGGATTCGCCGAGATCAGCCAAGGCCGTTCCCGGACACCGCCAGGACGCTGCTCCTGGACCGCGCAGATCGTGCCCGTACCGTCCCGCATGGAACTGCGAGCCCACATCCGCGACGTCCCCGATTTCCCCAAGAAGGGCATCGTCTTCAAGGACATCACGCCGATGCTCGGCAATCCCCAGGCACTCGCGCACGTGGTGCAGGCGATGGCGTCGCACTACCAGGGCAAGGGCATCACCAAGGTGGTCGGCATCGAGAGCCGCGGCTTCATCTTCGCGCCGCCGATCGCCATCGCGCTGGGCGCCGGCTTCGTACCGATCCGCAAGCCGGGCAAGCTGCCGTGGAAATCGAGACGCCAGGCCTACGGCCTCGAATACGGCACCGACGTCATCGAGATCCACGACGACGCGGTGTCGGATAAGGACACCGTGCTGATGGTCGACGACGTGCTCGCCACTGGCGGCACCATGGAGGCAGCCTGCAAGCTGGTGCGCCTGCTGGGCGGCAAGGTCCACGGCTGCGCCTTCGCCATCGACCTCGCTTTCCTGGGCGGTGCCAAGCGTCTGGACGTTCCGGTCTTTTCCGTCATCGAATATGCCTGATAGTGCCTGGTAGTGTTTTCCGCCTGACCCCGTAGCTCAGCGGATAGAGCGGTGGTTTCCTAAACCGCAGGTCGCAGGTTCAATTCCTGCCGGGGTCGCTTCCTTACCTCTACTCCGGCCGTCGGCCGCGCTCGCCCGCCTGTCCTCCCAACGAGGCGGCGGCATCGAGATGGAACGTATCCGCTCTCGCCGACCTTGACGAGGGGAGTCGCCATGCCCGATCGCGTCCTGATCTCCTTCGGCTGGATCGTCCTCGCGCTACCGATGCTCGCGCTTCCCATCGCTCTGGCCGATGGTGCCGACACGTCGCAGGAGACGGCCGCGCCGGCGATCGCTCCGGTCCCTGACGATCTGCGCATCCGGCTCGATGAGCTCCACTGGCCGGTGACCGAGCTGCGCGACGGCAAGCTCTGCCTGCTGTGGAAGAAGGGGGACGATACCGAGAAGTTCCCGGCCGCGCTCGGACGCGTCGAGGCGACCGAGATCGTGTGGAAGCACACATTCTATCCGATCACCTCGATGACCGTGCTCGCGACATCGAAGTCGGTGCTGGGCACCGACGCCGCGTCGGCGGTGCGCATCGACTTCGCGCTCGGCACCCTCGAGCTGCGCGTCCACGGCCAGCACCCGGCGCAGAGCGAGGGCGCCTTCACGCCCGGCGACGGTACGCCGGTCCAACGCTTCCGTACCGGCGGCAACTGGGGGCAGGGCATGGACATGATCGAGGATGCGGCCTCGGCTCCGCCGCCGGTCAAGAAGCCGTGAGGGAGCCGCCTTCGGGCCTCCTGGCGCGCTGGGAGCGCTGAGCGCGCGTCACAAGGCCGCCGGAGCATGCCGTTTCCGTTTGCCGGGGCACGCCAGGGGGGCACCATCCGCCATGCTCAGATTCCCGCGCTTCCTTCACCTAATTGTCGCCGCGCTCCCGGCCGCCTGCCCGTTCTTCGTGGCCGAGGCGCTGCCGGCCGCCGAATTGTCGGGGGTGAAGGTCGAGTCCAAGCCGTTCGTGCTGCAGACCGACGTCGGCAAGACGCCAGCAGAGCAGCAGAAGACCGCTGCGAAGTTCCTCAGGCCGATCACCGAGACGGCGAATTTCTTCCTCAAGGTCTACGAGCTCAAGGGCACCTGCTTCGAGGACTACGCCAGCTTCTACGACCGGCCGCCCGAGCAGCACTTCGAGAAGCTCATCCGCGTGCGCATCTGGCGCAACTACGACGACTTCCTCGCCGACTACCAGAAGCGCTACAAGACCAAGAGCCTGCCGGCGGCGTTCTTCGGCATCAACCGCCAGGTCGACGACTACGGCAAGGAAGGCGATCTGATCCGCGAGATCGGCACCTCGACCGAAGGCGACAACGACCAGCAGGTGCTGCGCCATCTCTACCATGAGATGGGCCACCTGTTCATGCGCACCTTCATCGTCCGCCAGTGCGAGGTGCCAAGCTGGATCGAGGAAGGCACCGCCGAGCTGTTCCAGTACCGCAAGGGCAACGGCACCAAGCCCGAGGCGGAGCGCGATCAGCGCGAAGGCTGGCTGACCGAGATGGTCGCCGAGGGGACCTCGATCCCGTGGCAGGAGATGGTGAACGTCCACAACCTCGACAACCTCGACTTCACCTACAAGGACCCGATGCGGTCGACCATCCAGTACGTGCAGGCGTGGTCGATGATCGAATTCATGGTCTCGAACCAGCAGCGGCAGAGCGCGTTCATCGCCATGCTGAAGAAATTCAAGAGCGATGCCGAGAACTACGCGACGCAGCTGCAGGGCAAATCGCCGGAGGAGTTCCTCAAGATCTACGTGCCATACCTCTACACCATCCAGGAGGCCGCCTTCGAGAAATGCTACGGCAACAAGCTGCTGTCGATCGAGGCGAATTGGAAGGAATGGATCAAGAAGACCTATGACACCGAGGTGAAGAAGCATCCGATCTTGCGCTATCATCGCGGCGAATGGTACGTGCTGCGGGCGCGCAATCCGAGGATGGGCGAGGCCGCCAAGGACCTGCTCGCCAAGGCCGAGACCATCTTCAACGAATGCGTGCAGCTGAATCCCGACAAGCCCGAGGGCTACGTGGGCCTCGGACGCCTGGCGCTGACGCGAGGCGACCTGAAGGCCGCCGAAGAGGGCTTCTCGAAGGCGCTCGGCCTCGGCTCCGAGAGCTATGATGCGCTGCTCTATGCTGGCATCGCGCGCGTTCTCGGCGGACGCTGCAAGGACGCCATCGATCCGCTCACCAAGGCGGTCGAGCAGCGTCCGACCGACGCCGAGGGTCAGCGGTATCTTGGGCAGGCGCTCGCGGCAGGGGGCGGGGATCCCGAGCTGGCGCTGTCGCACCTGCGCGCCGCCCGCGACCTGGACGCCAACCAGGCGCCGAACTGCGCCTTCATCGAAGGCGGCGTGCAGTACATCGCGGGCCACGCTTCCGATGCCTACATCAGCTGGCTGCGCACGGCGAATCTGCGCAGTGATTTCCCGATGATCCAGGTCTATCAGGCCATGGCGAAGGCCGCCAACAACCTGCCGGACGATGCGCTCGAGCTGCTCAAGCCGATCGAGACGACGGCGGTCGGCAAGGCCTTCCACGATCTGATCGCCGCCGGCAAACCGCTGCCAAAGATGTCATTCACCGTCGATGGCTGGCCGACCATCGACTGGGCGGCCGCCGGATTGCGTACCGCTGGCGATGCCGGCACGAACGACGGCGCACCCGACGCTAAGGAGAAGGACTCCAAGGCGAAAACCGGTGAGAAGCCCTCGGGCGAGCTCGACGCCAATCCTCCAGCGGAGGGCAAGGACAGCCTGCTCGGGGGCGAACAGACGAAGTGATCGCGGCGGCGCCGCTGTGTCCAGGGTGAGCCGATGTCGACGGTCCCCGCGGCGTGCTCACGATATAATCACCGCGGGCGAGCACGGGGCCTCCACCGCCAACACGGCCGGTCGACAGACTATGTCGATGGACACGTCGATCCGGCAATGCGGGAGCGATAGCCCTTAAGCGCAGTGCCTGGATCCGCTGAGTGCGGATTCGAGACCGCCTCACCACGAACTGGTGAGGCGGTCTTTTTTTTCCATACGCGCGCTAACGGCGTGCCTGGATGCGCTTGAGCGTCGAGAGGATCTGCTCCAACTGCGTGATCGCCGAATCCAGGGCCTGGTCTGGATCGGGGGCCGGGGCCTGCTGGCGGACGGCGGCCTGGAGATTGTGGCTCGCGGTGTCGAGCAGCAGCCGCGTGTCTCCGAGCTCTTCGAGCGCGGCCTTGGAGAGTGGGCGTGGTTTCTTGGGAACGGTCATGCGCCCTCATCGTGCGTGGTTCCTCGTCCTCGCCAACCCCGCATCGGCAATGCCCATCTGGCTTCGATAATGCCGTTTGCAGCGATCGCCCGCCGAGCGGCGGAAGCCGCTAGGCCCGAACCGGCTCGAAACGGGGACGATGAATGCGAGAAGCGTTGGAATCGCGGATGGTCATCACCCGGGAGCGGCTGGCATGGAGATTGCTCATCGCGGCCACGCCAGCGACGCATCTACGTTCGAGCCGGCCTGTGCATGAGGGCGAAACGAGCGCTTGAGCGTCGAAGCAGTCTACGACACGACGTGGCCGCCTGTCCGGCCACGACACCGCATACAGGAGTGGAACGATGACCGGTTTCCCGCACCCCGATGGCGCCTCGAACACCGAAGACGAGCCGAACCGCCCGATCCGCTCGTCCCATCCGGCGCTTCCCTCCACCTCACATCCTTCTCCGCGCCGTGAGTTCACCCGCCATCTCGCCGAGTCCTTCGAGATCCAGATCCAGGGGCGTCCCGACGTGGTGTGCTTTTCGCACCTGCGCTGGGACTTCGTCTTCCAGCGTCCCCAGCACCTGCTGACCAGGTCCGCCAAGGATCGCCACGTCTTCTACATCGAGGAACCGATCTTCGACGCGGTGGACAGCGACACCATGCAATGCGTCACTCGCGAAGGCGGGGTGATCGTCGTGACTCCGCATCTGCACCCGGGGCTGCCGGAGCGCGAAATCGCCGATCGTCAACGCAACATGGTCAATGACCTGCTGCGCGAGCGGGAGATTTCGGATTACATCCTCTGGTACTACACGCCGATGGCGATGGGCTTCACGCGGCATCTCTTCCCGCGCTTGGTGGTGTGGGATTGCATGGATGAGCTGTCGGCGTTCGCGGGTGCCCCGCCGGCGCTGCTCGAGCGCGAGAAGCAGCTGCTCGCCTGGGCCGATCTGGTGTTCACGGGCGGCCAGAGCCTCTACGAAGCGAAGCGAGACCGCCACGACCATGTGCATGCGTTTCCCGGCTCGATCGATGGAGCGCATTTCGCCAAGGCCCGCCGCCCGCAGGGCGATTCGGCGGACCAGGCGAACATCCCGCACCCGCGCATCGGCTTCTATGGCGTCATCGACGAGCGGCTCGACATCGACCTGCTGGGCAAGATGGCCGAGCTGCGCCCGGATTGGCACTGGGTGCTGATCGGGCCGGTGGTCAAGATCGATCCGCGATCGCTGCCGCGCGCGGCCAACATCCATTACCTCGGTAAGAAGGACTATGGGCAGCTCCCGAACTATCTCTCGGGTTGGGACGCCGCGATGCTGCCGTTCGCGCGCAACGAATCGACGCGCTTCATCAGCCCGACCAAGACTCCGGAATACCTGGCTGCCGGACGGCCGGTGGCGTCAACCTCGATCAAGGACGTGGTGCGGCCATATGCCGACGCCAACCTGGTGCGCATCGCCGACGAGCCTGCGGGCTTCATCGCCGCTCTCGAGGCGGCTATGGCGGAAGGGGCTGATTCGCGATGGCTGTCGCGCATCGACGAATTCCTGTCCGGGAACTCGTGGGACAGGACCCATGCCGACATGCTCGCGCTGGTCGAGGCCGCCCTCGACGGGAAGACCTCGTCCGCGCAGCGCGCCGAGACCGTCGCCCTGCGCCGCCCAGGTCCGGTGACCTGAGGCGATGGTCGCGATCAATTCCCACTGCACGGACGAGGATCGTCCATATTCGATTATCCGATCGTCGGCCAACGGGACGCCTGACGTCCATGCCTGCGGCCGGCTGGCGACCTCCACATACGACAACATGGATCAGGTAGTGGCGCAGGCGCTAGCGCCGTCCTTCACGTTGATGGGACTGAGGAGGCCGGTCGAGATCGGCGCGTGATCCGCTGAGGCCCCGCGGGCCGGCATCATGCGCTATCCGCTGCGCTTCCAGCCTCGGCATTGCGCGATGCAGGAATCGCCGTGCGCTCCGAGCGGCGAGGAGAAGCGCATCGAGCGGGAAGTGCCGCGAGACACGGCGGTTGAGGCCCTGTCCAGACTTCCTGGGCGCCTAGCAGCTTCCGGCACGGACGTTGCGATGTCCATCGGCGCCATCGCCATCTCCGGTCCGGGGTCCGCCCTCGGACAGCCACCGAGCCCACCCCGGGCGCTGACAAGGACATCCCATGCTCTACTGGACGGCCACCTTCTTCGTCATCTCGCTGATCGCCGCGCTCTTCGGCTTCACCGGCATCGCCGCCGGCGCCGCCTCGATCGCCAAGGTGCTCTTCTTCGTCTTCATCGTGCTGTTCGTGATCTCCCTGATCGCACACGCCCTTCGCCGCGGGCCTTGACGCCTCGCGGCCATCCGCCGTCGCCGCGCACCTCCTCGGATGCCTCGTGGCATCCGAGGAGGTGTCCGAGGCGTCCATGGGAGTCCAAAGGAAGTCGCCCTTCTCAAGAAAGCCCGTCATAACATGGAGCAGCACTCACCCTGGTACCGTCTCCACCTCTGGCAGATCCAGTGGGTGCGGGACGGCGTGGTCGTTGCAGGGCTGATCGGCGCGGCGTATCTCGGCTACCTGCTCAGCGCCATCACCGTCCCGTTGATCATCGGCTTGTTCCTGGCCGACATGTTCGAACCTGTGGTGCACGTTGCGATGCGCTGGCACCCATGGGTGACGCGCGCGCGCATGGTCATCGCGAGCGCGGCGCTGGCGCTCTTGTGCCTGGCCTGCGCGATCGCGGTGACCCTGCCGCCGCTGGTCGGCCAGACCCGTCAATTGGTCCACGACGCGCCGTCGTACCTGCAGAAGGTGGTGGCGCTGAGCGAACGCCCGATCGTACCGTCCATGGTTCGCGAGCGCATCGCCGCTCTGCGGGATGCCCTGGCGCCAAAACCCGTTTCCGCCATCGATGATATCCCCCGGGTCGCGGCGGCGGCCGACGGGCCTCCAGTCGCCGCGATCGTCGACCATGACGGCAAGAAGGCCGATTCGATCCGGCTGCTGGCGCGCGACAGCATGACCGTCGTCAACGTGGTGGTCGGATCGATCTCGCAGATCGTCGACGTGGTGATCTTCCTGTTCCTGGTGCCGTTCTTCACCGTCTTGTTCAGCCTGAATTTCCCCAAGGTCCGCGACTATCTCCGTTCCTTGGCGCCGGAAACGCAACGCGCGCGCGTCGCCGGCATGGTCAGGCGCATGGAATTCTCGGTCGGCGGTTTCTTCCGTGGACGCATGCTCGTGTGCCTGATCCTGGCGGCGGTGTACGCGATCGGGCTGACCATATGCGGCGTCCCGTACGGGCTCCTGCTCGGCCTGCTCACCGGTCTGCTCTGCCTCATCCCGTATCTCCATTTCGTCGGCCTGCCCATCGCCCTCGCGCTGCTGGCCGCGCACCTGAACGAAGCGACCGACGCGGATGGGCTATACACGGTGGCGGTGAAGGGCGGTGTCGAGATCCTCTGGCTGCGCGTGATCCTGTTGCCGCTCGGAGTCTGGTTGTTCGCCCAGCTGCTCGACGATTACGTGCTGTCGCCGCTCATCCAGGGACACAAGACCGATCTGCATCCAGCCACCGTCGTGGTCTCGATCCTCGGCGGTGGAATCCTGTGGGGATTCGTCGGCATCGTCATCGCGGTCCCCGCGGTGGCGTGCCTGAAGATCCTCTTCCACGAGGCCTTCCTGCCGGCGGTGCATCGCTGGTTGAAGGGCGAACGCAGTGATCCGCTGCCGCTCGGCTGACTTTTGTTTCGGGGGCATTGCCCCCGGGCCCCCACGGCCTTTGTCGGCCTTCGATTTCGCCTTACGGGCGAAATCGTTTGCGTGATGGGCTTCGCCCATGGTTCACGCACGCCACGCCACGCCACGCCACGCCTCGGCGGCCGGCGGCGTTGCCGCGGTATCGAAGGGGATTCGCCCTTGAGTCACAACGGTTCGCTTTCGTGCGTGCGTACTCGATCGGGCGCGATGCTGGACGTGGACTGGATGTGCACTGCATTGCGCAGTCGATCGATGGAGGGGTTCGGGAGTGAGAGGGATCGTTCGTCCTGCCGATCATCGCATGGTGGATTCAGCGGGCTGATGTGGATGGCGCGGGCGCATCTTGGAACGGTTGGCACGAGGCTGGCTCACTCACCATCCTGAACGTGCATCACCATAGAAAAGGAAAGGTCACATCATGAGAGGCACTCGCAGTCTTCTGCTCATTCTGATTCTCGCCGCCGCGGCGGTCGTCGTCTTCGCCTACGTGCGTGGCGATCACAGCAACGGTGTCGGCGGCGACGTCAAGTCGCTCTGGCATGACACCAAGGGCGACGTCAAGGACTTCGGCAAGGATGCCAACGACAAGGGTAAGGATGTCCGCGATCGCGCCGACGGCCACAAGGGCATCGGCGACAAGATCAAGGACACCGGTCGCGACACCAGCGACAGCGTGCGCGACGCCACCAAGTGACGGCTCGCCGAAACGCCTGAACGAATCCGACCTGCACAACCAAGGAACATGCGATGAAAGCCTTCAGTAATTCGAATATGCCAGATTCGTCCCGTTCCGGAGCCGCCGACAGCGGCCGGGATTCGATCAAGAACCTGGTGATGCAGGAAGCCGCCGCGGCCATCATGGCCGCCGGTCGCGAACTCACCGAGGTCGACAGACTGTCAGTGAAGGAATTCCTCAAGGGTCCGGCGCTGAAGGTCAGCCTCGCGCTCTCGGTGATGGGCGTGACCATGTGGATCGCGCACATGAACCAGGAGCACAAGGAGGCGCGCATCCGGCGTGCATCCGCGTCGGCGCGGCGCCAGCCGCGGCAGCGTCGGGCTCGCGGCTCCATGAACGAGCCCGCGGACCCTCAGCAGTGACGCATCGCCGCCGGCCCACGGGCCGGCGGCACCCTTTTTCGGACACGGCCCAGTAGGCCGTCAATTCCAACCAATACCTCCCCTAGGATACCCCCAATGAAGAAGCATCTGATCATTGTCGCCACGGTCGCCGCTCTCGCGGGCTGCCAGTCTGGCGCGACCTCGAAGCAGACATCCGCCGCCAACCAGAGTTCCACCAGCCAGCAGGCTCAGCAGAGCCCGCGCTCGGCCCAGGATCCCGCCTCAGCCTCGGCAGAGGCTTCGGCCGCGAACGCACCCAAACCCAACATGCCGATCGGTCAGGCCGATGCGAACTCCGGGCCCGACTGGTCCAGCCAGTCCAGCGCGAGCGTCAGCGCCGGCACCCAGAGCGGCGATCTCGGTTCGGCGAATCGCGCCCCCGATATCCAGGTTGGCGACGGCAACGTCGGCGGCGCCAACGAAGCTGCCAACGACAAGGCCAACGGATCGATCGAGACGCCGGACAAGAAGAGCGACGAGCAGCGTGGCGCGATCCTCACCAACGACGGCGCGATCAAGCCGTCGGCGCCGTCTGGCAAGAATGGCGTAACCACCCAATCGGAATCGTCGGCGTCCGACGATTCCTCCCACGCCAGCACCCAGGGTGCGGCCGAGCGCGAAGCCGTGCGCGGCCTGCAGGTTCCGGACTCGCTCGATGCGGGCACCGCGAACAGTTCGGCGATCACCGATGCCTCTACGCTCGGCGAAACCGACTCGGATCGCACTCTCTCGCAGCAGATCCGCCAAGCGGTTGTGAACGACGAGACCCTCTCGCTGGCCTCGAAGTCGGTCCAGATCCAGAGCAGCAACGGCCAGGTCATCCTCAAGGGCCAGGTCGACAGCGAGCGTGAGAAGGCCCGTATCGGCTCCACTGCGTTCCGCGAGTCCGGCGGCAAGGTCGTCATCAACCAGTTGGAAGTGTCCGGCCGCTAGGCCGAGCAGGGGGATTTATGTCCAAGGCAGTCTTTTGCATCGCGACCAGCCAGGCCCAGGCCGAGATCATCGTCGACCAGCTGCGCGCCGCGGGCTTCTCGAGCAACGACATCTCGGTGCTGTTTCCTGACAAGCGCGGCACCCAGGATTTCGCCCATGAGCAGCACACCAAGGCGCCCGAGGGCGCTACCACCGGGGCCAGTACCGGTGGGCTGCTCGCGGGCGCGCTCGGCTGGCTGGCGGGAATCGGCGCGCTGGCGATCCCGGGCGCCGGACCGCTTATCGCCGCGGGTCCCATCATGGCGGCGCTGAGCGCCGCGGCGGTCGGCGCGGCGGTCGGCGGCATTGCCGGCGCGCTGGTCGGCATGGGCATTCCCGAATACGAAGCCAAGCGCTACGAAGGCAAGATCCGCGAGGGCAACATCCTCATCTCAGTGCATACCGAGAGCGCCGAGGAGATCTCACGCTCCAAGCAAATATGCGACGAAGCCGGAGCGCGCGACATCTCGTACACCCGGGAAGCCCATATCGATCGGCGCTCTGGCCCTTCAGGCAACCAGATCCGTAGGGACACCTCGTCCGCGTCTTCGCGCCGAGCGGCTTCGCCGAAGCCCTGAGTGTCGTCCTCATCACCGCTGAATCCATCAATGGATCCAACGTTCATCCAACAATGGAATGGAGTGTATATGACCACGATGATCAATAGCGCGACCCGACTTGCCGCCGCTGGATGGGGATTGCTGTGGCTGCTGGGCGTGCCGATCCCGGTCCTCCTGGTGCTCTTCCTGCTCCGCGGCTGCACTTGAACGCGACCGCAGCGGTTGGGAATGGGAAGACAGGGGGCGGGCGCACAGCCCGCCCCCGCTTGTTTTCCGCGCTGGCGCGCTGAAGGTCCATGATCATGGAATTCAGCATCATGGCGAGCATTCCCCCGCGCGCTCGCCGGCCAACGCGATCGACCGCGCGATCCGTCGCGCGATCCCTCGCGCACATAGGAGCGATGATGCTGGGAAGAAAAGCGTTCGGTGCCATGGCCTTGGCGGTCCTCGCCGTGCTTGCGGCATGCGGCAGGGATTCCGGCACGCCGGCCCACCCTGATGTCCCCGGCTCGACACCAACTGCCCAGGATCAGTCCCTGACCCCCGACGACATCGCCATCACCAAGCGCATCCGCCAGTCTGTGGTCGCCGACGAACGCCTGTCCGTGGCGGCGCGCAATGTCGCGATCGTCACCGCGAACGGTCGGGTGTCGCTGCGCGGGCACGCGGCCAGCGCCAGCGAGAAAGCCGAGATCGGGGTGCGTGCCAGGGAGATCGCGGGAGTCGAGAACGTCGACAATCAGATCGAGACCCCGGCACCCCCGTGATGTTTCGTTTCGAGGTGGTATCCGACTGAGATCCGCCGCATCGCTCGTGGCGTACGCGGGATCGCTAGGCGCCGGCGCCCGCATCCTTCGCGTCCCCGGCGTCCTTGCCTGGTTCCTTAGCTGCTGCGGGGCCGCCGGCGGCGAGATTGGCGCTGGAGGCGGTCATCTTCTTGCGCTTTCGCCACAGGGTCGAGGACTCGATGCCAAGGATGCGCGCGGCATCCTCGAGCGTCCTGCAGCGCGCGAGCACGCGCTGGGTGTGTTCGTGCTCGATCTCGGCGAGGGTGAAGTCCTCGCCGAGCGTGGGCGTGGGCTCGATGTTCGAACCGACGCGCAGACGCGATGAGAACGAGCCGGGTTCGAGCAGGCTACCGGGCCAGATCACGATCGCGCGCTCGATCTCGTTCGAGAGCTCGCGCAGGTTGCCAGGCCATCCGTAGTTTCGCAGCATCTCCTGCGCCGTCGGCGATAGCGCCGGTACCGAGCGTTTGGAGGTCTGGGCGAAATAGACCAGGAAGTGGCGGGCAAGACGCAGGATGTCCTCGCGGCGCTCGCGCAGTGGCGGTAGCGTCACCTCGAGCACGTTGAGGCGGAAAAGCAGATCCTCGCGGAAGTGGCCGTCTCGCACCGCGTGCTCGAGATCTCGGTTGGTGGCGGCGACCACGCGCACGTCTGCGGTGCGCGTGACCGTCTCGCCGACGCGTTCGAACTGCTTCTCTTGCAGGAACCGCAGCAGCCGCGCCTGGATGCCGGGCGACATCTCGCCGAGCTCGTCCAGGAAGAGGGTGCCACCGGCGGCGGCCTCGACCTTGCCGGGGCGGTCGTTCACCGCGCCGGTGAACGAGCCCTTGGCATGCCCGAAGAGCTCGCTGGAGAGCAGCTCCTCGGTGAGGGTCGGGCAGTTGACGGTGACGAACGGGCCTTCGCGGCGTGCACTCTGGGTGTGTAGCGCTCGCGCGAGCATGCCCTTGCCGGTGCCGCTCTCGCCGCGCAGCAGCACCGGCGCGTTCGAGGTCGCGGCACGGGCGATGAAATCGAGCACCGACTTCATGCCTGGCGAGGCGGTGCTGAAGTCGACCTCGGGCACGTTCGGCGCCATCAGATTGCTCAGGTGGCTGACCTGGTAGGCGAGCTGCTGACGGTTGGTGAGGCGTTCGAGCACCGCGCGGATGTTCGCCGGCGTGAACGGCTTCGACAAGTAATCGACGGCGCCGCGCTGGATGGCCTCGACGGCGGTGTCGATGGTCGCATAGGCGGTGATCACCACCACCGGGAGCGCTGGCATGCGCTCGAAGACGTGCGGCAGCAAGTCGAGACCGTTCTCATCGCCGAGACGGAGATCGAGGAAGGCCATGTCGAACTGCTGCATGCGCAGGGCGGCAAGGGCGGCTTCGGCGCTTTCGACCGCGACGACCTCGCAACCGAGGGTGCGCAGCGCCATGCTCAGCGTGGTGCGGATGTTCTTTTCGTCGTCGATCACCAGCACGCGCGTAGGCGATGCCGTTTCGACCTCGTCTGCGGCATTGGCATTGGCATTGGCCACGCGCTGGTCTCCTGGGGATTGCGCTGGCGTCTTGCGGGCCGAGGCGCGCGCCGCGTCCGCAGCCGTCGTCGCCGTAGGCATGCCCTTAGCTGGCTTCACCGGCGAAGAGGACGAAGCCTGCGAGGGAATCTTCGCCGCCGCGTTAGGCGAGGGTGCTCCGATCGGGGGCTTGCTCAACCAGCGATTACTCATCTGTGCGCCATCCCCACATGCCCGGCGGACTGCCGGGTACCGAGCAACTCTCCACCCCGGCGGGTGAGGCGCAATCTCGCCAATCTGGAGTTTGGACAGCCTGTTGGGTCCGCACCACGCTCTCGCGTTTAGTCCCCTTGCTGACTCGCCTGATACGATCGGTCCCATGTAACCGAAAATCAACGGGTCTGGGCGCTCGCGCGCGATAGGATGATTGCCAGGATTCTACGATCTTCGCTACGCGCTCCTCGACGACCGAAACCTGGCCCGTCCTCTTCGGGTTGGGCATCGTGGGATCGGAGTATTCAGAGACGATCACCCAGCGGCCACACCGTGGCCGCGCCAGCACACGGAGGCCGTCATGGCTAGCAAAGCCAACGCCAACGCCAAGAAGGCCATCGCCAAGAACCCGGCCAAACGTGCGGCGCCAGCGAAGCGGGTGCCCCGCCCCCGTCGTGCTGGAGACCCAGGCGATACTGCGGACATCGCCGAGGAATATTCCCTGCAGGATCAACGCCGCGAGGCGCGCGATGATGAGGCCCCGTCAGACGCCAACGCCGACGAGGAACGCGAGGAGATGACGACCGGAACGGTGCAGGATCAGCTGACCTACCAGGGGCTCGCCGAGAACCGAGAGAACAGCGGCGACCTCAAGCGCGCCGAGAAGGCCCGCGACGCCCTGGCCGATCGAACGGCGGCTGTTTCGCATCCCGGTTCCGATGCCGACAAGCGCGCCGCGCGTCGCCGCGCCAGCGACTTGGGCCAAAGCCGCAAGCATAAGTCGCCGAAGCGCACCTGAGCGAGCCTCCGATTATTGGAGGGGGCTTCGCCCCTTGGCCCCTTAGATCCGCAGCGCGAGCTGCCTCTATGAGCTGCGATGCCTGGCGATGTCCGGCACCTCGTCCGTTCCCCCGTCCCCCCTTGGAGGTCTCTCATCGCGCCTGCGGGGGCAGCCTCACGCCATCGATGTGCAAGCCAGGCTGGAATCCCCGGTCGGTAGAGGGGCGCCCGCCTAAACCATAGCTGCCGTAGCGGCGAGGAGCCGTTTCCGTTCGCGCGACGGCTCATTCCGACTCCCGCAGCCCCGACAGAGGCGTCCCGCGCACATGCCATCCCTGTCACCATCCAATCGCCACCCCGCACTCGCGCCAACCATGACGCGCTTGCGCTGGTTCAGGCATTCGCTCGCGCCCGCCCATCCAGGCGGAGTGGACGGACGCGAGGGCCACCCGCTGCGGGCCGAGCTGCTCAGCGTCGACCAGCTGGTCAGCCACTTCAAGGCGCTGGCCCAGTGGCACCGGCCCGATGACACCTTGCGCGCAGACCCGCTGCTCGACCGCCTGGACGACAACGAGCGCGTGCTGCTCGGTGCCTACGAGCTGATCTCGGCCGCGGTCTCCAAGAAACGCCGCGTCGCTCCCGCGGCGGAGTGGCTGCTCGACAACTTCTACCTCATCGAGGAACAGATCCGCACGGCGCGGCGCCATTTCCCACGTTCGTATAGCCGCGAGCTGCCGAAGCTCTCCAACGGCCCACTCGCCGGGTACGCACGCGTCTACGTGCTGGCGTATGAGCTCATCCTGCATGTCGATGGCCGCATCGACGCGGGGAGCCTGTCGGCGGCCATCGGCGCGTACCAGCAGATCGCACCGCTCCGGCTCGGCGAGCTGTGGGCGATCCCGATCATGCTGCGTCTGGCGCTGATCGAGAATCTCCGCCGCGTCGGTGCCCGCATCGCCGCCGGCCGCGCCGAAGGCGACGAAGCCGACACCTGGGCGGATCGCCTGCTCGAACTCGCCGAGCACAAGCCGACCGAGCTGATCATCGGGCTGGCCGACCTGTCGCGCTCGATGGAGAGCCTGTCGAGCGCGTTCGTCGCCGACCTCACCAGGCGCCTCCAGGGACGCCATCCGTCGATGTCGCTGGTGCTCGGTTGGGTCGAGCAGCGGCTGGGCGAACACGGCGCGACCGTCGAGCAGCTGGTGCAGGCCGAGACCCAGGCCCAGGCCGCCGACCAAGTCTCGGTCGGCCATTCGATCGGCAGCCTGCGCTTCCTGGGCTCGATGGATTGGAGCGAGTTCGTCGAGAGCCAGAGCGTGGTCGAGCACGCGTTGGGCGGAGATCCCGCCGACGTGTACGCCGACATGGATTTCGCCACCCGCGACCGCTACCGCCACGTCGTCGAGCGTATCGCCAAGCGCAGCCGGTTCGACGAGCAGGCGGTGGCCACGCTGGCCATCTCGCACGCGGGACGCGGCGTGCCCGAAGGCCAGGACGCGCGCGTGCGGCACGTCGGCTGGTGGCTCATCGGCGACGGCCTGCGCCAGCTCGAATCCGCGGCGGGCATGCGGCCTAAGCTGCGCGTCCGCGTCGGACGGCTTCTTCTGGGCCACCCGCTCGCGGTCTACCTCACCGGCATCGGCGTGCCCACCGCCCTGGCGGCCTGGGCGGTGGGCGCATCAGCCCTGCGTTCGGCTTGGGAGCCGTGGACGCTCATCGGCCTCACCGTGCTCGCCGCGCTGTGCGCGTCGCAGGCGGCGATCGCGCTGGTGAACTGGGTCGTCGGCCTGACGGTGCCGCCCACGCTGATGCCGCGCCTCGATTTCGCCGCCGGCATACCGGTGGACCACCACGCCCTGGTAGTGGTTCCGTGCATGATCAGCGACGAGCACGCGATCGAGTCGATGCTCGATCAGCTCGAGGTGCGCTATGTCGCCAACCGCGATCCCAACCTGTACTTCGCGCTGCTCACCGATTTCACCGACGCGCGCGCCGAGCACATGCCGGACGACGCGCGGTTGGTGGCGCGGGTGAAGGAGGGGATCGTCGCGCTCAACGACAAGTACGCCGCAACCGACCGCCCGTTCGTCTTCCAGCTGTTCCACCGGCCGCGTCTGTGGAATCCCGTCGAAGGCAAGTGGATGGGCCGGGAGCGCAAGCGCGGAAAGATCGCCGATCTCAACCATGCGCTGCGCGCCGAAGCGCGAGCCGAGGTACCAGACGGGTTCAGCGAATTCATCGGCGACCTGTCAGCGCTGCGGCGGGTGAAGTACGTCATCACCCTCGATGCCGACACCCAGTTGCCGATGGACTCGGCGCGCTTGCTGGTGGGCGCGATGGCGCATCCCCTGAACCGGCCGGTGCACGATCCGCGCACCGGCGCCGTCATCCGCGGCCATGGCCTGCTCCAGCCGCGGGTGGCTATCGATCTGCCCAGCGCTGGCCGCTCGCTGTACGCCAAGCTCTCGGCCGGCGAGCCCGGCCTGGATCCGTACACGCGTGCGGTCTCAGACGTCTATCAGGACCTGTTCGATGAAGGCTCGTTCATCGGCAAGGGCATCTACGACGTCGACGCGTTCGAGCGCGCGCTCGCCGGTAGGCTGCCGGACAACACCGTGCTCAGCCACGACCTGCTCGAGGGCTGCCATCTCCGCGCTGGGCTGATGAGCGACGTGCTGCTGTACGAGGACAATCCTTCGCGCTACCTCGCCGACGCGGCGCGGCGCCATCGCTGGATCCGCGGCGACTGGCAGGTCGCGAGCTGGTTGCGGCGTTCGGTGCCGGTCGCGGACGGGCGCGCGCCCAATCCCTTGTCGCCGCTGTCGCAGTGGAAATTGATCGACAACCTCCGCCGTAGCCTGGTGCCGATCGGTCTGGTCGCTTGGCTGGCGCTGTGCTGGTCCGTGCCCGCTCCCAGATGGTGGCTGGCGCTGCCGTTGGCGGTCTTCGCATTGCCGCCGCTCGTGTCGTTGCTGCATGAAGCCGTGGGCATCCCCGACGAGATGCGTCTACGCCAGCACCTGCGGCGCCTGGCCGCTTCCGCCGCGAAGCAGGCCGCGCAAGCGCTGCTGGCGGTCACCTTCCTGGCGCACGATGCCGCCCTGTCAGCTGACGCGGGAACGCGCGCCGTCTGGCGGATGTGCGTGACCCGTCGCCGGTTGCTCGAATGGAAGACCTCGCACGAAGCCGAGCGCGAAGCGCGAGCCGGACTGCTCGGCATCGCGCGCTCGATGGCGAGCTCACCCGCCATCGCCGTCGGGATGGCGGTATGGCTGGCGCGCACCAGCGCGGACAGCCTGCCATGGGCAGTCCCGATCCTCGGCGCATGGCTGCTCGCGCCAGGCGTGGCCTGGTGGCTGAGCCGGCCGACTCGGGCGCGCTCGCATCGTCTCGGGAACGACGAAGTCGATTTCCTGCGCGCGCGCTGCCGCAAGACCTGGCGCTATTTCGAAACGTTCGTGAATGCCGAGCACCACTTCCTACCGCCCGACAATTTCCAGGAGCATCCGGTCGCGGTCGTCGCTCCCCGCACCTCGCCGACCAACATCGGTGCCTACCTGCTGTCCAATCTTGCTGCCCTGGACTTCGGATATCTCACCGGCCGCGGCCTGATCGAGCGCATCTCCAGCACCTTCGCCACCTACGACAAGCTCGAACGCTTCCGCGGTCACCCCTTCAACTGGTACGACACGCACACGCTCAAGCCGCTGCCTCCGCTGTACGTGTCGACGGTGGACAGCGGAAATTTTTCCGGCCATCTGATGACGCTCACTCGCGGGCTGCTCGAGATGGCGGACCGGCCGATCCTCGCCGCCGCCGCGTTTCCTGGCCTGCGCGATTGCCTGTTGCTGTGTGCCGACGAGATCAGGATGTCCAAGACCAGCCGCCCGGTGGTGCTCCAGGCGATTGAGCGCATCGAGCGGTCGCTGGCGACGCACCGTCCGTCGCTCGGAGGATCCCACATCTACCTCGGCACGTTGCGCATCTCGGCCAGGGATCTGGTGGCGGGATGCCAAGGAGAGGAGGAGGCCGCGCATTGGGCGCGCGCGTTCGAGCAGGCCTGCCAGCGCGCCGAAGACGAGCTCGCGAACTTCGCGCCGTGGGTGCTGGTGGCCACCGCCTCGGGTGACTTGGCTTCCGTCGCAGGCGCTTCGGTCGAGCTGCTGGCCGAGGTTCGCGCCGAGCTCCATGCGCTCGACCGCGAGATCCCCGCGCCGCGCGCAATCGCCAGGCTCGCCAATGAGCTCGGGCCGCGCATCGAGGCGTTGGTCCGCGCCACGCCCGCAGGCGCCACGCGGCAGTGGGCCGAGGCGCTGCTCCGCCAGATCGACATCGCCTCCGAGCATGCGGCGGCGCACATCATGGCGCTCGAGCAGCTCGCGCTGCGCTGCCAGGAATTCGCCGAAATCGACTACACCTTCCTCTACGACCGCGCGCGCGATCTGTTCTCGATCGGCTACAACGTCGCCGACCACCGCCTGGACGGCAGCTACTACGACTTGCTGGCGTCCGAGGCCAGGCTGGCGAGCTTCATCGCGGTCGCCCAGGGCCAGGTGAAGCAGGAGCACTGGTTCACCCTCGGCCGCATCCTCACCTCCTCAGGAGGCCACCCGGCGCTGCTGTCGTGGAGCGGTTCGACTTTCGAATACCTGATGCCGCTGCTGGTGATGCCCGACCATCCGCACACCATCCTGCACCGCACCTACAAGGCGGTGGTCGCGCGGCAGATCGAGTTCGGGCGCGAGCATGGCGTGCCATGGGGCGTGTCGGAATCCGGCTACAACGCCACCGACGCCGCGCTGAACTACCAGTATCGAGCCTTCGGGGTGCCGGGGCTCGGGCTCAAGCGCGGCCTCGGCGACGACCTGGTGATCGCTCCGTACGCCTCGGCCATGGCGCTGATGGTCGCGCCCGAAGCGGCCTGCAAGAACTTGCGCCGGCTGAGCGACGAAGGTCGGGAGGGCCGCTACGGCTTCTACGAGGCAGTCGACTACACGCCGTCGCGCCTGCCACCCGGGCAGTCCAGCGTCACCATTCGTTCGTACATGGCCCACCACCAGGGCATGGCGTTCCTGTCATTCGCCTACCTGCTGCTGGATCGTCCGATGCAACGGCGCTTCCTCGCCGATCCGCTGTTCCGCGCGGCGGACCTGCTGCTGCACGAGAAGGTCCCGAAATCCACCACGCCGATCTTCCCGCACGCGAACGACACGGCGGCTCGGCGGCCCACGGCGTCCGCCGACGAGCCGACCTTGCGCTTCGTCACCACGCCCGCCCCGCCGCTTCCCGAGGTGCACCTGCTGTCGAATGGGCGCTACCACGTGATGGTGACCGCGGCCGGCGGCGGCTACAGCCGCTGGAAGGATCTGGCGGTGACGCGCTGGCGCGAGGACGCGACGCGCGATGCCTGGGGCCAGTTCTGCTACCTGCGCGACCGCGACAGCGGCGCCTGGTGGTCCACCGCGCACCATCCGTCGTGCCGCACGGGCAAGGGCTACGAAGCGGTGTTCACCCAGGCGCGCGCCGAATTCAAGCGCACCGACGAGGGCATCTCGTCGCATACCGAGATCGCGGTCTCTCCCGAGGACGATGTCGAGGTACGGCGCGTCACCCTCACCAACCTCAGTGGCGTGACCCGCGCCATCGAGGCTACGAGCTACGGCGAGGTGGTGATCGCGGCCGCCGCCGCCGATGCGGCACATCCAGCGTTCAGCAACCTCTTCGTGCAGACCGAGATCATCGGCCATCGCGTCGCCATCCTGTGCTCGCGCCGGCCGCGCTCGGCGACCGAGAAGCCGCCGTGGATGTTCCACCTGATGTCGGTCGATGGCGCGGAGCTCGGCGACCCTGGCTACGAGACCAGCCGTGCGGCGTTCATCGGCCGCTCGCGCTCGCCGATGGCTCCGGCCGCGCTCGACCGCAATGGCGCGATGAGCGGCGCGCAGGGATCGGTGCTCGATCCGATCGTCGCGATCCGCCGCACGCTGCGCATCGCGCCCGACGGCATCGGCCGCATCGACATTGTCACGGGCATCGCCGACACCCGCGAGCAGGCGGTCGCGATGATCGAGCGCTACCACGAGCGCCGGCACGCCGACCGCGTCTTCGAGATGGCGTGGACGCACAGCCAGGTGGTGCTGCGCCAGCTCAACGCCGATGAGTCGGCGGCGCAGCTGTTCGGCAAGCTGGCCTCGGCGGTGATCTTCCCGGTGGGCGCGCGTCGCGCGAACCCCAGCATCCTGGCGCGCAACCGCCGCGGGCAGTCGGGCTTGTGGGGCTACGGGATATCCGGCGACCTGCCGATCGTCCTGCTGCGCATGAGCGACGCGTCCAAGATCGAGCTCGTCACCCAGCTGGTCCAGGCGCACGCCTACTGGCGCGTCAAAGGCCTGGCCTCGGACCTGGTGATCCTGAACGAAGATCATTCGCTCTACCGCCAATCCCTGCACGAGCAGATCCAGGCCCTGGTGGCATCTGGCCCGCAGGCGGGCCTGCTCGACAAGCTGGGCGGGATCTTCGTGCGTCGCTTCGAGCAGATGGCGGACGAGGACCGCATCCTGCTGCAGAGCGCCGCGCGCCTGGTGCTCAGCGACACGGCCGGCAGCCTCGCCGACCAGGCGGGGCGGCGTCCGCGCGCCGACAACCTGCCCGCGCAGCTCACCGCGCGTCCGCGCAAGGAGCCTTCGCGTTCGCCGGCGCCAGCGGTGCCGCGCGACCTGATCTTCGACAACGGCATCGGCGGCTTCACGCGCGACGGCAAGGAGTACATCATCACGATCGCCCCAGGCGCCGCGACCCCGGCGCCGTGGGTGAACGTCATCGCCAACAGCTCGTTCGGCACGGTGGTCGGCGAGGGCGGATCCTCGTACACCTGGACCGAGAACTGCCACGAGATGCGGCTGACGCCATGGTACAACGACCCCGTCGGCGATCTTGGCGGCGAGGCCGTGTACCTGCGCGACGAGGAGACCGGTGCGTACTGGTCGCCTTCTCCGTGGCCGACGCGCGGCACGGGAACCTATGTGACCCGCCACGGTTTCGGCTATAGCGTCTTCGAGCATTCCCAGGCCGGCATCGACAGCGAGATGTGGGTCTACGTGGCGATGGATGCGGCGGTGAAGTTCGTGGTGGTGAAACTGCGCAACCGCTCCGGGCGTCAGCGCCGCATCTCACTCACCGGGTATTGCGAATGGGTGCTGGGCGAGCTGCGGCACAAGCAGGCTCCGCATCTGCGCACCGAGCTCGATCCGCAGAGCGGGGCGCTGTTCGCGACCAATTCGTTCAACACCGAATTCCCGGGCCGCGTCGGCTTCCTCGATCTCAGCGAGCCAGGTCGCAGCCACACCTGTGATCGCGCCGAGTTCCTGGGCCGCAACGGCTCGCCGGTGGCTCCGGCGGCGCTCTCGCGCGTGCGGCTCTCTGGCAGGACCGGTTCGGGTCTCGATCCGTGCGCCGCGGTGATGGTCGAGCTCGATCTCGCCGATGGGCAGGAGCGCGAGGTGGTGCTCACGCTCGGCGCCGGCCGCGACGCGGCTGACGCCCAGGCGCTGGTGCGGCGTGCCCATGGGTCGGGCGCGGCGCGCCAGGCGTTGGAGGGAGTGTGGGCGTACTGGAACCGCACCCTGGGCGCGGTCCATCTCGAGACCCCCGACCAGTCCCTCAACGTACTCGCCAACGGCTGGCTGCTCTACCAGACGCTCTCCAGCCGCTTCTGGGCGCGCAGCGGCTTCTACCAATCGGGCGGCGCTTTCGGCTTCCGTGATCAGCTGCAGGATTCGCTCGCGCTCATGCACGCGCAGCCTGGTCTGGTGCGCGAGCACCTGCTGCGCGCGGCCGCGCACCAGTTCAAGGAAGGGGACGTCCAGCACTGGTGGCATCCGCCGCAAGATCGCGGCGTGCGCACCCATTTCTCTGACGATTACCTGTGGCTGCCGTACGCGGTCTCGGGCTACGTCGGCGCCACCGCCGACACCGGCGTGCTCGACGAGCGCGTGGTGTTCCTCGAGGGTAGGCCGGTGAATCCCGAGGAGGAGGCGTACTACGACCTCCCCGGACGCTGCGCCGAGAGCGCCAGCCTGTACGAGCACTGCGTGCGCGCGATCCGCAACGGCCTGCGCTTCGGCGCCCATGGTCTGCCGCTGATCGGTTGCGGCGACTGGAACGACGGCATGAACCTGGTCGGCGAGCACGGCAAAGGCGAGAGCGTATGGCTCGCCTTCTTCCTGTGCGAGGTGATCACGCGTTTCCGGCCGATCGCCGCGCGGCGCGGAGACCAGACCTTCGCCGACGAGCTCGCCACTCGCCAGGCTGAACTGCAGCGGCACATCGAGGCCGAGGCCTGGGACGGCGAATGGTATCGGCGCGCCTACTTCGACGACGGCACGCCGCTCGGCTCGCACGAGAATCCCGAGTGTCAGATCGATTCGCTGCCCCAGAGCTGGGCGGTGCTGTCGGGCGCTGGCGACGCCGAGCGTTCTCGGCGCGCCATGAACGCCGTGTATTACCGGCTGGTCGATCGTTCCGCCGGATTGATCAAGCTGTTCGATCCGCCGTTCGACACCTCGGCGCTCAATCCCGGTTACATCAAGGGCTACGTCCCGGGCGTGCGCGAGAACGGCGGCCAATATACCCACGCCGCACTGTGGACGGTGATGGCCTTCGCGGCGCTCGGCGACAGCACGCGCGCGTGGGAGCTCTTCGACCTGATCAATCCGGTGCGGCATGGCGACGACGCAGCGAAGATCGCCCGCTACCGCGCCGAGCCCTACGTGGTCGCCGCCGACGTCTACGCGGTCCCGCCGCACGACGGCCGCGGAGGCTGGACGTGGTACACCGGCTCCGCTGGCTGGATGTACCGCCTGATCCTCGAGTCCCTCGTCGGCATCAGACTCGAAGGCGCGCGCCTGACCTTCGTGCCGTGCCTGCCCCAGGCCTGGCCGTCGTTCCGCGTGCACTACCGCCACGGCGACACCTTCTACCACATCGAGCTGGCGCGGCTGCCCAACGCGGCGGATGCCTCTGAGACCCGCGCCTCCGGCAGGCCGGGTGCAGCGACCGGCACGAAGCCAGTCGCCGACGGTGCCCGCCCCGGCAGCCGGATGCGGATCTCGCTCGATGGCGTGCTCCAGGACGATGGCGCCATCACCCTGGTCGATGACCGGGTGGAGCATCAGGTGCGAGTCGAGCATCCATGAAGGACAGGCCCGGTGGCTGCTGTGATGGCCGGTCCGGAACGCCTGTGAGGCCTACCGGCGTTTCGCCTGTGCCGTGGACGTCGCGGCGGATATAGTCGGGCAGCATGGCGCACCAGCAGGCTGCACAGCTCGAGGGGTTCCGTTCGCTGCGGCACCGCCCCGCCGTCGACCGCAGCGGCGACGTGCTGCGCGTGCCCTCCAAGGCCATTGCCTCGGTCGCGCGCCACCATGGCCAGGGCTTCAATATCCCCTTCATCGCCGCCAGGCAGGCGCTCAGCGAGGCCTGGGTCAAGGCATGGCGCAACGCCAGCTTCCGCGGCGATCGCAACGACGAATCCCTGCGCGGTTACTGCGCCATGACCAGCGGTGAGTTCGCGGCCATCAACGCGCGTCAGCGCTGGGCCAACTGGCGCACCATCCCGCGCAATCTCGACGGCGTCTGCCCCAACCGCCCGCTGTCGGTCATCGACCTGTGCTGTGGCATCGGCGACTCGACCGCGGTGCTGGCCTGGTACGTCCCTCCCGGGTCCTCGATCCTCGGGCTGGAGTACAATCCCGATTTCGTCGCGCGCGCCCGCGCGCGCGCGTACCGTGACGATGCGGCTCGCGACGTGCGCGTGGCCTTCATCGCGCAGTCGGTCCTGGAGCGCTTCCGCAGCGAGGCGAACTCCGATGTGAAGTCCGATGTGAAGTCCGATGAAGCCCAGGACCTCGCCACTGCGAGCGTGGATCTGGTGAATTCGAGCGGCGCGGTGGGCTGCCACTTCGACGTGGCCGCCACCACCACGCTCGCGAGCGAAGTCGCGCGCGTGCTCGCGCCAGGGGGCATCGCGCTCATCGACGCGGGGGACCAGGGCACTTCCGAGGCCGACGTCGAGCGCGTCTTCACGCTCGCGGGTTTCCAGCGCCTGCGTCACGCGCGCAGCTGCGCGTTCGACCGCTACATCCAGATCTGCTTCAAGAAAATCTGAGCAGCTCCACCGCCGGGACTCGGCCGCGCCGCTCGGCTAGGTCGACGGTCAGGGCGCGGATGTCGGAGCGCCTGTCCGCGCTGGCGCGCCGCGCATGGCCATTTCCAAGACCGGGTGCGCTACCACCTCGAGCGTCCGGCCCGAAGTCAGGGTCCACGAGAATTCCACGCGGTTGTCGAGACCACCGGCGAGTTGCTTCCACGGACCGTCGCCGACCTTCACCTGGAAGGCGTCCTGGCCACGGCGCAGGCGCAGCACGGCCTCCGGGGCCGTCGGGGCGAGCGTTTCGGCCGACTTGCCGTCCTGGGTGAGCTTGAAGCCGTCCTCGCCGAGAGTGATGCGCGCCTTGGCGAGGGTGAGCTCCCAGCGCTCGCCTTTCGCCAGCTGCCCCGGCCGCAGGCGGAAATCGATGGTGCGCACTTCGACGTCTTGGCGGCGGCGCTGCTCGAGCGCGGGCAGCACCATCTGCGCGGTGCCAGAGGCGCTGAAGATCACCGCGTTCTCGCGGAATTCGATCGTCGTCGAGGGCGCGGCGCGCAGGGTCTTCCAGAGTACCGCGGCGAACTTGGTGTCGGTGACACGGCGCCAGGCCTCGGCAGCCTTGCGGAAGTCCTCGCCGCGCGGCGCCTCGGTCGCCGGCTTGGCCGCGAGCTCCTCCATCGCACGATCGAACGCGGCATGGCGGTCGTCGATCGCCTGCCTGGTCTTCGGGCCCGCCTGGGTGTCGGGCACGGACTTCAGCGCGTTCCAGGCGTCGTCGAAGCGCTTCGCCTTCAGCGCGGCGTCGAACTGATCCAAGCTCGGCCGCGCGATCCCCTCCGACCATGCATCCCAGCGCGACTCGAGATCTTGCTTGAGCGCGTCTGCTTCCTCGGCCCGGCGCGATCCCTTCGCGAACTGCTCGCCATCCGCCTCCAGGAGCGCTAGCGCCTCGGCGTACTTCGCATCCTGCGCCAGCGCATCGATGCGCGGCAGGTCGCGGGCCAGTGCGTCGGATGCGCCCCGGTGGCCGATCGCGATCGCGACGACGATGGCGGCGACCGCGGCGGCGGCCAGACCACTGAGCGGCAGCAGTTTGCGGAACCTGCGTTTGCGCTGGATGTACCTGCGCATGCGCTTGCTGGGATCCAGGGTGATCGAACCGCCGCCGCGCAGACGTTCGAGCAGCGCCAGGGCATCGGCCGCCGAAGCCGGGCGCTCCGCCGGATTCTTCGCCATCAGACGCGAGATGAAGCCGCGCACCGCGGCGGGGGGGCCCGGCTCCGGGAAGGTCAGCGGAGCGGTTGCAGCCTTCAGCACCACCTCGACCGCGCTCGCTCCAGTGAATGGCGGCTTGCCGCAGAGCATGTGGTAGAGCGTCGCGCCGACCGAATAGAGATCGCTGCGGTGGTCCGCCCCGTGCGCGTCACGGCCCTGCTCTGGCGCCATGTAGTGGGGCGTGCCCATGATCGAGCCGGCCTGGGTGCTGCCGGAGTCGTGGCTGCTGTCACCGGCTGAGAGCGAGTCGATGCGCGACAGCCCGAGATCGGCGACCTTCACCGTTCCGCCTGGCGCGACCATCAGGTTGTCGGGTTTGATGTCGCGATGGATGACGCCGCGTTCGTGCGCGTACCTCAGCGCCGACAGGGTCTGGCCGATGATGTCGAGGGCGGCGTCGAGGGTCATCGGACCATTCGCCATCAGCTCCTTGACGGTGCGGCCCTCGATCAGCTCCATGCTGAAGAACATCAGCCCGCTCGCCTCGCCCACGTCGTGCACGGCGATGAGATTGAAATGGTGTAGCCGCCCGGCGGCGCGCGCTTCGCGCAGGAAGCGCTCGCGGAATCCCGGATCGCTGGCGAGGCGCGGCGACAATACCTTGAACGCCACCTCGCGCTGTACGCTCAGCTGCACCGCGCGATAGACCTGCCCCATGCCGCCCTTGCCGAGCAGACCTTCGATGCGGTAGCCAGCGACGATGGTGCCGGGGGGGATGAGGTCGCCGACTGCGAGCGGCTGCCTGGCGAGCGAATCGGGCATGGTCTTCGCCGACTCTTCGCCGGTCGTCGCGCGGATCCCTGGCATCGTGCTGGGGTTCGTGCTGGGATGTGTCACCGGAGCCGCACTGGGGCTCGTTCCAGAACCAGCGCTGGCGGTCGAGCTCGGCGTCGGCGTGTCCGCAGACGTTGGCGCCACGGTGGTCGGCGTCGCCATCGCCGGCGCGGCCATCGCCGCGCGTTCCGCCGCGAGCGCCTCCTCGCGGGTCTGGGTGCGCAGGTCGTGGCGGATGCAGCGCGCCAAGGCCCGATCCACCACCTCGGCCGGCGGCACCAGCAGGGCGGCGCGCTCCTCGAGCAGAGCCACCAGTTCGGCGCGCCGTTCGGCGTCCAATTGGGTGTCGTGGCTCCCGCTCATGGCTGGCGCCCGGCCGTCATGGTGCCGTCATCTCGCGCACGCGGTTCAGAGGCAGGCATCGATGAGGTGATACCGAGCCGAGGGCGCGGCGTTTCACGCCGGCCTGCGCCACAGCAGGTAGCAGGCGATGGCGCCCGCGATCGCCGCGTTCAGGCTCTCGGTGCCGCCTGGCATGGGCAGGGTCGCGCGTTCGCCGCAGGCGAGCAGCCATGCGTCGCGGATGCCATGCGCCTCTCCCCCGACCACCAGCCAGCGTGGCCCAGGGGCCAGGCGCTCCGGGTCGATGCCGCCCTGCGCGACCAGCGCGCACAGCGGTGCGCCGGTCGCGGTGGTGGCGAGCTGCGCCAGGCCGCCCGCGAGCGGCGGCTCATGCACCTGGACGCGGGACAGGGCGCCGGCCGAGGCCTGCACCGCCTTGTGCGACCAGGGATCGGCGCCGCCCAGGGCGACCACCTGGGTGATGCCGATGGCGGCGGCCGTGCGCACCAGGGTGCCGAGATTTCCCGGGTCCGAGACCTCGGCGAGCACCAGGCCGCCACGCGCCGGGTCGAGCGGATCGGGAGCGCGCAGCGCGAAAGCAGCGAGGAATCCAGGCGCCGTGACGCTCTGGCTCAGCTTGTCCATCACCCGCGCGGACACCTCGGTGGGCTCGGGCCAGCCGGGCGGAGGGCTCTCGTCGTCGCGCACCAGCAGGTGGGCAGGAGTCCAACCGGCCTCCAGGAATCCGGAGATCGCGCGGCGTCCCTCGACCAGGAACAGGCCTTCCTCGCGGCGATGCCGGCTCTCGGTGAGCCTGGCCAGGCGTTTGATCAGCGGATTGTCAGGCGAGGCGAGCGTGGCCACTGGCTATCCTTGTGCTTCCCATCCGGCGATCGCGCCGGGGCGCTGTACGCGCGAGGTGCATGTACCGGTTCGTGGGCTTAGTTCTAACTGGTTCCATGCTATGCCCTAACGACCAAGTGGTGTTGACTGGGTTTACACGGAAGCGTATGGTGCGAAACTCCTTATCGGCCCATGCCCCCAATATACACCATATCCATGCCGAGAGACGCGATCCGATGAGCGCCTTGCGCATGTCCCAGGTGATCGTGGGCAAAGCCTTCACGACCCTTCCGGCCGACCCGGACAAGCGCACCGTGATCGCGACGCTCATCGAGGGGTTGGCCCGCGCCAAGAAGATCGCCCCCGACACCGCGAGCGTGGTGCTCGACGAGGCCATGAAACGGGAAGTGATCGGCTCGACCGGCATCGGCCACGGGATCGCCATACCGCATTGCCGCACCAATCTGGTGAAGGACATCGTCTGCGCCTACGGGCACAGCGAGGCCGGCCTCGACTTCGACAGCCTCGACGGCGAACCGGTGTACAGTGTCTTCCTGCTGCTGACGCCGCCCGATCAGAAGGAACAGCACCTGCAGTTGATGAAGAGTTTCGCGAGCCAGATCCGCAAGGAACACTTCTGCGAATTCCTGCACCAGGTGACGAACGCCCAGGCCCTGATCGACCTGCTGACCGAATTCGAGGCGAGATAGGCCGCGTGGCCGATCCCCTGGTGGATCTCGGCCCCTTCCTCCACGTGGAGCGGGTGGTATTCCTCACCGGCTCGCCGAGCAAACGCGACGCGCTGCTCTACGTCGCCGAGGTCACCGCCGCGAAATTCCCTCCGAAGGATCGCGCGGCGTTCATCAAGGCGATCTACGAGCGTGAGGACGTGACCTCGACCGGCATCGGTTCCGGCGTCGCCATCCCGCACGCGCGCCTGCCGTCGCTGCCCGGTTGCGTGATCTCGGTGGCGCTGTGCGTGCAGGGCATCGATTTCGCCTCCCGCGACGACAAGCCGGTCCACATCCTCGCCATGATCGCGGCTCGCGACGTCGACCGCTCCGAGCATCTGCGCGTGCTCGCGAGCATGGCCTCGCGCCTTCAGGACGCCGAGTTGCGCAAGCGCCTGCTCTCGGCTCGCGACGCCCAGGCGGTGATCGACATCCTGAGGTCGTGAGGGCGGGGCTCAGGCCAGCGGCCTTTCCCCAGGGTCTCCGAGCGCGATCCACGCATGCCAGGGCCCTGGCCGGAGCGGAAAAAGGCGGTTGAACCGCTGGCGACCAGCCGATGATGCCGAGCCCGTTTTGGCCCGCTCATCGCGCAGCGGGCTCGCCTTCAGCATCACCGTCAGCCAGTCACCAGGGCTCGTCGAGAGCTCACCGAGAGGTCATCACATGCAGGTTCAGATCGCCGACGCCGGACACCTCCGCAAGAAGCTCACCATCTCGTATTCGACCGACGAAGTCCGGGCGCGCCGCGCCCAGGTGCTGCGCCAGCTCAGCGGTGAGGTCAAGCTGAACGGCTTCCGTCCAGGCAAGTCCTCGACCGCGGTGGTCGAGAAGCGCTACGGCGCCGCGGCCGAGCAGCGCGCCGAGGAGCTGCTCGCCGACGAGGCGCTCAACCAGGCGGTGAAGGAGAACCAGCTCAAGCCGATCGGTCCGATCGCCAACGAGGAGGTCAAGCGCGAGGCCGGACTGACGCTGGTGCTCAGCTTCGAGATCAAGCCCGCTATCACCCTGCCCGACCCGAAGTCGATCACCATCGAGGACACCAAGGTCGACATTCCCGAGGCCGAGGTCGACAAGGCGATCGATTCGCTGTGCAAACGCGCGGGTGCGATGGAAGCGCTCGGCGACGGCGAGACCATCGCCGAGGACGACAGCGTCACGCTCTCCGGCAAGGTCATGGTCGGCGACGCCGAGGCGCGCACGATCACCGACTTCCACCATCTCGTCGGCGGCTATCCGCTGTTCGGCAAGGCTCCGGCCGACGTCATCGCTGCGTTCGCGGGCAAGAAGGCCGGCGACGCCGTGACCATGACCAGCACACTGCCGGCGACCTTCACCCCGGCCGAACACGCCGGCAAGGAAGCGCGCATCGACGTCACCATGGTTGGGGTCCAGCGCCTGCGCGCGGCCAAGGCCGACGATGATTTCGCGAAGCGCATGGGCGTCGAATCGATCGCCAAGCTGCGTGAGCTCATGAAGGGACGCCTGCAGGGGGCGCGCGAGCAAGAGGTCCGCCAGAAGCAGGTGAAGGATCTCGCCGAGGCTCTGACCGAGAAGACCCAGGTCGACGTTCCGCCGAAGCTGCTCGAGGCGGCGCTGGCGCAGAACCTGCAGGCCGCCGTCGAGCGCGCCACCAAGGAAGGCAAGACCGGAGCCGATCTCGACAAGGCGAAGGCCGAGGCCGAGGACAACGTGAAGAAGGGCGTGAAGCGCTTCCTGATCCTCGACGCGATCATTGAGACCCGCAAGATCGGCGTCAGCCGTGAGGATCTCGAGGACCAGATCCGCATGGCCGCCGGCCAGACTGGGCGCAAGCCCGAGGACATCGCCAAGCAGCTCAAGGAGAGCGGCCAGGTGAACCAGGTCGTGCAGGAAATCCGCGAGGCCAAGGCGCTCGAGATCTACCTCGATGAGGTGCTCGGCCGTCCGGCGCCGGCGGCGAATCCGAGCCACGGCGACGTCGGCCACGTGCATGGGCCTGACTGCAATCATTGAAATCGGGGGCTCCGCCCCCAAACCCCCACGGCCTTTGTCGTCCTTCTTTTTGGCCCTACGGGCCAAAAAGTTTGCGTGATGGGCTTGCGCCCATTGTTCACGCAAACCAGGACTCGGCGGCCGGTCGCTTCGCTCCGGTTTTGACGGAGGCTCTGCCCCCGGACGCCATGGCTCACACGGCACCCATGGCAGTCTACGTGCTTGGGGGCCCCACGCTCCGCGATGGGGCGGGCGCCGAGGGGCGGTCGGCGGATATAATCGGCGCAGCCGATCCGCCGACGATTTCGCCGGCTCCCGGCGAAATCGAGCCCCGACAAAGCCCGTGGGGTAGGCCGCTAGGCCGTAGGGGCGGAGCCCCTGACAAACAATCAGCCGCCGCTAGCATGTCGGGCCCGGGAGATCCCATGCTCGATGCCGCCAACCTGGTGCGCGATGGTAAGATCGATCCCGACGCGATGGCCGCGGCGAAGGCGGACGGCAACGAGCTGGTGACGGCGCTGCGCGCCGCCGTCACTGCCGCTGTAAATGCCGATGCCCAAGCCCCGGTGCGGCTCGCCGCGCTGGCGATCCTCATCGGCACGGGCAAGCACCAGGCCGCTCTGCCGGCGCTGGTGCCGCTGCTCGAGCGCGACGGAGTCGCCGGCAAGGCGGCGGCCTGGGCGCTCGCGCAGCTCGCCGCCGAACGCGAGCTGCTCTCCGCGGTGACGGGCGGCAAGCTCGACCAGCGCGACAACGGCTATTATGGTTTGATGGCGCTCGCCGCGCTTGGCGGGGCGAGCGCCGGCCTGGGCGAGGTCATCGCGCGCCAGGTCGATACCGAGATCGAGCGCGCCAAGGGCGGCGGCACCGGCCTGGGCGAACACGCCTGCCGCGTCCTCGCCATCCTCGGCGCGAAGAACGTGCCCGAGCTGGCGCAGCGCGTGATCGAGAACGACCGCTTCTGCGATCGCTTCGAGCTGCAGCGCCTGCGCAAGGCGGTCGAGGACGGCGGTCGCGACAGCGCTAGCGTCCGCGATTTCAGCGCGCCGTGGGCGGCGGTGTTCGCCGACAGCGTCTATGCGCCGCCGGCTCCCGCACCCGCTCCGGCCCCTGCTCCGACGGCCAAGCTCGCGAGCGCGCCATCCGCCGGGCGCCCGGCGCCGGGCGCGAAGCCGCCGCTCGCCCATCCGGCGGGCAAGCCGCCGGCCGCCAAGCCCCCGCAGCCTTCAGCCGCCGGAGCCGCCGGAGCCGCCGATTCCGGCGATGACGATGCTGATGATCTCGGCCCGGATGGGGAAGACGCGGCCGCGCTCGCCGGGAATCCGGCCGCAGCCGGCCCCGCAGCCCAGCCCATCGACTGGAAGGACTTCCTCGCCAGTCCCGAGGCCGCCTCCCTCGCTCCCCAGGTGAAGACCCTGACCGCCCAGCTCGGCCCGGTGCTCGAGCAGCTCGCGGTGCGGGCGATCCAGGCGCCGCTCACCGATCTCAGCGGCCAGGAGCTCGCATCCCTGCTGCTGCAGGTGCTTCCCCAGGCGCTGCCTCCGCAGGCGGTGCAGGCGGCACTCAGCCCTCAGGGGCTCAACGGCTTCCAGGCGATCGCGAAGTACCTGTCGCGCACCGGTCTCGCGACCGCCGGCGACGATCTTGTCCAGGGCGTCAAGATCGTGCGCTCGGAACTCGCCAACCAGGTGCGACAATCAGGAATCCTCGGCGGCCCCGATTATTCGGATCCGGACGAAGCACCCGCGCTGAAGAAGTGAAGGCCTCGTCCGTGGTCCGTGGTCCGTGGTCCATCCGCAGCGGCATAGGGCCCGTCTGCAGCGTGCTGTCCGACGACGGACGTGAGCCATGACCATCTTCCGCCCCTGCATCGATCTCCACGACGGCAAGGTCAAGCAGATCGTCGGCGGAACCCTCAGCGATGATGGCGCCGGGCTGAAGACCAATTTCGTGGCTGCGCAGCCGGCCGAGCATTTCGCCGCGCGCTACCGTGCGGACGGGCTCGACGGCGGGCACGTGATCAAGCTCGGCCCGGGCAACGACGCGGCGGCGCGCGCCGCGCTCGCGGCCTGGCCCGACGGGCTCCACGTCGGCGGCGGCATCGACGCGGACAATGCAGCGGCCTGGATCGCGGCGGGAGCGGGCAAGGTCATCGTGACCTCGTGGCTGTTTCCCGACGGACGTTTCGCGCTCGAACGGCTCGAAGCGCTCGAGCGCGCGGTCGGGCGCGAGCGGCTGGTGGTGGATCTCAGCTGCCGCGCGCAGGGCGTGGGCGCGGACCGGCGCTGGCTGGTGGCCATCGAGCGCTGGCGGCGCGTCACCGATGTCGCGCTCGACGCCGCGCGGATCGCCCAGGTCGCCGAGCATTGCAGCGAACTGCTGGTGCATGCCGCCGATGTCGAGGGCCTGTGCCGCGGCATCGATCACGAGCTGGTCGCGGCGCTCGGCCGCTGGTCGCCGATCCCGTGCACCTACGCCGGCGGCGGCAGCGACCTCGCCGACCTGATGACGGTCGACCGACTGAGCGGAGGGCGCATCGATCTGACCTTCGGCAGCGCCCTCGACCTGTTCGGGGGGACGCTGGTGCGCTACGCCGATTGCGTGGCCTGGAATCGCGCGCAGGCGCGGCGACGGCCACGCTAGGCGCGCTCGGCCGGGCTTCCCCCGCCGGCCGCGCGGCTAGGATGTGCGCATCATGATCCTGCCCGCGCGCACCTCTGCCGTTGCCGGTGCCGTCGACCTCGCGCCCGAGATCGCGCGCCTCAAGCGCGAACTCGACGCGGTGATCCTCGCGCATTATTATCAGGACGCCGAGATCCAGGACGTCGCGGATTTCATCGGCGACAGCCTGCAGCTGGCGCGCGAGGCGGCAAAGTCGAAGGCCAGCACCATCGTCTTCTGCGGCGTGCACTTCATGGCCGAGACCGCGAAGATCCTCAGCCCGGAGAAGCTGGTGCTGCTGCCGGATCTCGACGCCGGCTGCAGCCTCTCCGAGAGCGCGCCGGCCGAGGCCTTCGAACGCTTCGTGAAGGCGCATCCCGGCCACGCGGTGGTCACCTACGTCAATTCGTCCGCCGCGGTCAAGGCGCTGTCGGATTACTGCTGCACCAGCTCGAACGCGGTGGCGGTGGTGAACAGCATCCCGCGGACGACGCCGATCATCTTCGCCCCAGACCGCTACCTCGGCGACTACGTCGCGCGCAAGGCCGGTCGCGAGCTGGTGCTGTGGGAAGGCAGCTGCGAGGTGCACGAGCTGTTCAGCGCCGAGGCGATCTCGCGCTTGAAGCAGGAGCACCCGGGGTCGATCACCCTGGTCCATCCCGAATGCCCGGCGGCGGTGCGCGCCCTCGGAGACGTCGTCGGATCCACCAAGGCGCTGCTCGACGCGGTGCGCGGCGGGCGCGCCGACGCCACCTACATCGTGGTGACCGAGCCCGGCATCATCCACCAGATGCACAAGGCGCAGCCCGGGGCGACGTTCATCCCGGCGCCCGCCGATATCCGCGGTGGCGAAAAAGGCAGTTGCACGTCGTGCAACACCTGCCCGCATATGCGCAGCAACACCCTGCAGAAGCTCTACCAGTGCATGGATGCGCGCGCGCCCGAGATCCGCTTGCCGGCCGACATCATCGCGAGGGCGAAGCTGCCCATCGAACGCATGCTCGCCCTCGGGTAGCTCGCTTCCCGTCAGGTGAAACGTGGTAACGGCACTGTCTGCGTCGCTCGGCCAGGCCGGGTGTCACAAGGCGTGGCCACGGCACATTTGATGGATATGATCGGCTTCGCTCAATTAAAGGCCGCGGCCGCGGCTTGGCCGCTGCCCCCGATCCGCGCTGTAAACCCCGTCCCCGCATGGAATCACACATGACCCAGCTATCCAGATCCCTCGTCCTCGTCGGTTCCGCGCTCGCGCTCGCCCTGGGCGGCGGCATCGCGCGCGCCGCGGACACCAACATCTGGATCGAGGGCGAGAGCGCGAAGACCAAGCAGCTCGGGGACAACAGCTGGTACAACAGCGTGAAGAAGGGCGCTCTCTCGGGCGGCGCCTGGGCATCGAACTGGTCGCCCGACAAGGACGGCCTGCTCGACTTCGACGTCTCCGCTCCGGCCGACGGCGATTACACGCTGTGGGTGCGCGCGAATCCGATCGGCGCGACCATGTCGGTGAAGATCAACGAGGCGGATTGGAAGCCAGTCGACCTCGGCAAGAACATCGACAACGCCAACATCGCCGACAACGACGCCCCGGACATGCGCTTCATCGCCTGGGTCAACACCGGCAAGGCGACGCTCAAGAAGGGCGCCAATGCGGTGTCGTTCAAGATGACCTCCGGCAACAACCACTGCGGTGCGCTCGACTGCTTCCTCTTCACCACCAGCAAGTCGTTCATTCCCGCCGGCTCGGCGCAGCCAGGCAAGAAGCTCGGCCTGGCCGATCCCGGCACCTGGGCGTTCGAGCCCGACGCCGACGACTTCGATCCGAAATCGTTGCTCGACCTGCGCTCACTCAACGAGAAGAAGGCCGGTGAGTCGGGCTGGGTGACCCGCACCGCCGACGGCGACTTCGCGCTCGGCAATGGCAAGCCGGTGCGCTTCTGGGCGGTCAACGACAATGTGTTCGAGCAGCCCGACGAGGCGCTGAAGACACACGCGCGCTTCCTCGCCAAGCGCGGCGTGAACATGGTGCGCTTCCACGGCCACTTCCAGTCTGACAAGGCCGGCTCGAAGATCACCGACGTCAACGACGACCAGATCGACAAGTGCCAGCGCTTGGTGGCGGCAATGAAGGAGGAAGGCATCTACACCACCGTCTCGCCCTTCTGGGCGACCAGCGGATCGCAGGCCAGCTGGGAGATCCCCGGCCATCCAGGTGGCGCGATGTTCGGCCTGGTGTTCTGGGACGAGACCACGCAGAAGGGCTACAAGGCGTGGATCAAGGAGCTGTTGACGCGCAAGAATCCCCACGGCGCGGTTCCGCTCGGACAGGAACCGGCGCTGGGCATCTTCCAGATCCAGAATGAGGACAGCCTGCTGTTCTGGACCCTCGGAACCGTGAAAGGCGAGGAGAAGAAGCGCCTATGCAAGCACCAGGGCGACTGGGCCGCGAAGAAGTACGGTTCGCTCGACAAGGCCAAGGAGGCCTGGGATGGCACCGGCGCCGATGGCGATGATTTCGCCAACGGCCAGGTCGGCATCGTCAACCTCTGGGAATACAACGCCGACGCCGGCGGCGGCAAGGGCAAGCGTCTCGCCGACCAGCTCGAGTGGCTGTCTGAGACCATGCACGATTTCAACCAGATGGTCGACGACTACGTGCACAAGGAGCTCGGTTGCAAGGTGCTGATCAACGCCGGCAACTGGCGCACCGCCAACCAGGTGAAGATGCTCGACGCCGAGCGCTGGTCGTACTCGGCGAACCAGGTCATGGGCGTCAACCGCTACGTCGACTTCGTGCACATCAATCCGACCGCAGGCGAAAAGGCAGGCTACCTGGTTTCGAGGGGCGACTTCTTCGAGGACAAGTCCTGCCTGCTCAACCCGCGCACCATCCCCACCAGCGACAAGCAGGTGGTCGGGTTCCCCTTCATCATCTCAGAGTCTACGTGGGTGCCGCCGATCCAATACGCCTCCGAGGGCCCGATGCTGGTGGCCGCGTACAGCTCGCTCTCGGGCGTGGACACCTACTACTGGTTCGCGCTCGGCAGCGTCGGCTACGACCGTACCATCGGCAAATGGCAGGCTGCCAACCCCGCGATGATGGGCGGCTGGCCGGCCGCGTCGCTGCTGTTCCGCAAGGGCTACGTGAAGAAGGGCGAGCCGGCGGTGCACGAGGAACGCGCGCTGGAGGACGTCTGGAAGGCGAAGGGCATCATCATCGCCGAGGATGAGGGCTTCGATCCGAACCGCGATTCGGGATCCATGCCCAAGGAATCGAACGTCAAGGCGGGCGCGAACCCGCTCGCCTTCCTGGTCGGACCGGTCGAGGTCGTCTACGGCGGCGATCCGAAGAAGAGCAAGGTCGTCGACTTCGCCAAGTACATCGATGACGGCAAGAAGACCGTCACCAGCGACACCGGTGAACTGATGCTCGATCACGGCAAGGGCTACTGCACCATGGACGCGCCGAAGGCGCAGGGCGCGACCGGCTTCCTCTCGAAAGCGGGGACTATCACGCTCAAGACCATGACCATCGATTCGGCCAACGACTACGCCACTTACATGGCGGTGCCGCTCGACGACAAGGAGCTCAAGGATTCGCAGAAGATCCTGCTCCAGGCTACCACCATCTGCCGTCCGCACGGCTGGAAGCAGACCGCGACGGAATTCCAGGATGGCGACAAGCACAGCCACCAGGGCTTCCGCATCGATGACACCGGCAGCGAACCGTGGAACGTGGCGAACGCGCAGGCCACCATCGGCATCAAGAACGCGAAGCTGACCAAGGCGACGCAGCTCGATGCCAACGGCATGGCGCTCAAGGAGATCCCGGTCGAGGCCAAGGGCGGGACGCTGACCATCAAGCTTCCGGCTGACGCCCTCTACATCGTCCTCCAATGATGTCGCGGTAGCCGTCGGCGCGGCCCGTCCACGGCCTCAACCGTGGTCGTGCCCAGCATGGTCGCTGTCGCCGTCGCCGTGCGCATGGGAATGCTCGGCGTCCCCTGCATCGCTGACGTGAGGCTCGCCGACGCAGTACAGGCCCTGGTCCGCGGCGCAGGCGGTGACCTCGAGTTGGATGGTGGGATGCGAGATGCCGAAGCGGCCGAGTTCCGCGGCCACCACGCGCGTGATCGCCTGGGCCGAGCTCGCCGGCTGCTCGGCGACCAGGATGTGGCAGCTGCAGGCAACGACGCCGGTGCCGAGGGTCCAGGCGTGCAGGTCGTGCAGGCCGAGCACGCCCGGGACCGCGGCGATCGCCTTGCCGACCACATCCATGTCCAGATCAGCCGGCGCTGCCTCGAGCAGCACGCCGACCGCTTCCCGAAGGACGCCCCACGAACTCCACAGGATCAGCACGCCGATCAGCACCGAGGCGAGCGCGTCCGCCGGCAGCCAATCGGTGAAGCGGATCACCGCTCCGGCCGCGATCACGCCGGCAGAGGCCGCCGCGTCGGCGAGCATGTGCAGGTAGGCGCCGCGCACCGCGAGATCGTGCGTGCCGCGCCTGAGCCACCACGACACCAGCAGGTTCACCGCCAGGGCCGCAGCGGCGACCGCCATGACCGTGCCGCTCGCGACCGGCACCGGCGCCGCGAGCCGTTGCCAGGCTTCCCAGAAGATGCCCGCTGCGATCAGTACCAGCGCCACCGCGTTGGCCAGTGCCGCGAGCACGCCGATGCGATGGTATCCGAACGTGCGGCGGGCATCCGCCTTGCGCGTCGCCGCGTGAATCGCCCACCAGGTGAGCCCGAGCGACAGGGCATCGGCGAGGTTGTGGCCAGCGTCGGACATCAGCGCCAAGCTGTCCGCCCACCAGCCGGCGACGGCCTCGCCGACGACAAACGCAAGAGTCACGAAGAGCGCGAGCCCGAGCGGTGCTCCGGCCGCGGGCGGATGGCCGTGTCCGTGTCCGTGGACATGACCGTGATGTGGGCCGTGGCCGTGCTGGTGAGCCATGGCTGGATGTTCGGCGAAGGGTGGCGGATGCCAGCCCCGGCGGGTTGACTCTTTAGGTATTACATGGTAATACCTGCGCCCCGTGGCCTGCTGCGCCATCCGCATCACGTATTCATCCCCAGCACATCGTCAGCACATCGCCAGGAGCGAATCATGGCAGCCACGCGCCAACGGGTGATGACCTTCAAAGCCGATGCCGAGCTCGCGGAGCGCCTGTCGGGTGTGCGCAACCGCTCCGAATTCATCCGTGCGGCGCTGCTGTCGGCCCTGGACAGCTCGTGTCCGCTGTGCCGCGGCACCGGCATCCTGCACGCGCACCAGCGCAAGCAGTGGGACGCCTTCGCCGCGAGCCATCCGCGCCTAGAATGCGCTCGCTGCCACGAGCGCGTGTTTTCGTGCGCGGGCAAGCCGGCCAAGCACGGCTGCCGGCACTGACATGGCGGCCGAGACCCACCATGTCGCCGGTCCAGCCGACAGGCGACCCGAGCGGAGCGCGATGCGCCTCGGCTTCGCCGCGGGCGCCGGGGCCCGCGCGGCGGCGGCGGCGACATTCGCCATGGCGGTGGTGGTCGCCATGCTGGCGGTCGAACGGCTGCCGTCTGGGCCGCGCTCGGCGCCGGTCGCCCTGTCAGTGGCCGCGACGGCGCCGGTCGCGCGGTGGACGGTGCTCGCGGACGGCGCTGAGGTGACCGCCGCATCCGCTGATCCGTCGTCGTGGTCGGGCAGCGTGCCTATCGGTGCGATGGAGGTCACAGTCAGAGCCGAGGGCGAGTCCGCAGCCACCATCGCCCTGAAGCTCAGCGCGATGCGGCTCGGCACCGAGCTGCGCGAGCTCGCTTGGGGAGAGGGTTCGGCGTCGTGCACGCTGAAGCTGCGCGCGGGCGACCACCATGACTGAGCTGCGCCTGCGCGACGTCACGGTCTGCTACGGCACCGACCCGGCGATCCACCATCTCGACCTGGCTCTGCCGTTCGGATCGCTGGTCGCGCTGCTCGGCCCCAATGGCGCGGGCAAGAGCACGCTGATGCGCGCCATCCTCGGCTGGCTGCCGCTGACCACCGGCGAAGTCACCGTCGATGGCCGCCCGCTCGGCGAGTCCACCGGCCGCGTGACCTGGCTGCCGCAGCGTCGCGAGCATGACGGCGATTTCCCGCTCGACGTCCGCGACGTGGTGGCGATGGGCCGCTACGCCCGCCTCGGTGCATGGCGGCGCTTCTCGTCCGAGGATCACCAGGCCGTCGACGCCGCCATCTCCGAGATGGGCCTCGAGCGGCTGCAGGATCGCCAGCTGTCCACGCTCTCTGGCGGCCAGGCGCAACGCGTCTTCCTGGCGCGTGCGCTCGCCACCGGCGCCGACGTGTTCCTGCTCGACGAGCCGTTCGCCGGACTCGACGCGGCCGCGGTCGCGAATCTCGCCGAGAGCCTGCGTGGCTGGACGCGGCGCGGCCGGCTGGTGGTGGCGGTGGTGCACGACCTGCCGCTGGTGCGCCGATCGTTCGATGTCGCGGTGCTGATCCGCACCCATCTGATCGCGGCGGGAGCGCCGGTGCACGCGCTGTCGGAGCAATCGCTGCTCGCCGCGTTCGGATCGCGCGCGTTGGCGCTGGGCGAGCGCGTATGAACGGCCATGTCCCGCCGCTGGCGGAACTGCTCTCGACCCGCGAATTCTGGCGCGCCGCCCTGGTGCTGGTCGTGCTCGGCGCCAGCACCGGCATGCTCGGCTGCGTGCTGATGGTCAGGCGCCTGTCGCTGCTCGGCGACGTGCTCGCGCACGCCATGCTGCCGGGCGTGGGCCTGGCATGGCTGCTGTTCGGCGTCAGCGTGCCTGCGCTGCTGGTCGGTGGTTTGGCCGCCGGGTTGGTGACGGCGCTCGGCAGCGGGCTGATCAGCCGGCTGACCCGGCTGAAGGAGGACTCGGCCTTCGCCGCGCTGTTCGCCACCATGTTCGCAGCCGGCCTGGTGCTAGCCGACGCCACCGGCGGATCGGAGGAGCTCCTGCATCTGCTGATCGGTGATCTGCTCGGCGTCGGCGGCGCCGATCTGGCGCTCGCCGCCGCGGTCGGCGTCGCCACCGTCCTCGCGTTCGCGCTGTTCTACCGCGGCATCCTCATCGAGTGCTTCGACCCGGCCTTCCACCGCGCCAGCGGCGGCAATGGCACGCTCGTCCATCTCGGGATGCTCGCGCTGGTGGTGCTGAACCTGGTGGCGTCGCTACGCGCGGTGGGCGCGGTGCTGTCGATCGGCATGTTCATGCTGCCGGCGGTCACCGCTGCGCTATGGAGCCGCCGCTGGGGCGCGATGCTCTCGCTCTCGTCTCTCATCGCGGTGGTCGGCGCGCTATCCGGTTTCGTGCTCAGCTGCGCACTGGGAGTGACGCCGGGGCCGTGCATCGTCTCGGTCCTGGGCGGGGTGTTCGTGGCCTCGCTGGCGCTCAGTCCGGTGCATGGAGCCATCGCCCGCCTCAGGCGGCCGGACCACCATCATCGTGAGGAGAGCGAGGAATGGTGCGAGGTCGCGCCCAAGCCTCCGTCGATAGCGGCCACGTCAGGGAGCGAAGGTACGCCAAGAGGCGAGGGCGGCGAGCTCGGCGCGGCGCCCTCGCCCACGAACTCGGCGGAACCGCACGGGCACACCCACGACCATCCACACGACCATTGATCGGGATTCCGGAGGCGGACGGCGAGCCGTCGTCAGATCGCCCAGCGGTAGCGGCCGGTCGGCGGTTCGGACACACGGTCAGGTGGCGATGACTCGCTCGACGTCGTGGCTCGGCGCCGCTTGCGCAGATGCTCGCGCAGCTTGCCGGCGATATCGAGGTAGCCCTCGTAGCGAGCGGGCTTGACGAAGTAGGCCTCGGCGCCGAGCCCCAGGCACTCCTCGATATCCTTGTCCAGATCCGACGAGCTCAGCACCACCGCCGGGACGCTCTTCCACTCCGGGTCGCACTTGAGGTCGCGCAGCACCGTCTGGCCCTTGATCACGGGCAGGTTCAGGTCGATCACCACCAGATCAGGCGGGGCATGCTTCATCAGGCGCATGTAGGCGTAGGTCTGCACAGCGTTCTCGGCTGGTACGACGCGCGCGGCGATCCCCGCCTCGGCCAAGGCCGATACCAGCAGCGCCCGATCATCGGGGTTGTCGTCGAGATGGATGACCAGCACGTCGCTCATGGGCTCCCTCTAGGCTAACGTTCGCGAGCCTAGGCTCCTTTCCTCGCTCGCGATGCCAACGACCGGAGGAACCTTCCACAATGGGGTTTTTACGCGATTTTATTGCCAAAACCCAGCTCACCCAGAGGCGACCGTGGGCCCGTTCCCATGCCCTGTCGGATCGGTCTGGTGCACAGCGGGATCGGCAGTCCCTGATCACCCGAGGCGCAGAAGGGAGGTTTCTACCATTGCCGCCGTTGCCGCTGTCTCCATGCCTGCTAGCGTCGCCGGCATGCCAGGCACCAACCGCTACGTCATCCGCACCGCCGCTGGCGACAAGGGACCCTTCTCGCGTGATCAGATCGCCGCTTTCGTCGAGGCGGGCAAGCTCCCATCGACGGCCAAGATCATGGACATGGAGGCCAAGCGCCCGGTGACCGCGGCTGAGGCGATCGGCGTGGACATGGTCGCGGATCCCGAGGCCGATGACGATTTCCCCATGTCCCGCGCCGATCAGGATGCCGACACCCCCGAGGCCCCCGGTGTGCGCGCCGTGCCCCGCACCGAGCGCTCGTCGCGCAACGGCCGAGGCACCCCGCCATCGCGATCATCGCGCCGGGCCAGCCGCACCGATACCGGAGGCGAACGTGGCGCACGTGGCGAACGCGGCACGCAGCGCGGCCGGCGTCCGCGCAAGCGCGGCTACGGCATCTGGATCGTGCTCGGGGTCGCGGTCATTGCCGCCATCGCCATCGGTGTCTTCGCGCTGTCGACGATGAAGGAAGACAAGTTCAAGGAGCAGCCAGCCGCCCTGCTGGCCAACGCATTGGCGCATCCCGAGTCGCTGGCGCCGGGATCGGCCGATGCGCCATTCGTACGCATCCTCGCGAAGCGGTTCCATCAGCAGGCTCTCGACGCGGCGCACCTGACGCGCGGGACCTACGAAGGCTCCAAGCCGGCATACGACGAGAGCCGCTACCTCGAAACCCTGCGCGCGGCGGTGACCAAGCAGATCGCCGAGGCGGACTCGGGCCTGTTGACCAGTTGCGCGCGCGAGCTCGCGATGCCCGATGACGCAGCCTCGTCCGATATCAGCACGGCCAAGAAGCTGGCGCAGCAGGCGGTGACCATGGATGGCGAGAAGAACCACCATAGCCTCGACGCCCTGGCGTGGGCGACCTTCCGCGGCGGCGATGCGAAGCGCGCCTGCCTCATCGAGGAGCAGGCGATGGAGCTCGCTCCCGACACCGCGTCGAAGACCGAATGCGGCAAGGCGCTGGTGAAGTTCAAATCGAAGCTGGCGGCCACGGGAGCCGCGGCGGCCGAATAGCGTCAGTCCACGACTCCGGAGCGGCGCCGCTGCTGCCGCTCTCAGGTCTCGGGACGCGCTGGTCCGTCGATGCGCGCGAGCGCGTGCTGCGGGTTGAGCACCGCGCCGCAGAACTTGCAATGGACGGCGTCGGTGGCGTGCCCGGATCGGGTGCACGCGGGGCACGCCTGGCCGCTCACCGGTAGCGCCGACGCGCGCGCCAGCTCGACCGAGACGATGCCGGTGGGCACCGCCAGCACCCCGTAGCCGACGATCATGAGCCCGGATGCGATGGCCTTGCCGAGCGGGGTCAGCGGCACCACGTCGCCGTAGCCGACCGTGCACAAGGTGACGATCGCCCAGTACATGCTGCTGGGGATGCTCTCGAAGCCCTTGCTGCCGCGCTCGACCAGGTGCATGAGCGCGCCCACGATGATGACCACCGCGAAGACGAAGGTCAGGAAGACGACGACCTTCGGCCGGCTGGAGCGCATGGCGCTCAGCAAGGTCTCTGCCTCGCCCAGATGGCGCCCGAGCTTGAGCAGGCGGAACACGCGCAACAGGCGCAGGACTCGGACCACCAGCAGGGTCTGGGCGCCAGGCAGCAGCAGGTCGAGGTAGCCGGGCAGGATCGCCATGAGATCGACCATGCCGAAGAAGCTGAAGGTGTAGCGCAACGGCTGGCGCACCGAGATGAAGCGCAGGATGTATTCGATGGTGAAGAGGAGGGTGAACACCCACTCCGCGACCTTGAGCGTGGGCCCCCATGAAGCCGAGGTGCCGGGGATGCTCGCGAGCATCACCGCCACGATGCTCAACAGGATCGCCCACAGCAGGCAGAGATCGAACAGCCGCCCCGCGACGGTGTCGGACTCGAAGACCACCTCGAACAGCCGCTCGCGCAGTCGGTTGCCCTGTGGGCGATCCTCCTCGGGTGGACGATGCAGGACCATGGGACAGGATTCTGCGCCCTGGGCGGTAAAGCGCACGCGCCGTGAGCCGCAGGGTTGGTGGCCGCGCGGCCACCAACCGATGAGCTCGTACCAGATCGCGTCCGAGCCGATGGAGAACTCGAGCTGCCGCCAGCCGGTGTCGAGGGCATGCCCCCGGTGGCGTCGAGCGCCTCGAAAGCCGTTGCGCGAGTCGCGATCGTGACCGCCACCGCCACCGACCAGACCTGGACGTGACCGCCCTTCCAGGCGTCTTTCGGGCGCAAGCGGCCGCCGCGCGCCGCGACGGTACATCCCCGCTTTGGCGGACACCGACCTGGGGCGATCTCGATCACGGGTCCAGTCTCACCGAGCGCGCAGCGGTTCTTCGTGGTCGTCTCAGAACACCCAGGTCAGGCCGCCATGCAGGCGGTAGTCCGGCACGAGCTGAAGCGCCGTATTGTTCTGGAGCAACGGGACGTCGTACCCGATCACCCCGAGTAGGTGCCGATTCCAAGCCATCGAAACCTGCGGCCCCAGGTAGACTGCCACGATGCCGGTATCTCCCGCGACCTCGTTGTCGGAAACGTCCTTCCCCTTCGCTTCTCCGGACAGATTCGCCTCCAGGCCGACGCGGCCGGTGGCGGCACGCCAGACATCGAATCCCGGGGTGACGTTCCAGCTGAAGTCGTTGGCGTACTGATACTGGTGGGTGCCTCGATTGCGGATGGTGTACTGGGCATGTGCGCCGAGGTACGCCCGCTCGAAGCGGCCGAAGGCATCCACCGCGAGCGGGATGTCCCACGATCCGCTTCCTTCCGCGAGGTCATGGCCGTGCACGCCGCTGTCGGGCGCTCCTGGCACGGTGACCTCGTTCGCTTCCTCACCCAGGCGACCGCTCTTACCCGTCGGCAGCTTGAGGCCGATGAGGTCATCCACGCGGAGGACGGAGTCATCGCCGCTGATGCTGATCATGCGGATGCTGGCGAGGAGACTGATGTCGCCCATGCCCTGCTCGGTCCCCTGGTCGATCTCGAAGCCCTCGGGGCGCCTGAACGAGCGATGGATGTAGGGCACCACCAGCTGCATCGAGTAGCGTTCCGCGAATCGGTAGCCAATCACCACCTGCGTGACCGAGCTATCCATGTATTGGTCAACGTCGTTGCTGACTTCCTCTCCGTTGTCGCGAAGCGTGCCGAAGTGCGAATACTGCTCGAAGACGCTGACCGAGAAACCCCTGCCGCCGTCTGGCGCGGTCGGCGTTGAGCAGAGGTCGCATGCATTGGCGGTGCTGGCGGCAGCGATGATGGAGAGCGTGGCAAGGACTGGACGTGCCAAGCCCTTGTTGGAGATGCAGGGGGTCATGAGGTTGTTCCTAGATTGCTGCGGCCTACGGCCATCAGCAGGTGACGCTGTTCACGCCGGCCCCGAACGGGACCAACGGCGTGCGGAGCGTGAGCGCGTGCGCGCTGAGTCTCAGGAACGTGTAGGAGGCGGAGTCGGTGGTGCCTCGGTGGCACGGACGATGAATGGCCCGGGTGATGCTGCCAAGGTCTCGACCATCACCGGCACCAGGGCATCCACGTGCGGCGCGAGGGCCAGGCAGTCGATCTTCATCTTTTTTGTCGGCTGCTCGGGCGCCCGCTTGTCGTCGTCGTGGGCCTTGTGCTGGGAGATGGCCAGGCAGATAGGGCAGGGGTGCTGACCATCGAAGGTCGTTTCTACGGCGAAGGCGAAGGAATCGGAAGCCGCCCGGCTGGCGATCATCGACGCCCAGGCCACGGTCTGGAGCAGCGCCAAGTGTCCACCGGAGAGGATGATCCCGAGCAGCAAGGCCAGGATCACGGTACCGGTGCGCTTCACGGCGGGGATCATGATCGACCCCGACCGCTTTCCACAGCGGACCGAGGAAATCTGGACACCATGCGCGGCATGCATCCCAGACCGATCACGCGCGAGGGTGCGTGAAGCAGCGCCATGCACTGTGATGATCGTGATCCTCGCCGAACGAGAACGTCCACTGGTGCTCACGCATTCATCGAGGACGTGCGGGGCATCGACCGTGGTCTACGGCATCACGTCGAAGCCGCCTGGTGCCATCAGGTGGGAGTGAGCCGCGTGGCGGCGATGAGATAGCCAGCAGTGAGAACCCACGGCATCCGCTCGCTTCAATTTCTGGTCTCGTGCACCTGGCTGGGAAACACCACGACCAGGGTGGAACGATTGTTTGAACAGGGGTCATGCCAAGTTAGTTTCGGCATCCTATGTCCAGCCAGATCATCCTCGGAACCCGCAAGGGCACGCTCATCTTGGACCGCAAGGCCGGCAGCTGGAAGCCGCGTCCGATCGCTCACGCCGGCATGTCGATCAGCTACGCCGCGCGCGATGCCCGCGACGGGACGATCTGGGCGGCGATGGATCACGCGCATTGGGGGCCGAAGCTCTCGCGCTCGAAGGACGACGGCGCGACGTGGGAGAATCTCTCCCAGCTCGCCTACCCCAAGGGCGCGCGCTTCGTCGAGCAGCACCTCCCGACGCCGGACCTGGATCCGAGCGTTGAACAGCCGACGACTTTGAAGGCTGCCTCGCTGCTCAAGGTCTGGGTGCTCGCCTTCGGCGGTAAGGAGCAGCCCGGGACGATCCATGCGGGCACGATGCCCGGTGGGCTGTTCACCAGCCGCGACGGCGGCGACACCTGGGAGTTGAATCGTCCGCTGTGGAACCACGAGAGCCGCGGCGGCGATCTCTTCGCCGGCAACCCCACATCGAGGAACGACTGGGGCGGCACGCCGGCTGCCGTGGGCTATGGCGAGTTCGTCCCTGGCATCCATTCGATCGCCGTCGATCCGCGCGACCCCGGACGCATGCTTCTCGGCGTCTCCAGCGCCGGCGTCGTCGGTACGACCGACGGCGGAAAGTCCTGGAAGGCGATGAACAAGGGCGTGCTCAACGACTACCTTCCCAACCCCGAGTCCGAGTGGGGTCACGACCCGCACTTCATCACCCAATGCCCGAACGACCCGGATCGGCTCTGGCAGCAGAATCATTGCGGTGTGTTCTTCAGCGAGGACTGCGCCCGGACGTGGAAGCGCGTCAGCCACAAGGACCAGGCCGTCCACTTCGGATTCCCGATCGCGGTCGACGAACGCGACGGCCGCACGGCGTGGGTCGTTCCGGCCCACAGCGACGCCCAGCGCATGGCGGTCAGCGGTGGCATCTTCGTCGCGCGCACCACGGACGGAGGCGCGAGCTGGAAGACGCTGCGCAAGGGGCTCCCCCAGGAGAACGCCTACGACATCGTCTACCGGCACGGCCTCGACGTTCGTGGCGATGTCGTCTGCTTCGGAAGCACGACCGGCAATGTCTATGTCTCCGAGGATCGCGGCGACAGCTGGCAGTGCGTCGGCAACAACCTGCCCCCGATCCACTCCGTGCGCATCTCCTGACGCATGCCGCACGTCGCGTTCACCAGCCACCTGCAGGTGTTCTTCCCGGGTCTGCGCGATGGCGAGACGGCAGGAACGACGGTGCGCGAGGTGATCGACGAGCTCGAGCGCCGTCACCCCGGCCTCGCCTCGTATATCATCGATGAGACCGGCAGGCTGCGCCGGCACGTGAACATCTTCGTCGGCGATGAACCGATCCACGATCGCGCGAAGCTCAGCGACGCGCTACGGTCCGAGGACAGGGTCTTCATCCTCCAAGCGCTCTCGGGGGGATGATTGCGGGAACGCTACCGGATGACCGTCTGGTGGGATGCGCTTCGGTAGCGAACAATCCTCTCGGTCATGGCTGGGGCTTTCTGGTGAGAAGCATCGGACAGCCCGGCGCATTTCCGGTGCGAGCTATAATTTCCTCCGCGTGAGCTGGCCGTCGCCGAAGCACGTCAGCGGCTGTCGATGGCCCGCCGGGCTGGAGCGTGGGTGCCGAGGCGCAGCCCGTAGCCGTATGGCCTGAGGAGGGGCCTCAGCGAAAGGAGATGCCGATGCCAGCTCCGGGGTACCAGTGGCCTTCCGGCTCTTCCTTGAAGAAGAGGAAATTGCGCTGATTTTCGAGGGAGAATCGCGACAAGGCATCGGTGGCGTGGGCGTTGTCGCCGAGAATGATGGCATTCTCCGAGAGCTTGCCCTTGATGACTTGGTATTCGCGGTATTCGTACTCGGCCGAATGGTCGGAGTCATTGATGAAGAGATCGATGGTTTCCTGAAGCTGGGTCAAGCTCGCGATCGAATCCCCGACGAGGATCTTGCCGAGCGTCTGATAGGGCTCCGCGAGTAGATAGCCGGCATCCTCCTGGATATCGGTACCGAAATATCTGCCCTGGTGGCCCTCTTCGGCGTTCTTCTTGAGGGCGCGGCAGAGCGCCAGGGCACCCAGCCCCTTATCTACCCCGGTCTCGACCACGACCTTCGGCTTGGTCGCCCGGGTGATCGCGTACCAACCGATCCTGCGACCGAACTCGCAACGCTCGTCAGCGGCGTCGCGGTAAGGACTCTTGCGAGTGGTTTCGATGACGAGGCGTTTCAGCGCCTGGTCCTCGGTTATCTCATCGATGTAGCTACGGATCTCCGTTACGGGACGACCGGTCACCACCGACACGCATTGAGCGAGGTAGAGCAGGTTCGAGCGCTTCAACGGGTAGGTGAAGTTCGAAACCTCGTTGGAGGTCCTGAGCCAACTGCGGATGAGACGATATCGCGGCTCGAAGTACGATCTGGCCATCGCCCGACGCGCCCGGGTAATGAGGCGGCGGCGGTATGCCTGGACTATCCCGGATAGTCCGACGTGGATGAGCAATCGTCCGATGAGGCGCTTCATGCGCGCTTCTTCAAGGTCACCGAGCAACCGAGGCAGGGCTCGCGTACGAGCCGCCGATCACTCCCACTCGATCGTCCCCGGCGGCTTCGACGTGATGTCGTACACCACCCGGTTGATCCCGCGCACCTCGTTGATGATGCGGACGAGACGGCATCGAACACGCCTGTTGCTCATAGCGCAGGTATTGTGGAGTCATTGTAGGGGTTTCAAAGAGATGGCGCTCCGCAGTGGTACCACAAAAAGTGCCACAGTCGAGACG